>JBAXGQ010000120.1:0-4444 GCA_037139315.1 Burkholderiaceae bacterium
CGTGATGTCATCAACACTGCCAGTGCCGCTAACTTTGCGATAGGCTGGTGCCTTCACTTTAGCTTGAGGGTCTGGGGTGCTTGACCAGCTGAAATAATAATCAACCAGAGGTCGAGTTTGATCGTTATAAACCTGCAGACGTTTGCGCACGGTTTCTTCTTTATCGTCATCTCGCTGAATTAAGGGCTCGCCAGTAACATCGTCCTGCCCTGCCATCTTGGGTGGATTAAATGTGAGGTGATACGTACGTCCCGAAGCAGGGTGGACACGACGACCACTCATGCGATCAATAATGGCCTCAAAGGGCACGTCAATTTCTAATACGTAGTCAATGGGAACGCCGGCGTCTTTCATCGCTTGGGCTTGTGGAATGGTGCGAGGAAAACCATCGAATAAATAGCCGTGTGAACAATCGGGTTGAGTTAAGCGATCTTTTACTAGGCCAATAATGATGTCATCCGAAACCAGGCCACCGGAGTCCATAATTTTTTTAGCGGCAATGCCAAGTTCAGTACCCGCCTTTACTGCCGCGCGTAACATATCGCCAGTCGAAATTTGTGGAATGGCAAATTGTTTGCAAATGAATTGGGCTTGAGTGCCTTTGCCAGCGCCTGGCGCGCCCAACAGTATTAAACGCATTGTTATTCCCCTGAAACCGACAAAATTGGATTTAAAACGTGATTGTCCCGTATTTTTTCCTGCTTAGCGCTAGGTAGGGCTAAGGATTTTCCCGATATAAGCCTTATTTCCAGAGCGCTCGTACCCGCTCGAGGTCTGCGGCAGTATCAACACCAGCAGGTGGGGCTTTATTAGCCACGTAGACCTGAATTGGGTAGCCATGCCATAGCGCCCGCAATTGCTCTAGTGATTCCGCTATCTCAGGAGGGGCGACAGCTAATTGCGAATAGGCCAAAAGAAAGTTAGCCCGATAGGCATAGATGCCTAAGTGGCGCAGGTAATTAGGCAAAAGCGCTGCATCTTTACTCTTGTCCGGCGAGCTTTGACGCAGAAAGGGAATAACGGAGCGCGAAAAATACATAGCCTCACCAGCATGATTAAGTACTACCTTTACAACATGAGGACTGGCAATTTCACTAGCGTCCTGAATGACTACAGCAACTGTGGCAATCGCAGCCTGTGGATGGGTTATTAGAGTGAGTGCTACTTGATTAATTAATTCGGGCGGAATTAAAGGTTCATCGCCTTGCACGTTCACAACTACATCAGTTGGTTTGAGTGAAAGTAATTGAGCCACCTCGCCTAAGCGATCGGTACCGGTTAAATGATCTGCCCGGGTAATCACACAATCAATGTGATGTAAGGCGCAGGCCGCTTGTATTTCAGTTGAATCCGTGGCAACAATGACTTTTTTGGCTAACGATTTTCTGGCTTGCTCAGCAACTCTTACCACCATGGGCTTTCCCGCAATATCTGCTAGGGGTTTTCGCGGCAAGCGTGTCGAGTCAAGTCGCGCTGGAATGAGCACAATGAATTCATTGAATGGCGCAGTTGAACTCATCTTGTTTGGGGCGGAGGAATAAAAAGGAATTAAGAGAAGATTTCGTCAGGCGTCAGGCTGCGCGCTTCATCGACTAACATCACTGGAATGTCATCCCGAATTGGGTAGGCTAATTTATCCGCTTTACAGATCAGTTCATTTTTATTTGCTTCAAAATGCAAGGGGCCTTTGCACAAGGGGCAAACTAAAATATCCAATAAGCGTTTATCCATGATGTATTTTCCTTGAACTAGAAGCCCATGTAAATTGAGTTGATCGTGATTTTATTTCTGCCGAGGATCTGGACGTGAAATGATCGATGTGACCCAGTTCATAAAATCAGTTGACAGGGTAACTTTCATCGGCACCACCCAGATGCGTTCATCAGCAATATGACGGCATTTTACGGCATCCTTTTCAGTAATTAAAATACACTCCGCTTTTATTTCCGCAAAAAACTCGCTAGAAAAACTACTGTGATCAGGTAAGGCAATGGTCCGCGGCTTTAGACCATGCTCTTTTAAGCAAGTAAAAAAGCGACTGGGGTTACCAAGCGCAGCTACAGCAACGATCGTTGTGGGAGCAAACATCTGCGCAATGTCTGCTAATGAATATTGCAAAGAGTGGTCATTCAAACTGTAAGCTAGGCCTATTTCTGGTGAGAGATAAACGGCCCGTTGTTCTAAAAAGTAGTTAGGGTCAGTAGCACTATCAATTTCAACACTGGTCATGAGCGTAGCGTCACGTTCGCGATTAGCAGGCTCACGCAGCGGGCCAGCGGGCAATAAAAAACCATTACCTTCGCCGCGGCTATCGCGCACTACCAATTCAATATCACGGCCACCTTCACGGGCGGGCCAACGCGGGAGGCCAAAATTCTGCAGGCCATCATCGCTAATAATCACATTGACCTGAGGATTTTTATTGAGCAATGCGGCAATACTCTTGCGCCGGTTTGCCTGAACCCAAATGGGAATCGTGCCATGGGTTTTTTGCGCAATCAAAACGGGCTCATCGCCAACCACTGCGGGATCAGAGCGGGGCGTTACTTCAATCGCTTCCCGTAATTTTGTCGCATGGTGATGCGCAGACTTTTTCTTGCTGCTCGCATTTATATATCCCCGACTAATAATCCCGGGGTGCCAGCCTAGTGACTTGAGTTGTAGTGCGAGCGCAATCACAATCGGCGTTTTGCCGGTGCCACCAACGCGAATATTGCCAACAATAATGAGTGGCACTGGCGCCGCTTTAGCAAAATTAAGATCTTGAGCTGCATTACGTAAGCTGCAGAACCAACCATAAAAGAGCGCTAGGGGCCACAGCGCATAACTCAGTAGCCGGCTAAGTAAATTACGTTGATCCCAAAATGGTGGCGCCGTTAGCATATTGTTAAATGTCTTAGGCAGCATTTAATTATTTTGTTTGGCTGGTAAAAACAATATTGCTTAAATTGGCATCCCGGGCAGCTTCTAGCGCTGTCATCACGGCTTGATGAGATGCGCGGGCATCAGCATCAATGCTTACTTGCAGAGCTGACTTCGTATCGATAGAGTTAGCATCAGCAGGCTTAGCATTCGCCAATTGCGCCAAAGCGTTGCTGAGTTGATCGTTGCTGACGATACGACCATTTAGCGCATAGCGCCCATCCCGACTTACTGCCAAATGAATTTGTTGACTTTGATTTGCAGAATCCGCACCACTTGCATTTGGTAAGGCAATCGCTAATTCTTGAAAGCGCGTAAAAGTAGTGGAGATCATTAAGAAAATTAAAATAACGAGTAAGACATCAATAAAGGGAATTAAATTAATTTCTGGAGGCGTATTGGCGCCAGCAGAAGCGCGACTAAGAAACAGGCCTTGATTTTTTCTTAAAGAAAAACGTCCCCCGTTAGCTTGATTTTTATTCATCACTCGCAGCAGGATAAAGTTTTTTAAATAACTGACGGGTAAATTCTTCGCACTCGCGTTGGCGCTGATCGGCCATTGAACGCAACAGGCGCCAAGCAGCTAAAGCGGGTATGGCAATTAATAAACCAAAGGCAGTGTTGTAAAGCGCGACCGAAATACCATGCGCTAGTTGCAAGGGGTTGCCAACGGCACTGCCTTGGCTGCCAAAAATTTCAATCATGCCCACGACTGTGCCAAATAAGCCCAGTAAAGGTGCTACTGTAGCGATGGTTGCTAGGGCGCCTAAGTACCGGTCCAATTTAAGCCAAACTGCCTCAGCGGTGGCCTGAAGCTCTTCTAAGGCATGATTAGCCGGCTGTCCTGCCATCTTTTCCGCCAGAGCGCAAGCTAAGAGCGAGCCGATTGGCGAAGAGTTGCCGATTGAATTGATTAGGTTGGCGAGTTGGGGGTTCGATTGCCGTCCAGCAACACTCTGGTTTACTTGGGCGCCTAGTGCAAAGGCCTCCTGCAAAACCTGCGGCGGCAAAACCCGTTTTTTACGTAAATACCAGCTTCGCTCAATCAGAATGGCTAGGCCAAAAATAGAGACTGCTAAAAGAGGCCAAATCGGCCAACCGGCTGCAAGTAAGATGGTATACATAGACTTTCAGTACTTTAGCAAACTAAACTGAAAGTACGAGTCAAGCCTGTGGATAACTCTGTGCAAAACTTTTTTAATGGACTGAGCTAAGTAATTGATTTTTCGATAAAGTGATTAATTTATCAATTTTAAGTAAGGCAAATTTAGATATATTTATCTTTATAAATCAATGGTTTATAAAAAATATGTCTGATTTATGCCACGCTTTGGGTAAGTTAGTGTTTACTTCCAATATCGGCCTGCAAGAAATTTTCCACCTGTGGATATGTATCGCAAAAGAAGCTCAAAAAAATCGCCCTAGAAGCCCCATTTTGATTGAATAGAAGAATAAATATGTCGGAAATAACAAGGTCGATACTCACTGTTGGCGAGCTTAACCGCGCAATTGCTGAATCCTT
>JBAXGQ010000121.1:0-4232 GCA_037139315.1 Burkholderiaceae bacterium
TGCTTGGTCACTGGAAAATGGTCTAGCAAAAGTCCGTAAGTTTGGGGCGCTGTTTTAAACAGCCTGGTATCTGCTACTGAAATAATTTTCTCTAGATAAGGAGCAAGATGATTACTATCAACAGCGCTCGCGAGCATCTCTTTGCTGCCATTCGACAGAATTGCACAGCTGATACCTGCAACTTGCAGGCCCTTTAGTACTTCTATACTTTCAGTAAAGGCCTCTAACTTTGCATACTGGCCCATTAATTGCGCTTCATTTTCAGGTGTCAGTGGCAAGCCTAAACGTTTACAACTATAGCGCAAGGCCCTTGCTGTAATTTCCCAAAAAGATAAGTAGTATTGGCTCCCGGTTGGGTTTGGATCGCTGATGGTGACTAGACGGGTATATTCAATTTGTCGCTCACGCCATTGCTCTGTAAGCTGCTTCCCCTTAGCAGGGTAAATTACTTCCGCGAGCTGAGCAATCGAATAAACATCAAATAGGGTGCCGTAGGCGTCAAAGGCAATTAATTTATACATTGGCCTATTTTCCTTGAAGTAGCCCACTAAATGCTATTATTCTCGCCTGAGATCACCATCCTGTGCCCCCATGGGGGGATTAATCAAGCCTATCTTCCCAAGCTAGCCTTCCTTAAGCCATCGCTAATATTATTGAGGGCTTTTTTATGGCTGTTGGACAAAACCAAAGAACTAGAAAAAATGATTCTATGCTCACTAAAACTGGGAAACCACGCTTAGGACCGCTGAATCACGCACAATTAACTAAGTTAATTGAATCATCAAGCAAGCCTAAAGATAAAAATAAACTCGTACGTGCGCTTGCTAAGCAAAAACCATCTGCAGCTACGCTTGCTGCTGCTGCCGCAGCGATTACTGCCGCAACAAATGCAGCCAGTGCTGCCGCTGCTGATGCTGCACTAGCAGCCAGCGCACCAGCTGCAGAGGCTCCCGCTACCGAAACTGTTGCTCCTGCCGCAGAATTAACACCAAACCCAGCAAGCGAATAACGATTAAGTTTATAAAACCTAATTACAGGCTAAATAGGTTTTTGATTTATTGGTTAGCGAAATTTTTGCAATTTCGAGGAATTGCTGCTGTAGCTCGTTTTTGATATAGCTACTAATAATAAAGTTCGGCACAATGGTATTTGGCTCGATAAAACTTTGATAAACAAAATTGGTTCCTGTTTCATCTTGTTTTAAGCGCCAAGTGCCCTTAAACATTTTGGCGTCACCAGCAATTTGCTTAAAGTCTACGCCTCTAAAAGGGAGCTCGGTATATTCGATGGTTGTTTTAACGGTGACCGAGAAAAATAAAATAGACTCCTTAATGGTGCGATTGACGATGGCGACAGTCTCTGATTTACGTGTCTCCTCGGACTCAAGTACGCCAGGAATTTTTTTAGCAGCCGCATAATCCGTTAAATAGCGATAGGCATCACAATTATTTAATGGCGTCTTAAAGCTGGCATTAATTTCAAATATATCCCCTGTATTGATTACATTCACTTTGACTTGATGGTCAAAGCTCTGCGCTAAAGCTGAATTGCTGATAGGCCACAATAACGCAATGAAAAGACTAGCAACGAGCTTCATATTAAGGGCGCCTGGTGAAAAGTTTAATTACTTATGTAATATTTTATATTTTAGGCAAGAATTTTACTTTCTGCATAAATTATAAATTTAGTTGCACAGTAAGCTTTAATGGCCGCTGGGTTTAGATTTATTTGGTTTAGTATTTAATCAATAAATGCTACATAAGAATCAACATGCGCTTGCCAAGACATCCTCCCATTTGCCCAGAGAAATCCACCACTGGGGCCCCATAAAGGAAGGCGAATTTGTATTTGCCATTTTGCGGCTTGTTGCGTAGTATTGCGTAACTCCTATTATTATTGGAAATTACTATTATCAATAGAACGATATACTTATTAAATCTGTAGTGAAATAAATTGCGATAAGGAAAAAAATGTCAGATCATAATCAAAAAAATAATCCGGCCGATGAAAATGTTGAAGCATTTTCGCTAGAAAATATCATTGAAAAATTTATTTTTAATAGCCGCTGGATTCTTTCGATCTTTTATCTTTTTTTAGTGCTCACCTTAGTTTTAGTAGCGATTAAATTCCTGCATGAGTTTCAGCATTTTGCGTTTAATTTTTGGGAAGACTCTGAAGCAAAATTTTTAACTGGTGTGCTTTCGCTGGTTGATAAGACGCTACTAGCAAACTTATTACTATTAGTTATTTTTTCGGGCTATGAGAATTTTGTATCTGTTATTGGCGTTGCAAGACGTAGCACTGATCGCCCTAAATGGATGGGTGGAGTGGATTTTGCAAGCCTCAAGCTGAAGCTGATTGGCTCGATTGTGGCACTGTCTGGCATTAACCTCTTGGCTGCATTTTTAGAAATTGAAACCGCTAATAAAGTTGATTTAGCCTGGCAAATTGGCCTGCATGTCGTATTTTTATTTACTGGCGTGTTGTTTGCCCTCTCGGAAAAAATTGCAGCACATGCCGAAGATAAACATTAGCAAACCTCTGCTTGTTGCTCTTAAGATGTATTGGGCTTAGGGTGCGGAATAACCAAACTTTATAAAGAGCTCTTGGGCTTGTGCGCTTTGTAAATATTGATATATCTCTTTTGCTAATGGCGTAGGATTTTTCATTAGTACCATGCGCTGTTTTATTGGCTCATATAGCTTGTCATTAATCACGAGATATTGGGTTTCTTTTGTGAGGGCGGGCGACTGGGCTAAGGAGAGTGCAGTAATACCTAAATCTGCGGCCCCAGTCTTAACGTACATCGAAGCTAAAGCCACGTTATCTGCAAAGACTAGCTTGGGTTTTGCCAACTCCCAAACCCCCATGGCCTTTAAATATTGAATTGCTGCCCGGCCGTAAGGAGCAAGCTCTGGCTTAGCAAGTGCTATTTTATTGGCTTTATTAATTACCTCAATGAGTCCCTCTTTATTGGGCATAAGTGAAAGTCCAGAAGACTTATTGGTGATTAATACAATTTTGCCCTGTGCATAAATTTTGCCCTGATCGACTGTTTTACCTAATTTATATAATTCAAGGGGATATTGCTCATCAGCAGAAATAAATAAATTAAATGGTGCGCCATTCAATATTTGGGTGGTGAAATTTCCTGAAGAACCATAAATAATTTTTATCTCGTCTAATTTAAGCGTATTGTTAGCCGCAATAATGCTTGCAAACGCTTCCTTAAGATTAGCTGCAACGGCAATCGTCGTTGTTTGACTCCGCGCAATGCCGCTTATGGCGAATAAAATAATTAAAACTACGATGGCTTTGGCATGTGGTTTAATCATTTATGAAGTATAGTGCCCCTCCTTAATTTAACTAAATGGCCTTGCCTTATTTATGTTTTCAACTTTCAAGTCTCTGCGGCAAATAATTATCGCTCGATGGCGGTTAATATTTTCGTGCTTAGTGGGGCTAGTGGTTGCTTTGTTTTTGCTGCCGGCGCAGACTGTAGATCCTATTTCTCGCTATATTATTGGCTGGAACTGTACTGCCTGGCTCTTTGTTTTATTAATTATTCATTTAATGTTTGGCGCAAGTCATGCCTCTATTCGAGCCCGGGCATTAGTTGAAGATGAGGGACAGTATCTAGTTTTAGGCATTACAGTTATTG
Source organism: Burkholderiaceae bacterium (assembly GCA_037139315.1). Taxonomy (GTDB): domain Bacteria; phylum Pseudomonadota; class Gammaproteobacteria; order Burkholderiales; family Burkholderiaceae; genus Polynucleobacter. The sequence continues at coordinate 3,662 of JBAXGQ010000121.1, forward strand.
CGACTATTACAGCCATTGCTGCCGTCATTGTTGAACTTGCTTCAATTACAGAAATTCATGGAAATGCCCGTCTGTTAAATATTGCTTTAACTATTTCAACTATTCTTGCAACTTGGGTCTTTACACAATTTATTTTTGCTTTGTACTACGCACATTTTTTTTATTTTTCTTTGGGCAAGGATAAATTACAAGAAGGCTTAATTTTTCCCGGCACGTCTCTGCCTGACTACGCTGATTTTTTATACTTTTCCTGCGTCATTGGTACGTCGGCGCAAACTGCTGATGTTAGTTTTTCTAGTAGCGTATTACGCCGTATTGGAACGGTGCACTGTATTTTGGCGTTTTTTTTCAATACTACTATTTTGGCGCTGACGATTAATATTGCTTCTGACTTAATTTAGGGCGACCCACCTTAATGTCTTTGCTTTATTTTCATCATTAAAATACAGAGCGCAAATATCAGCGTCAAGCCATTAGCAATGATCAACGGCCAGTTTTCCAGAGCAATTCCATAAACTAGCCAGAGAGCTACACCGCTGGCAAAAATAAAATACATTCCCAATGAAATTCC
>JBAXGQ010000122.1:0-4212 GCA_037139315.1 Burkholderiaceae bacterium
CAACTAAGCTTACGGGTGCTACAGTAAGCTTGCCAGTTATTTTTGACGTGCCTAAATTAAATTAAACAATATTATCAACTTCCACCTATAGGATTTATAGTAGGCTTGCCTTGGCTATATTTTCCCGCGGTAACTCTCTCCGCCAAAAAATAATTAAAAGGCAAAATAGTGGGATATTAAAAATTCCAATATAGTGCTTTTGGATTGTCGCTCAATATTTGCTGCAATAATCCACTATCAGACGTGAGTTGATTAAGCATTGATAACTGCTTTTCATAATGCTCTTGTTCTTCAAATTGGGTATGTGGCCAGTCACTACCCCATAACAAATGAGTCGCCCCAATTGTATTAAGCCAATAATCAAATAACGCTTGATGGTCGATGGCTGGTGATCTATAGGTTGCACTTAACTTAACCCACAGTCGCCCGGTGTGGTTTTTTATTCCACTATTGTTCATTGTAAATTCTTGATTTTTTTGGGGTCTGCCAAAGTGATCAATCACAATACCAACACCGCTTGGAATCGCTAACAATATTTCATTTAAACAGCCATTATCATGATTTATTTCTAAATGCATGGCTAAATCTTGAAGTAAGGCAATGAGATCTCGATTTTCTTCAACCACCTTTACTGGATTTTGCTCGCTAGCAAGGTTTAGACGCACCCCAGTAATGCCTTCATCTTTTAGCTTGCGTAAATGAGCAGAAGATGTATTAGGTCTGACGACTGCTACCCCTTTTAATATTTTAGGGTTTTGTTTTATTGTCTTTAATAAATAATCGTTATTAAAGCCAAGAAAACTGGGTTGAATTAAGATGCCTGATTCAATTGCATTAGGCTTGGTAACTTTGCGCCAATCCTCAAATGCGGCATCGTAGTTAACGGTATAGCGCGTATTCGTACTTTGACTATCATTTTTACGAAAAATATGGAAATGAGTATCAATCTTCATATTGGATATGTTAACTTAACCATCTTAAGATATAGGTTCACTCGATGAAGGGATTGCAATGAAGCTGCTATTGAAGCTAATTTTATTAGCGCTATTAACAACAGTAAGTATGACGCAAGCGCAAGAGTGGCCAGCACGGCCCATTAATTTAATTGTTAGCTATCCTCCTGGAGGTACTGCAGATTTAATGGCGCGAACAATTGCTACCCCATTGGGCAAGATCTTGGGCACTTCTATTGTGGTGGAAAATAAGCCAGGCGCTAGTGGCCAAATTGCCGCTAGTTATGTTGCCAAGGCTAATCCAGATGGCTATACCTTGATGCTAGATGCTTCCTCTTACTCTGTTAACCCCTCTTTATTTCCCAAGTTGCCTTATGATCCCAATAAAGATTTTAAGACTTTAGGTATTTTGGCCCAGTACCCGAACGTGTTGTTAGTTAACCCCAGTTTTCCGGCGAAGTCTGTGAAAGAGTTAGTGTCGATGGCTAAAGCTAAGCCAAATAGTATTGCTTACGCATCCTCTGGTAATGGCTCGGCGCAACATTTAGCGGGCGCCTTGTTTGAAATTCAGGCCGGGGTAGAGATGCAGCATATTCCCTATAAAGGCGGTGGACCAGCATTAAATGACGTGCTTGGCGGCCAGGTGCCAGTATTTTTTGGCAGTGTAGCCTCAACCAAACAGTATGTAGATACGGGTAAATTAAACGCTTTGGCGGTTACAGGCAAAAAACGCGCCTCATCAATGCCGACGGTGCCCACCATGGCCGAAGCTGGTGTTGCAGGGTATGAAGTCTATGAGTGGAATGGCATTTTTGCGCCTGCTGCAACCCCCGCAGCAATTGTGTTGAAATTATCTGAGGCAATAACTAAGGTGATGCAAACGCCTGAAGTAAGAGACAAAGTAATCAGTCTGGGAGGTGAGATTTTTCAGGGCAACGCAAACGAAGCTGATAAATTTATTAAGGCCCAGATGGTGGAATGGGCAAGGCTCGTGAAGAGCGGCAAGATAAGCGTCGATTAAAGCTTAAAAAACGCTATTTTTTTTGACCGCGGCAGGCGCTTGAGAGCTATCTCTGCTTTTGAGGCGCTGGAGCGATCGGGATGTGGTTGACTGGCGAGCAAAATCACGGGTCTACGGGAGCGGGTATACCGAGCACCAAGCCCTAAATTATGGGCCTCTAGGCGATGTTCAAGGCGATTGGTGATGCCGGCATAGTAGGTTTCATCGCTACACTCTAAGAGGTAGACAAACCAAGAAAAATGGGTAGTTTTAGGCATATTTCAGCTTGCAATTAGGGGATTTGCCCTTATATTCTCATATGATATTAATTTTTGTAGCTTTAAGGTAAATCATGAGAATCGATAAATTAACCAGTAAATTTCAGGAGGCGCTCAACGAGGCGCAAAGCATTGCTTTATCTAAAGACAATCAATATATTGAGCCAGCGCATTTACTCATGGCCATGTTGCGTGAGCGAGATGGTGCAGCGCGCAGCTTATTAACCCGTGCTGGAGTCAATATTGCCGGATTAGAAAAAGCGACTCAAAAAATGATTGATGGTTTTCCTGAAGTGCAGGGGACTAATGGTGAAGTGCAGGTTGGTCGTGATTTATCGGGCTGGCTTAATCTCACCGAAAAAGAGGCTAACAAGCGCGGCGATCAATTTATTGCTGGCGAACTTTTTTTATTGGTGATTGCTGACGATAAGGGTCCATTAGGCAAAGCTGCCCGCGAAAATGGTTTAACCCGTAAAGCCTTAGAAGCTGCAATTGATGTTGTACGAGGAGGAGAGTCCGTGAATAGTGCCGATGCTGAAGGTCAACGTGAAGCGTTAAAAAAATATACCTTAGATTTAACTGAGCGCGCTCGTCTTGGCAAGCTCGACCCAGTAATTGGGCGTGATGATGAGATTCGTCGCACGATTCAAATTTTGCAGCGCCGGGGCAAAAATAATCCAGTCTTAATTGGTGAACCAGGTGTTGGTAAGACTGCTATTGTTGAAGGTTTGGCACAGCGTATTGTCAATGGTGAAGTGCCTGAAACTTTAAAAAATAAACGTGTATTAGTTTTAGACATGGCTTTGTTATTAGCTGGCGCTAAATATCGTGGTGAATTTGAAGAACGTTTGAAGGCTGTGCTAAATGATGTTGCCAAGGATGAAGGTAATACCATTATCTTCATCGACGAAATTCATACGATGGTAGGGGCTGGCAAGGCCGATGGGGCAATGGACGCAGGTAATATGCTTAAACCGGCTTTAGCGCGCGGTGAATTGCATTGCATTGGCGCAACCACCCTCGATGAATATCGTAAGTACATTGAGAAAGATGCTGCCTTAGAGCGTCGCTTCCAAAAAGTGATGGTGGATGAGCCAAGTGTTGAGGCAACGATTGCAATTTTGCGCGGTTTACAAGAGCGTTATGAATTACATCATGGTATTGAAATTACCGATCCCGCCATTGTTGCTGCAGCCGAGTTGTCACACCGGTATATTACCGACCGTTTCTTGCCGGACAAGGCCATCGATTTAATCGATGAGGCAGGCTCACGCATTCGCATGGAAATTGACTCTAAACCAGAGGTAATGGATAAATTAGAGCGCCGTCTCATTCAGCTCAAAATTGAGCGCGAAGCGGTGAAGAAAGAAAAAGATGATGCATCCAAAAAGCGTCTAGATTTAATTGAAGAAGAAATCAAGCGTTTGGGTGCTGAATATGCTGATTTAGAAGAGATTTGGAAAGCCGAAAAAGGCGCGGTCTTAGGTGCTGCCACCTTAAAAGAGGAAATTGAAAAGACTAAGGCGGAAATTACCAAGTTGCAACGTGAAGGTAAATTAGAGCAAGTAGCTGAGTTGCAATATGGCAAATTACCAGAATTAGAGCAGAAGCTAAAGTCTGCAGCAGCTGCCGAGGCAAAGGGCGATAAAGATGGCGTAGTTAAAAATAAGCTCTTACGTACTCAGGTTGGCGCCGAAGAAATTGCTGAAGTTGTCTCGCGTGCTACTGGCATTCCGGTATCCAAGATGATGCAAGGCGAGCGCGATAAATTATTAAAAATGGAAGAGCTATTGCATAATCGCGTCGTGGGCCAGGAAGAAGCGATTCGGGCTGTCTCTGATGCCATTCGTCGTTCACGGGCCGGCTTATCAGAAGAGAATAGACCTTATGGATCATTCTTATTTTTAGGCCCTACCGGTGTAGGCAAAACCGAGCTCTGTAAAGCACTCGCTGGTTTCTTGTTTGATAGTGAAGATCATTT
>JBAXGQ010000123.1:0-4189 GCA_037139315.1 Burkholderiaceae bacterium
GTTCAGTAATTAAAGATCCCAATAATGGCGTAATACTAAGGGTTAAAAAATAGAGGGCAGTACTTTGCTCTGTACGCGCTAAGCGATGGACTCGATGGCTAAGCCAAGTCAAAATTTGTGTGGCAATATCGAGTATGGGCTTGCTTCCAGCAACGATCATAATTGCAAAAACGAACATGGGTTCAGTAAAATTTCGCTCGTTTAAATATTGTTTCGCACTAGTGAAGCCATCAATAGCCCAAATAAATAAAATTAATACGGCGGCCCATAACCCAAAGACAATTTCAACTTCGCCAAGCATGTGAAATAGTCCGGAATGACGTTTAGAATGCACGGCTAGTTTTTCAAAATAGGCAGTACAAAATGTGTGAATCACTGCAATTAAAAAAAGAATGGTGGCGCCAAGTTCGGTCGGGGTAAAGTTCATGATGGAATCTTATCAGCAAGAAATGTAAAAATAGGTTTTGGTCAAATACCCTTAGGAATCAAGGAATATAAAATGGGACTGAAAATAGGTTATCAAGCGTTAATCGCTGAAGCACTAAGTAAAATTGAAACACTCAATTTAGAGCAAGCTAATGCCTTGTTAGGGGATGCTGATACCAGCTTTATCGACATTCGTGATATCCGCGAGTTAGAGCGCGAAGGTATGTTGCCAGGAGCGCTGCACGCTCCCCGGGGAATGCTGGAGTTTTGGGTTGATCCCGAAAGTCCTTATTACAAGCCGGTATTTGGTGAGGGCAAGCGACTCGTTTTATATTGCGCCTCAGCTTGGCGCTCGGCTTTAGCGACCGAAACTTTACAGCGCATGGGGGTGCCTCGGGTTTGTCATATTGCAGGCGGGTTTACTGCTTGGAAGGCGGCCCAATTACCCATTGTTGATAAGCCAGCCAAACATGCTAAATAGCCTTTTAATATATATTTGCAGGGCTTTATTGCTGATAGACCCTTGAAATTTCGCCTAAAACCCCCACATATAGCTGTGTAATTAAGGCCTGTACCCAGCACTAAAAAGCATGATTTAAACGTAATCAAGGATAAAGAGTAATGACCCCTGTTCAAAAAGAAACCTTAGGCTTTCAGGCCGAGGTCAAACAACTATTGCAATTAATGATTCACTCTTTGTATTCGAACAAAGAAATATTTTTGCGTGAACTCATTTCCAACGCGTCTGATGCTGCTGATAAGTTGCGCTATGAGGCGATGACACATCCTGAGTGGTATGAAGATCAGCCCGACTTAAAAATAAAAATTACTTTTGATAAGGCGGCACGCACTATCACTATTACAGATAATGGTATTGGCATGAGCCGTGAAGAGGTAATTTCGAATTTAGGCACTATCGCCAAATCTGGCACAAAAGAATTTTTCTCCAAACTCTCTGGTGATCAACAAAAAGACGCCGCTTTAATTGGTCAATTTGGTGTTGGTTTTTATTCAGCTTTTATTGTGGCCGATCGGATTACTGTAGAAACACGGCGCGCAGGCTTGCCAGCTAAAGATGGTGTTCGCTGGGAATCCGATGGCTCGGGCGAATTTACAGTAGAAACGATCGATCGTCCCGAACGTGGCACAGCCATTACCCTACATCTACGTGAAGGCGAAGATGAGCTACTAGCGACTTATGCCCTGAAGACGATTGTGCGGCGGTACTCCGATCATATTTCTTTGCCAATTGAAATGCGCAAAGAGGAGTGGGATGAAGAACAAAAAGCCCAAGTATTGAAAGATGAATTCGAAAGTATTAATCAAGCTAGCGCTTTATGGGCTAGACCAAAGTCTGAAGTTAGCGTCGAACAATATGATGAATTTTATAAAAATTTATCGCATGATTATGAAAATCCTTTGTGCTATTCACATAACCGTGTAGAGGGGCGCAGTGAATTTACTCAATTATTGTTTATTCCCGCACACGCACCTTTTGATTTATGGGATCGCAATAAACGTGGCGGTATTAAGCTCTACGTTAAACGGGTCTTCATTATGGATGATGCCGAGCAATTAATCCCTACCTATTTACGGTTTGTTACGGGCGTTATTGACACTGCCGATTTACCTTTAAACGTATCGCGTGAAATTTTGCAAGAATCACGTGATGTCAAAGTGATTCGCGAAAGCTCAACTAAGCGTGTGCTTAGCATGCTAGAAGACTTGGCTAATAGTGATGATGAAACGAAGCGCGAAAAATACCGTACGTTTTGGAATGCCTTTGGCCAAGCCCTTAAAGAGGGAGTTGGCGAGGATCCGACTAATCAAGAGCGGCTCTTGAAATTATTACGTTTTGCTAGTACCCATACCGACTTGCCTGAGCAAACAGTTTCTTTAGCAGAATATGTAGGGCGTATGAAGCCAGGGCAAGAAAAAATTTATTACGTCACTGGTGATTCCTTTAATGCGGCAAAAAATAGCCCCCATTTAGAAATTTTCCGTAAAAAAGGTGTCGAAGTACTGTTGTTATCCGATCGGGTTGATGAATGGATGCTCTCATTCTTTACTGAGTTTGATGGCAAAGGGCTTTTATCAGTAGCCAAGGGCGATCTCGATTTAGGTGAGCTCGTGGATAAACCAGAAAAGACTGTACAAGAGGCGACTGAAAAAGAATTTAAGGATTTGCTCGAGCGAATGAAAAAAACCTTAGCCGATAAAGCAAAAGATGTGCGCATCACTTTTCGTTTAACTGATTCACCTGCTTGCTTAGTAGCCGATGAAAATGAATTATCGGGTAATTTATTACGAATGCTTAAAGCTGCTGGTCAGCAGGCTCCCGAAACAAAACCGATTTTAGAAATTAATCCCGAACATCCTTTATTACGTAAGCTAAAGTATGACGACAAACAGTTTGATGAGTGGGCCCATCTTTTATTTGATCAGGCTATGCTTGCTGAAGGGGGTCAATTAAATGATCCTGCTGGTTTTGTAAAACGCATGAATCAAATGCTACTCAGTTAAATCTCAATTGGAATTTAGATGAACAAAGTCATTACACAGTTTGGTTCGGAATCTTTCCAGCAAAAAATTAGTGCAGGTGAACATCAATTTTTAGCTGACGTAGATGCCAAACTTGGTGGTACTAATTCAGGCCCTTCGCCTCATGAATTGTTGGCAGCTGCTTTGGGTGCTTGCACTGGCATTACCCTAAACATGTACGCACAAAGAAAAGCCTGGCCTTTAAGCAATGCAATCGTTACTGTTGATATCAGTCGCACCAATCAAATTGAGCACTTTGAGCGCACCATTGAGCTCATTGGTGACTTAGATGCAGAGCAGCGGGCGCGCTTATTGGAAATAGCCAATAAGTGCCCAGTGCATCTTGCTTTAGCAGGGCAGATTCAAATCTCTACCCAATTAATTAACGCTTAGGAAACTATTTAGAGGGCGAGCTTGAACCAGAGCTTGCCTTTTGACCAGCGCTATAACCTTGGTTGTATTGGGCTTGATTATTAGCTTGTTTATCTTTTTCGTATTTGTCATAGACATATCCGCCGGCCGCGCCAACAGCCGCGCCACCTACCGCACCCCAAATTGCTGCGCCCCCTAAGACCGCGGTACCAACAGCGCCCGCAGCCGCACCAACCGCAGCGCCAGATAAGGTACTTTGTTGCGAGCTATTCATGTTCGAGCAGCCAGTTGTTGCTAATCCAGCAGTGGCAATGATGCTAGTAATGGCGATTAATTTTTTCATCGTATTCATGGTGTTATTCCTTCAGAATGGTCTTAATAATTAAGCGGGGCAAGGGAAGCGTTCAGCTAAAAAACGCAAGACACTATCGGCTGCAGGGCTGCTTAGAAGGGCAGGCTTAGCTTCGGCCCATTTAATAAAGTCACCAATTACGGTATCACGGGTTGGGCCGGGCTGTTTCACGCAGATAAAAGGTTTAGCCATACTAGGGTGACGGGTCGCAAGATAGGTATCGTAAAGACCGGTTGCATAGCCTAAGCAAAAACTACGTGACTCGGCATTTGGGGGGCTTTTGCAGCTTGTTATAAATTCTTGGGTGCTTAAAACTGCCACCTTTTCTTGGGCATGTACAGTGGGAATAAAAAGACTAGCAAAGCCAAGCGTTAGAAGTAAAAGCAGGAAAAGTTTTTTCATATTTGGCCTCTTGATTGGTTATGAAATAATCATAAACATAAATTCTACTCAATTTACTTAATCAATAAGGAATTATGGCTATTTTTGAGCTCGATG
>JBAXGQ010000124.1:0-4078 GCA_037139315.1 Burkholderiaceae bacterium
ACATCGCCCTCGGTTTTATTCAGCATACTTTTTTCACCATAGTAGGGTGAATTAAAGTTATTTTTCCATTGCGAAATATAAGTTGATTGTGCGTGAATACTCCATTGTTCTGTTTCATTTGCTAATGGCGTTAAGCTATCAACAATCGGCGTATCGGAGACGGCTTCAGCAGCATTTGCTGTCGGTATGACACCACTAGATAAGAACAAGAAGCTGAGGAGGACAGCAAAATTGAGTTGATACTTCCCCTCCCAGTGCTTTTTTTGGGTTCGCAGTTTGCCAAGAAGATGGCACGATGGGAACTTGAAATCCAACATGTTTTAACGCCAAAATCAAAAAAACGATCTAAACCGCTAATAAGAATTTTTCTCAATTTAATAGCTTATGATGATAATCATTCTTAATAACTATTTTCGGTATATGAAATGCTTGCGTGATTCTAGCTTGTTACTGTGAAACAATCATGAAACCCATGACTGTGAACCAACTTCCTACCGGCTTAGTAAGTCAGGTCGAGAGAGTAAATGCGCCGAGTAATAAGCCCGAATTAGCGCAACAATTAGAAGATATTGGGTTTTTACCCGGCGAGCAGGTGACTGTTTTGCGGCGTAGCCTACTAGGCGACCCTTTAATGGTATGAATTGGTTCTTCAACCTTTGCTTTGCGATGCGCCGAAGCTCAATTGATTGAGGTGACAAATACCCCTCAATGAAATCGAGTGGATGGAGATGAGATAATTAAATGATGCAAAGTAATGCTAAAAATAGAGCAAGTAATGGCTTAGCTTCGCCTACGGCAGATGCAATTCAAGTGTTGGCATTTGATGTTTTTGGAACCGTTGTCGATTGGCACGGTTCAATTGCAAACGCAGTAACTCAATTGAATCTTAACGTTGATCCATTAGCATTTGCCACCGCTTGGCGTGATGGCTATAAGCCCGCGATGGCACGGGTGCGTTCAGGTGAATTACCCTGGACACGGATCGACGATTTACATCGCCTGATTCTTGAACAAGTGTTACTTGATTTCAAGATTGACGTGCTGAATGAAGCGCAGAAAAAAGAGCTCAACCGGGTTTGGCATCGACTAGCTGCCTGGCCCGATGCGGTTTTGGGTTTACAACAACTCAAAAGTAAATACACGATTGTCACTTTATCGAATGGCAATTTAGGCTTATTGGCCGAGATGGCAAAAAATGCAGGCTTACCCTGGGATTTAATTTTATCGGCCGAAGTATTTCGCCATTACAAACCTGATCCAGAAACTTATTTAGGGGTTGCGGCCACCTTTGATATTGCTCCTGAGCAGGTGATGCTGGTAGCTACCCATAAAGATGATTTATTGGCAGCCCACAAACTCGGTCTGAAAACAGCGTTTGTTGAGCGGCCCTTTGAGCACGGCCCCAACCATTTACGCCAAGATATGCAAGTAGAGACTTGGACTGATTTTCATGCTAAAGATTTTCTCGATTTAGCGCGTCAACTTGGTACGCACTAATTTCCCCGTGCAAAACCGTTTTCAATTGCTAGTCAATTTACTATTCAGTGTGGCATTGAGCCTGCTGAGTACGGTAAGTTTTGCGCAAACCAATACTAATAAAAATGTTGTGGGTAGCAGCACATTAACAGCTGCAGCATTGTGGCCTAAAAAGCCGATTCATCTGGTCGTGAGCTTTACGCCTGGGGGTGCTCCAGATACTTTGGCGCGTATTTTGGCTGAAAGTTGGCAGAAGACCCTAGGAGTAAACATCTTAGTTGAAAATCGCCCTGGTTTTGGCGGCAATATTGGTGCCGACTATGTAGCTAAGAGCGAGGCAGACGGCTACACCTTGTTAATTAGCACAGTTGGCATCCATGCAATTAACGGTGCGCTTTACGAGAAATTGAGTTATGACCCTAGCCGCGATTTTGCGCCGATTAGTTTTTTGGCTAGCACCCCTAATGTATTGGTGGTGAATAAAAAATTAGCCGTCAGTAATTTAAGCGAACTTATCACCTTGGCAAAAGCAGAGCCTAACCAGCTGACTTATGGTTCGTCTGGATCGGGTACTTCTTTGCATATGTCGGGCGAGCTATTAAAGGAAATGACCGGGATCCAAATACGCCATATTCCCTATAAGGGGCGGGCGCAATTTTTGCCTGACCTTGTCAGTGGACGCATTAGCTTCGCCTTTGATAATTTAGCCTCTGCTTTACCATTGATACAGGCAAATGAAATCCGCGCTATTGGCGTTACTTCAGTGCGACGCTCTGCAGCTGCTCCCGATATTCCAACCATCGCCGAGCAAGGGCTTCCCGGGTTTGAAGCAGTTTCTTGGTTTGCCTTAGTGGGCCCAACGGGACTACCGGCTGACGTACAAAATCGCCTAAGCCGACTTACTAAAGAAACCTTACTCCAGCCAACCGTACAAACTAAATTAAGGGCTAGTGGTCTCGAGCCCGCACCAAATAGCCCGGCTGAATTAGCGCGTTTTATTGATCAAGAACGTGAAAAATGGGCTGCAATTGTGAAAAAGTCAGGCGCCAAGGCCGATTAGGCTTATTTTAGGTGAGATTAAATAAAGCGCTTTGTCAGCTTAGAATAGTTTCAGGCGTTAATACCTGATCAGCATAAAATATCTACTGACGACCATTACAGAACTTGTGGAGGGAATATGCAAAAAATGCTAGAACCTAATTCAACTCAAGCTGAATTTTATCCGCATCCCTTTTTTGGGAAAACAGCCATTTTTATTTTGGCGGTTTTATTTGGGTTTATCGGTTTAACTCACACTAGCCATGCGCAGGCTGGTGCTCATGGTGGTTGGCGCGGCGGTAACGGTAGCGGAGCTGCATGGAATGTTGGCTGGCGCGGAGGGCCTGCTTACGGTTATGGTGGCGGATATCGTTACGGTTATGGTGGCGGATTTCGTTACGGGTATGGTTGGGGCTACCCCTATGCGGTTGCCCCCATTGTTGTCGGTGCTGGATTTTATGGTGCGCCTGCTTATCCCTATGCTGCTCCAGTAGTATATGCACCTCCCGAACCTATGGTGATGGTTTCTCAACCCCAGCCTAACGTTTGGTATTACTGCGCACCGAGCAAAGCGTATTTCCCCTATGTACAAAGTTGTGCAACTGATTGGCAGGTACTGCCTGCTATGCCGCCCTCTAGTGCACATGAAGTAAAGCCGCAATAAACTCCGTTCTTTATTTAATAAAAGGGTTTTGATGAAACGCCTTATTTGCATCACTTTTGGCATAGCCGCTACTGTAGTTGGCTTTGCTGCTTGTACTTCAGCTCCAACTGGCCCTACGGTAGCAGTAATGCCAAGAGCAGGCAAGCCTTTTGATGTCTTTCAGAAAGAAGATCAAGAATGCAAACAATACGCTACCACCTCTACCGTAGATACTTCCAATGCAGCTCTGAAAGAGGGCGCAACTAGCGCGGCGGTTGGTGCTGCGTTAGGCGCCGTTGCTGGTGCTGTTATTCAAGGCGGTAATCATCAAAATGTGGGTACCGGTGCTGGTGTAGGTCTATTAGGTGGTGCGGCAATGGGTGCAGCAAACGCAGCTGGCAAACAAAATCAATCACAAACTCAATACAACATTGCTTATCAGCAATGCATGTATGCCAAGGGCAATCAAATACCAAGCTTTCCAACGCAGCGCTAGAAACGCGAGACGACGATTATTTTTATTAGCTTAAGTTACCACTGCCGGCCGCGTTAATTCAAACCGTTCGGCAGTCCTTCTAAATAAATAGAGTAAAAGAATGGCCGCTAAGCCAAGGCTAATGCTATTGGCTAACCAAAATCCACTTGCGCCTTGCATTGACAAGGGAATGCTGCCAGTCAAGTTAAATCCCAAAATATAGCCGCCACCCAAGCCCACGCCCCAGAGCGATATCGCGTAAATTATCATCGGTAAAAATGCAATGCGGTAGGCGCGCAAAATAAATGCTGCAGTGACTTGTAAAGAATCGAAGATTTGATACAGGGCAATGAATAAGAATAAGGGAATTGCAAATTGTTTAACTGCTTCTGGTGGGCTGTACAAATCTAGTAAAAACATGCGCAGAAACCAGACTGCAATACCAA
>JBAXGQ010000125.1:0-4015 GCA_037139315.1 Burkholderiaceae bacterium
CCGCCGCCCGATTACGATCAAAAATTAAGCGGCGTGACAGTTAACGCTACGCGTTCCGATACGCCGCTTGATCAAATACCCTTAAACACCACCATCTTGACCAAAGAAGTATTGGAGTTGGCGCCCGATCAAACCATCGATCAGATTTTAAAAAATCAGCCAGGCGTCTTTTTAAATGATCAACCCTATTACGAGAAAGATCCGACCGGCCAAAGTTTGAATGTGCGCGGTCTGGGCAATGCCCGCACTTTGGTATTGGCAGATGGCTCGCCATTAAATGATGCCTTCTACGGCACGATTATGTGGAATTTAGTACCCCTATCGTCGATTGATACAGTTGAATTTATACGCGGCGGTATTTCAAGCTTATGGGGCAACTGGGGAATGGGTGGAGTAATTAATATGAATACCCGCACCCCTAAAAATAGTCAGCAAGAGGTATCGGCTAATTACGGTACTTTTAATACTGTCAACTTAGCGGTATCGAAAGATATTATGGCTAGCGATAATATGCAGTTACGTTTATCGGCCGATTATCTCAACACTGGCGGCTATACTAATATCGCGACGATCTCGCCAGCTGCAGCAAATAGTATTAAGCCTGGCATGGGGGCAGCGGCTGCAGAAAATTCCAACGTCCGTTTACAAAGCTACTTCAAGGCTGGAACCGATACAAAAGGGTTTGTGCGGGTAGGTTATGGCACGATGGCCGACTACTCTAATGCCATGAGTATCGCTACCAATTTAAAACAAACTACCGATATTGCTGCTGGCACAACGACCAAATTAAGTGAGGGCGATAAGGTGCTCGTCAATTTGTTTTATCAAAAAACTGCTTTTAATAAACAAAATGGTTCTAATGCCGCAGTAAGTTCCGTTTTTAATGCACAGAAGTTAGCGACTAACACCCCTTACATTAGTTCAAATTACTATGACCCGTATTCCACAACTGGTGCTGGTGTGCAATACATTAAGGATATGAAAGGCTTAGTTGATCAAGTCTTAGTCGGTGTTGATGGGCGGAATATTTCTGGTTCAAACTTAACCAATAATTTAACCACTACTGGTGCAGTAAGCTCGGTAAATTATGCCCAGGGGCAACAGAATTTTTATGGCGTGATGGGTCAAGCGAAATCAACTACTAGCTTCATTCCACTACAAACTACCTTAGCTTTACGGATCGATAACTGGAGTAGTTCAACCCCCATCTATTACAACACTGGGCCCGAGGGTAAGAATGCGAGTTATCAAAATATCTCGAATCAAAATAAAACGATTTTGAGTCCGAATTTAGGTTTTTTATATGAGTTATCCAAAGAGTGGAATTTACGTAGCTCAATTTATCAGGCCTATCATGCACCGGGCTTAAATAACACCTTAAGATCTTATGCCTCTTCAAGTGGCGGCAATAATTTTGCTAATCCGAATTTAACTGTTGAAATTATGAAAGGCTTTGAAGCTGGCACAGATTACCGCTGGAAAGAAGGTTTTTTGCAGTTAACCGCTTTTACTAATCAAGTAACCAATGCCATTACGACCTACAACTTAAAAGCCAATAATGCGACAGATGTGGCTTTAGCGCAGCAATTGTGTGGCGCCGCAAAGGGTAGTAATCCGCTGAAAGCAGCCGCGGGAAATTGTGTTTCGACCAGTATTAATTACTATACGAATAATCAAAATCTGCAAAGCCAGGGTTTAGAAATGCAGTTTCATCATAATGTCTCTCCCCAATGGGCAGTAGACGCTGGATATTCACTGACGAATACTATTTTGACGGCAAGTTCTACGAGCGATCCAACGGGCAGTCAAGTGGCCGGAGTGCCCCAGAATATTGGTAATCTTGGGGTCACTTGGTTTCCGGTGCCTAAAGCGAGCATAACGACCACGATGCGCTATGTGGGAAACTCATGGATGGATACCGCCCATACTTTACCTGTGCCAGCTTATGCGATCTTTGGTTTACGGGCTAATTATGAGATAAATCAATCGATTACCTTATATGCAACTGCAGTCAATATGTTAAATCGACAGTACATAACCTTTGGCTCAGGTAGCAATAACAGTAGCTATGTCTTAGGCATGCCACAAGCATTTACGGTTGGCGGTAAGTTTACTTTTTAGTTGGTACGTGATGATGAAAGAGATTGATGTTTGTGAAAGAAGTTAGTTTAAAAAACATGTATCAAGCTTGGTGCAGAGCCTTGACTTTGGCGCTCTCCTTAGTTGGCGCTGGGGCCTTTGCGCAAATACCCCAACATGATCATAGTCAAGTGATGGATAAAGCGACACATCAGACGATGCACCCGCAAATGGAAGCCTGTAAGGGGACTAATCTTGAGTGTGCGAATGCAGCTACACCATTTTTAACGAGTGATGGACAACTCTTTTTAATTTGGACTGCAGGTGGAGCTGTTTCTGTATCTCGTTCTACTGATTTGGGTAAGACATTTAGTACGCCAGTAGAAATAGCTAACCATCAAAAGAAGCTTGACGTTGGCAGCGATGCAAGGCCGCAAATAACGGTTGACCTAAAAGGAGATATCTTTATTGCCTATGCCTTTTTTAAAGATAGCAATTGGAATGCGCAAATTAATAGCGCGCGTTCAATTGACGGTGGCAAAACGTTTACAGTAGCTAAACCGTTGATTCAGGACGGCGCAAGTGAGCGCTTTCCAGTATTGGATACGGATGCCAAGGGCACGATTCATCTGGCGTGGATTGATAAGCGCGTGGTTCAGACTGCCAATAAGCAGGGTAATAAAAAATTGGGGGGTTCGATTGCCTATGCTAGCTCAAACGATGGCGGCGTGAGCTTTCAACCTGAAACTATCGTGAATCAAGAAAGCTGCGAATGTTGTCGCATAGGCATCGCCTTAAATCCGCAACAATTTCCTGTATTAGCCTACCGGGGAATTTTTCCAGGTGGGGTGCGTGATCAGGCGACCCAAGTGCTCTCTTTCAAGCAGAACACCTCACCGGTGTTACCGACGAAAGCAAATGATGGCATAGGCCCAATTCAGCGAGTGGCGATCGATCATTGGAAAACGGATGTTTGCCCACATCATGGGCCAGCAATTGCCATTGCTGACACGGGAACAACCCATGTTGCTTGGTTCACCCAGGGCAGTGTGCGACAAGGTGTTTTTTATGCGAATTCGAATAATGAAGCCAAAACCTATTCACCCCCACGGCAGTTAGGTAACGCCAATAGGAATGTAGCCCGTCCTTATTTATTAACCTTCGGCAAAGAGGTGTGGCTCGTGTGGAAAGAATTTAATGGCGAAAAGGCAATTATTTTTTTACAGCATTCCAATGACGATGGCAAGACTTGGTCGGCTGCTAAACCGATTGCTGAAGCGGTGGGTTATACCGATCACCCTTTACTCATTCATCAAGGTAAGCAGGTATTTTTATCCTGGCTGACGCGTGCTAAGGGTTATCAACTATTATCGATTGGACAGGCAGAATGAAGCGCTATTTAATCATGTTGGCAGCCACATTTTTTATGCTGCAAGCTGCGCAAGTTGGACTGGCTAAAGAGCCAGTAAAAGCCTATCAAAATGGTACCTGGGCACAGCTCACTAAAGCAAATGTAGGTGGGCCACTGGCAGTGCACTTTTGGGGAGTGACTTGTGCACCTTGTATGGCAGAAATGCCGCAATGGGGTCAATTTCTCAGTCAAAATAAACAAGCCAAAGTGATATTTGTACAGGTCGACGATGTACCGCCAGAGATGGTACAAAAAATGTTGCAGCGGGCAAAATTACTGAATGCAAATAATTTTTCTGTTTTTCAACCCTTTGATGACGCGATGCGTTATGAGGTTGATCCTAAATGGCATGGTGAAACGCCAATTACGATTTTGATTGATAAAAATGGGCAGTGGCTGCGCAAAACCGGTCCGGTTCAATTCGGTGCATTAAAGACGTGGTTTTTAAAACAGCAATGATCAACTTAATCTATTTATTTTTAACGAGTGGGAGAAGCAAATGAATTCAGGAAAACAAAAACGCCA
>JBAXGQ010000126.1:0-3930 GCA_037139315.1 Burkholderiaceae bacterium
CGAGGCTGTGAGGTAGCCGAATTTTTCCGTAAATCGATTTTAATGTCACCGTACTGCAGACTAAACTCAGAAAATTGCGGTGAATCTTCAACTAAGCGAATGATCTCCATCAAATCCTGATAATTTAAATTACGCTCAGCCACCCCTATCTCCTTTGATTAAATTTAGCACCATTATGACCCTGCAATTTCAATGTTCAAGCCAGGTTTTGAGACGTGAATCCGACTTGTCTTGGGTCGCCGACTCAATTCCTTGACTAAGGAAACAACTGAATGCTCAAAAACATATTCAGTTTTCATGGCACCTGCTGCTAACATATCATCAACTTGAGATCCGGCAAACATATAGCGCAATAAACGCTCATCATCACTAGCATGCGGATATTTTTTTCTTAAAGCCTTTACACCGGGTTCGCGTTGCGTGGGATTTAGGCCGATTTGTTTAGAGCCATTCTCTATAATCCGATCCAAAACGCTTGGCTCGACTGGCGCCAACAATTTACCGTAATACCCTAAAGCATATTTTTTTATTTCATTAGGAACGACGCGATACCGCTCGCCATGCAAGACATTTAATACTGCCTGGGTACCCACAAATTGGGCAAAAGGCGTAATCATAATGGGGTATCCTAGCTCCTGCCTTACCCTGGCACATTCATCTAGTAGTTCATCAAACTTATCTGCAATGCCAGCCTGATCTAACTGCGAACGAAAATTACTCAGCATTCCCCCCGGAATTTGGTGCTGATAGTGAAAGGCGTTATATTCCAAAATCTGACCCACTGGCTTATCTTCAAGTTCTGCAATGCGCTGAAAATGTTCGCTTACCTCCTCAATAACTTCGTCATTGATGGATAGGCGATAGCCGTCTAGCCTTAAATTTTTAGCAACGCTTTGAGTGGCAGGCTGGGCGGCGCCATTTGCAAGTGGCGCTATCGAAGTATGCAACTGATCAGCGCCAAGCTTGACTGCCTCTAAATACATTAATGGGGCGATGCCTGTTAAGCAATGTCCATGAATTTCAAGGGGCACTTTACCCATTACTTTTTTCAGGGCAGGAACTAAGGTACGAATACGATCTACAGTTAACAGGCCACCAGCATCTTTGAGCATAATGGCATCAACCGTGCCACTGGCAATTAATTGCTTGGCAGTTTCAACGTATAACTCATCGGTATGAACTGGGCTTAGGCTATACGAAAGTGCGCCAAAGGTATACACCCCCAACGCTTTCGATATCCGCGTGGTAGCTAACATGTTAGAAACGTCATTGAGTCCATCAAAAGCGCCAATAACCCGAAAGCCATTGGCAACTAAGCGCTCTACCCAGAGCTCAATAATATCGTCTGGTACAAAGTCAAATGAGGCAATATTTTTACTGCGCACTAAAGACCTCAGGGGCGTTTTTTTAATGAGCTTGCGCATGAGTCGCACGCGTTCCCACGGATCTTCTTTTAAGTAGCGCACACAAACATCAAACTGAATAGTTCCAGCCAAATCAATCTGATCAAAGCCAGCTCGATCCATTTGCTCTGCTATGGGCAGCATATGGGCAGTCGTCATCCGCGTTGCCCACAAACATTGATGCGCATCGCGCAAAGTTGTATCAATAATCCCTACCGATTTATCCAAAATCACTCCTTTTATTTGAGATTAGTTGTCTCAAACCCACGCAACGCCCTTTTCAAAACGATCATCAGTGGCAACCTGCAAATCACCATTTGGCGCCCTCAACAAAGCTGAAGTCGGCCCAAAATATTCTGCGGCATTAATTTGCGGCGCCTGATAACGCTTTGCTAGCACTTCATCCTCTAACTCTAATTCGCCATTCGGCGTAACCGATACACGCAGGCG
This sequence comes from Burkholderiaceae bacterium, assembly GCA_037139315.1. GTDB lineage: Bacteria > Pseudomonadota > Gammaproteobacteria > Burkholderiales > Burkholderiaceae > Polynucleobacter. The sequence goes on from JBAXGQ010000126.1 coordinate 1,854, forward strand.
GTTAATCGCTTTTTCTAAGCTACTATTTTTCGAACTCATTTCTAAAATAATTTGCAAGATGATTGCTGGTATGCGGGGTCCACCTGGACATCCAGAGGCAATTTGATCGCCATTTTTCTTTAGCATCACATTGGGCGAGAGATTCGTCACGCAAAGCCATTCGCCAGAAGCGACCGACTGGCGGAATAAATTACCAGCACAATTTAAAATAACTCCCGTTCCTGGAGTGATTAAGCCGGATCCAAACCATAAGGGTCCTTGTGTAAAAGTACAAGAAACTGTCATGCCATTGGTATCGCTGATACAAAAATGTGTTGTATGCTGCTCTGCTGCCTTCGCTACAACAAAAGCCTGTCTTTTATTATTCCACCCTACCCGCAAGGCTTCTGCAATCAAGTCAATATAATTTTTTTCTTCTTGTAACTCTTCTAGCCGAATATGAGATAACTGGTGCAGTGCATCTTTCACAATACCAAACCCAGATGTTAAGGGGTTTGGGCCATAAATAGCTGACCCGTGAAATGCTACTAGACTGCCTGCTTCAAGCTTAGCCTGCTGCTGTAAAAAATTTTCCTGATTTAACCAACCACCATGCTCTAATAAAAATTGGCTAGTAGCGCTGGCAAACTCACCTTGATAAAAAAATCCGACTGGGTCCGCTTGAATCTGAGTCAACGTTTTTGCTAGATCTGCTTGAATCAGGCGATCGCCCGCCTTTAGCCATTTCCCATCAGGAGCAAAAATGGCCTTAAAGTCATCGGGAAACTGATCTGCGCGCGCTGCAGCCCAACTTAAAGCCATTTGTAAATTCTGACCGACAATGAAGCCACCCTGCGCTGCAGCAATTGCTGCATTTAATAATGGCGCAAAGTCTTGTGACCCAAATTCTTGGTGGGCCTTAAGCAGGCCACGTAATACTAGGGGGGTTGAAACCGAAGCAGCGCTACCGAAGTAATTGACGCCAATCTTCTTAGACGTCAGTAAAGCCGGATTGAACTCATTTGCTACCGTAGCATTGAAATCAATTGTTACGGGAATATCATCGGGCGATTTTTGAACCACCATAAAGCCGCCATACCCACCTACACCACAATTTGCAGGATCAAGCACGGCTAAAGCCATGGCAACTGCAACAGTCGCATCGATAGCATTGCCGCCGTGATCCATTACCTTAGCGCCAGCGTCTGCAGCAATTTGATGAGAGCAAACTACCGCTCCACGCATGTTGATCTCCTAAGTACGATTACATCGACTATTTTTTATTTGTATCGATAAAGCTGAATTAGATTATTGCTAGTTGTGAATTTTGTCAAGACTTACTATATATTAACTTCTAGACGCAAAAATCCGATTCACGGCGTAAGATAACAATCAATAGCGGTAGATAACCTAAATAATCAGATCAATGAGCGAAGCCCTTTTTTATAAAAAATATAAGCCTCAACCTAGGGTTAACGTGAGGAAATATGAAGTTTTACGTGAATCCATCTTGGCAGCCATTCAAGATGGATATTGGCAATGTGGGGTCAAGCTACCCACCGAGTTAGAGCTATCAAAAACTACTCCCTTTAGCCTTGGAACTATTCAAAAAGCCATAGGAAGTCTTACTCGCGAGGGATTTTTGCAGCGCAAGCGCGGCCTGGGCACATTTGTTATTCCTGTTGAAAAACGTATCGGTGGGCCCTGGATCTTTCGCTTTCTTGAAAAAGATAGCGCTGAGTTTGTGCCGATGTCGACCCAAGTAGTGAAGAGAAAATTAATACAATCTACTGAACCATGGGCCAATTGGTTAACGGCAGGGAAAATAAACGTTCAGTTACTCCAACTTAATCGCATTATTCAAGCTGGGGAATATACTTTTTATAGCAAATACTTTCTTGATCCAGAACAATTTCCAATTATTGCTAATACCCCACTAAAAGAATTAAATAGTGCTAATTTTGCTGGATTAATTCAGGATCATTACCAAATTCACCTGGAAAGAATTGATCGGACGATTCAATGCATCACTTTGCCAAGCACGATCAATCAACTCTTAGACCAAGCAAAAAATACCAAAGGTGTGCTGGTTGAGATT
>JBAXGQ010000127.1:0-3924 GCA_037139315.1 Burkholderiaceae bacterium
GTATTATTAACAAACCCAATTCATCCACACTTTTTTGCAGAATTAGCACAGCAATGCGAGGTGGTGGTAGCCCCTGATACCAAGCCCGAAACCCTTAAAGCCTTAATTGTAGATTGCGATGGGTTGATGGTGCGCTCTCAGTTACCTCCCGATATTTTTGATCATGCAAAACAATTAAAGGCAGTGGTGCGACATGGGGTTGGGCTTGATTTCATCCCAGTTGAAGCGGCCACTAAAAAGAAAATTGCAGTAGCTAATTTACCGGGCTCAAATACTAATGCGGTAGTTGAATATTGCCTCGCAGTCATTTTTCATTTCCGTCGGCGTCTTAACGTAATTGACTCAATACTTAGAGATAAAGGTTGGGCTACAGCTCGCCCACTTGCAGATGATGTAACAGAAATTCAAGCTAATACCATCGGCATTATTGGCATTGGATCAATTGGGGGTGCTTTAGCAAAGGCAGCCACTAATTTAAATATGCAAGTGATCGCCTTAACTAGGCGCCCAGAAAATTTACCTAAAGAAATTCGTGGGGTTAGTAAGAGTGAATTATTTTCTCAGGCCGATGTAATTGCTATTTGTTGTCCTTTAAATGATCAAACACGTGGCTTAGTTGACGCAAGCGCCATTGCGCTAATGAAGCCCAGCGCTATCTTAATTAACGTGGCGCGTGGCCCCGTTGTAGATACCAAAGCCCTCATTGCTGCCCTTAAGGCAGGCAAAATTTCTGGAGTAGCCATGGATGTGCATGATGAGCATCCCTTAACTGGGCAAGAAGACGTCTTTCATTGCCCTAATTTACTTCTAACGCCCCATCTTGCCTCTATTACTGCGAGTAGTATGCGCGGCATGAGTGAGGGGGCCGTGAAAACATTACTAGCTTTATTACGCGGGGAGCACCCGAGCAATACAGTTAATCCTGCCGTATTTACCAACTAAAATGTTGTGACTATGAAAAATCCCCTGCGTATCGTTAAATTAGAGGCTGTCCCTATTTCATTCCCAGTACCTGAAAATAAATCAGTACGCTTGGGTATTGGTAGAAGCGTTAAACGTGATTCGGTATTGGTGCGCATTGAGACCGAAGATGGACATGTAGGGTGGGGAGAGGCGCACCATGGTCGAGCCCCTGGTGCCATCGCCAAATTAATCGACACCACGATGCGGGAATTAGTATTAAATCAAGACGCTTCCGATATTAATGGTATTTGGGCGCGGGTTTATAAGATGCAAATCTCGACCCACGGCATGGGTGCAGCTGCTGTTCTTGCGCTTAGTGGCATTGACATTGCTTTATGGGACATTCGTTCGCAGGTAGATAGACAGCCTTTATATCGCCTACTGGGCGGCTCGTCTAAAAAAATTAAGGCCTATGCTGGCGGCATTGCTTTGGGTTGGCAAGAGCCCGATTCGTTGGCAAACGAAGCCTTAGAGCATGTGGCCACAGGTTATCGAGCATTAAAATTACGGGTTGGTGATACTGCTGAAAAAGATATTGCTCGTGTTCTAGCCGTAAGAAAAGCAGTAGGGCCTGAAATCGATTTGTTAGTAGATGCGAATACAAATTACACCCTACTAGATGTTCGTAAAGTGATGCCCGCTTTTGATGAGGCGGGCGTTACTTGGATCGAAGAACCATTTCCCCCACAGGATCGTAAGGCTTATCGCATGGCACGCAGCTTGGGAAGAGTACCCTTTGCTGCAGGTGAAAACCACTTCACCCGCTATGAGTTTGCTACTTTACTAGAGGATGGTGATGTGCAATTTATGCAGCCCGACTTATCCAAAGCGGGTGGCGTGACTGAATCAATGCGGATTGCAGCTATGGCCAGCGCCAATAAATTAACTGTTAACCCCCACACTTCGGCTACTGCAATTAATATGGCAACCACCATTCACTATCTCTGCGCAGTTGATAACCCAGGGTATTTTGAAGGTGATGTTACTTCGCTGAATCCCTTTCGAGATGAGATGATGGATAAGGTGGCCTATGTGCTAGATGCGGATGGTTTTGTTAGGCCTTATGATGGTATTGGTATAGGTCTGAAAATTAATTTAGACTTCATTAAGGACCACCCATTAATTGACGGTCCTTGTTATGTTTAGCTTTTCTCAAGCGGAGAATAGTAATGACTTTGATGATTAAGCCAGAAAATCCAGCGAGACCGAATTTTGTCGGGATTGCCAGCGGGATTGATTTAAGAAATCCCCAGGATGAAGAAACCATTCAAGCGATTGATCGTGCCATGGATCAATATGCGGTCCTGGTTTTTCGAGGGCAGCCCCTAACTCAGGATGAGCAAATTGAATACTCACAACAATTTGGCCCATTAGACTCTGGCCTTCGAAAGGCTACAGGGGCGCCTACACGGTTTAAACATGAACAGCTCATTGATATTGGTAATGTAGCCTTAGATGGATCAATCGCTTCGCGAGATAACAAAAAGTTACTTGGGGTCTTGGCGAATCAATTGTGGCATAGCGACAGCACTTTCCAGAATATCCCCGTCAAATATTCAATGCTGTCTGCAGTCATTGTTCCTGAAGAAGGCGGTCAATCTGAGTGGGCGGATTTACGTTCCGCTTGGGATGCGCTGCCAGAAAAAACTAAGCGCTATGTTGAGGGTCGAACAGGTTTACATTCCGCCTTTCATTCTCGGATTGCATTGGGTGACGAACACTATACAGAAGAACAGTTGGCTAAATTTCCGCTCGTTAAGCGACCTTTAGTCCATGTCCACTCAGGCTCTGGCCGTAAGGTTTTATTTCCAAGCGTCCATATTACTGAGGTTAGTGATTTAACAATACCCGAGGGGCGGTTGTTGGTGGCAGAGTTAATCGAGCACGCTACACAACCCCAGTTTGTTTATTCGCATCACTGGCAGCCTGGTGACTATGTCATGTGGGATAACCGTACAACCATACATCGAGGCCGACGGTACGATCTTTCAGTGCGTCGAGATTTACGGAGAACTACCACTCTAGAGCGGGATTACGTACCCTTGGAGGTTACTGTTTAATGACGATGATGATCTTAAAAAAACGCTGCTGGAATTGCGTTCTAGCTCTTACAGCTATTTTTTATGTAAACCTTTCAATGGCAGATGTTTATCCATCGAAGCCAGTTAAGTTAATTGTGCCTTTTGCAGCTGGTTCAGCATCGGATACCGTAACGCGCTCAGTGGCTGAGCGCCTAACAAGCTCCATGGGACAGCCTTTCTTGGTCGAAAATCGGGCTGGTGGCGGCGGCACAATTGCGAATGATTATGTTGCAAAGGCGACTCCCGATGGCTATACCTTATTAATTTCAACCGCGGCCTTACCGATTAGCGCTAGTGCCTATACCAATTTAAAGTATGACACTGGTGCATTTGTATCGGTTACCGTCTTTACCAATTCAGCTCTAGCGCTGGCAGTGAATCCAAATTTTCCAGCAAAAAATGTGCGTGAATTTATTGACTATGCTAAAGCCAATCCTAACAAGATTAATTTTGGTTCTTTGGGTATTGGTACTTCACACCATGTGACGGCGGAGAAATTAAAATTAGATGCCGGCATTAATATGACCCATGTGCCATATAAGGGCTCAGGACCAGCTCATCTCGATTTAATGGGCGGTCAAATTCAGGTGATGTTTGATAATTTAGTTGCGCTGATGCCCCAATTTAAGAGCGGCAAATTACGCCCATTGGCTGTGACTACTCTCAAACGTCATCCACAGTTACCTGATGTTCCATCGCTTTCAGAGTCTGGTGTCAAGGGTTTTGAAGCAGTAGCCTGGTTTGGTATGGTTGCACCCCCTGGCACGCCAAAAGAAATTATTAATAAGTTAAATGTTGAGGTTGTCAAAGCCTTGAATACCCCCGAAGTTCGTCAACGTCTCATCGATGGCGGCTCAGAAGTCATTGGTAATTCGCCTGA
>JBAXGQ010000128.1:0-3915 GCA_037139315.1 Burkholderiaceae bacterium
CGGTGTGCACCAGAATCCGTTCAAACTCAGGCTTTGGTTCGCCAACTGAAAGACCGCCAATCGCAATACCATCAAAGCCTTGCTCGCTGACCGCGGCGAGCGAGAGATCGCGTAAGGCTTCAAACATACCGCCTTGCACAATACCAAAAAGACCATTACCGGTATTTAGAGCACGAAAGCGCGTGAGCGAACGTTCGCCCCAACGCAATGAAAGTTCTAGTGATTCACGCACTATTTTCTCTGGGGTTGCTTTGCCTTGATTTTCATAAGGAGTGCATTCATCAAACTGCATGGCAATATCGCTATTGAGCACCGCTTGAATCTCCATTGACACTTCGGGCGACATAAATAATTTGTCACCATTAATAGGCGAAGAAAAAGTCACGCCTGCTTCAGATATTTTTCTTAGTGCTCCTAGGCTAAATACTTGAAAACCACCCGAATCAGTCAAAATCGGTTTATTCCAGCCCATGAAGCGGTGCAGGCCTCCATGGCGTGCAATGACCTCAAGTCCAGGACGCAGCCAAAGATGAAAGGTATTGCCAAGCACAATTTGGGCTTTAACCTCAGTCAAGTCTCGTGGAGTCATAGCCTTGACCGTGCCATAGGTACCTACTGGCATAAAAATCGGCGTTTCAACACTGCCATGGGGCAGATCGAGCTGACCTAAACGCGCGTGGCTTTGTGAATCTTCGGCTAAGACAGAGAATTGCATTGGCGACATGATGGTTAATTGAGTCAAATATTAGAGCGGTGGGTTGGCCTGCCGGTGCAGCAGCATAGCATCACCATAACTAAAAAACCGGTAGCGCTGCGCAATTGCATGTTGGTATGCTGCCTGAATCGGCTGCATCCCAGTAAATGCACTGACTAGCATGAGTAGCGTGGATTTCGGTAGATGAAAGTTCGTTATTAAAGTATCAACCATCCTAAAGGTGAATCCGGGAGTAATAAAGAGTTTAGTTTCTCCGCTGCTAGCGCCACTTAGTGCATAACTTTCTAAGGCGCGCAAAGTCGTTGTACCTACTGCGATGACTCGCTTTCCCTGGAGCTGTGTATGCTTGATTTGGGTAATGATTTCAGGAGGAATGGAATAATATTCTGCGTGCATGATATGTTGCGCTAAATTTTCCTGTCTCACCGGGGTAAAGGTACCTGCACCCACATGGAGTGTGAGCGTATTAATCTGTACCCCTTTATCCCTGCATTGTTTTAGTAGCGCTTCATCAAAATGCAAACCTGCCGTAGGGGCAGCGACGGCGCCTGGATTTTTTGCAACCACAGTCTGATAGCGTTCAACATCTACTTCATCCGGTCGATGAGTGATGTACGGCGGTAAAGGTGGTTCGCCAAATTGCGGTAGTAAATGGAAAACATCTGCGGGAAATTGAATTTCATAAAAGGGCGCAGCGTGTGCGCTCACGACTACTTCAATTGAATGAGATTCTGGTCCATCCATTAGGGGGTGCAAAATTAACCGTGCGCCAATTTGCGGATTTTTTGAAGCCCGAATCTGTACCAGTGCGGTATTTTCACCAGTGATGCGCTCGATTAGGAGTTCAATTTTGCCCCCACTAGGCTTATGGCCATAAATACGTGCTGGAATCACCCGTGTGTCATTCAGGATGAGGAGGTCTCCTGGCTCGAGCAGCGCAATGAGATCGCGGAACTGTCGATCCTGTAGGCGAGTTAGACCAGCAGGCGTAGTAATTACCTCAAGAAGCCGGCTATCTGTCCGTTCCGCAAGCGGAAACTGGGCAATTAGTTCGGGCGGTAGGTCGTAATTGAAATCAGCAAGGTGCATAGCGTTACCATCGGAGATTGGATTCTAACCATGACTAAGCTTACTCTGCCACCTAATCTGATAAAAATGGGTCTTGATAGCCCAATTGCACTAGCCTTGCACCTGCCAGCGCGCTATGAAGACGAGACTGAGTTATGGTCCATAGCTGATGCACTCGAGCAGGGTCGCTTTAGCCCGGTACAGACTCAAGGCACGGTGGTTGCCTGCCAAGTCGTTTATCGCCCACGGCGGCAGCTACTGGTAACCATTGAAGACGAGACCGGTCGACTGCATCTGCGCTGGCTCAATTTTTATCCTAGCCAACAAAAGCAAATGGCAGTCGGCGCCCATTTGCGCGTTCGGGGTGAAATTCGCGATGGTCATTTGGGGTCTGAAATGGTGCATCCCAATGTGAAAGCAATTGCTGCTGATGCTCCTTTACCGAAAAGCTTAACGCCAATCTATCCAGCATCTGCTGGAGTAAGTCAAACGGTGATTCGTAAGGCGGTAGCGCAAGCCCTAGTTCATCCGGCCATTCAAACCTTCTTGGCCGATTTATTGCCAACAGAATTCATGGCAGAGTTATTACCAGGTAACGATTGGTACTCATTGATGCAGGCCATTCACTACTTGCATCAACCACCTGCCGATGCAGATACGCAAGCATTACTAGAGCGTACGCATCCTGCATGGCGACGGGTCCAGTTTGAAGAATTACTGGCGCAACAAATTTCTTTAAAACGTGCGCATGCGTTACGTCGGCAGCGACGTGCCCCGCAATTACTAACAGCGCCTAAGTTGGCTGCGAAGAAAACAAAAAATAAAACCCTAGAGCAACAGTTGCTTGATGTTTTGCCATTCGAATTGACCCAGGCGCAACAGCGCGTTTGGACAGAAATCCAAGCTGATTTAGCCCAAGAATTTCCCATGAATCGCTTATTACAAGGCGATGTTGGCAGCGGTAAAACCGTGGTTGCTGCTTTAGCCGCAGCGCGCGCCATCGATCAGGGTTTTCAGGCAACGGTAATGGCGCCGACGGAAATTTTGGCTGAGCAGCATTATTTAAAAATGCGCGAATGGTTTGCGCCCCTAGGAATAAAAATTGCGTGGTTAGCAGGTAGCCTCAAAGCCAAAGAAAAAAAATTAGCTCAAACCGAAATTGAAAGTGGGGTAGCCCAATTAATTATTGGGACCCACGCCTTAATTCAAGATGCGGTACATTTTGCCAACCTAGGTTTAGCAGTGATAGATGAGCAACACCGTTTTGGCGTGCGTCAGCGGCTAGAAATTCAGCAGCGGGTGGGTTCGGAGACGGTCTATTGTCATCAGTTGATGATGTCTGCCACCCCAATTCCCCGCACCTTAGCGATGACATACTATGCCGATCTAGATGTCTCGATCATTGATGAATTACCTCCGGGCCGTAAGCCTATTACCACGAAGTTAATTAAATCGAGCCGTCGCTCTGAGGTCATCGCTGGCTTACAGGACTGGCTACAAAAAGGGCAGCAAGCCTATTGGGTTTGTCCTCTAATTGAAGAATCAGAGGTGTTGCAATTACAAACTGCGGAAGAAAGCTATGCGCAATTAACCATTGCTTTACCGCAATTTAAAATTGGCCTTGTACATGGTCGTCTAAAAAGTGCGGAGAAGGCGGCGGTGATGGCCGCCTTTAAGGATAATAAAATTCAGTTATTAGTTGCAACGACGGTGATAGAAGTCGGTGTTGATGTGCCAAATGCTGCGCTCATGGTGATTGAACATGCTGAGCGTTTCGGCTATGCCCAAATTCATCAATTACGGGGCCGAGTGGGGCGGGGCTCAGCCGATTCCGTTTGTCTATTAATGTATGCTGAGCCGCTTTCGCAGGCCGCTAAGGAACGCTTACAAACCTTACGCGAAGTAGCTGACGGCTTTGTCATCGCCGAACGCGATTTGTCTCTCCGCGGGCCTGGCGAGTTGTTAGGCGCTAAACAATCGGGCGATGGCATGTTACGCTTTGTTGATCTACAGCGTGATGCCTGGTTGGTAGAGTTAGCCCAACTAGCAGCAATACGCATTTTGCAGGAATATCCCCAGCTAGTTGACCAACAATTACAGCGCTGGCTTGGATCCCGCGCGGAATTTTTAAA
>JBAXGQ010000129.1:0-3857 GCA_037139315.1 Burkholderiaceae bacterium
ATTTTTTCACTTTTTGCCCTACTTGTACCATCAGCTCTTGAGCGTGGGCATAGCGCGTTACCGTACCATTACGGTGTTGAACATCAACCAAATTACCGTACTCACCACTCCACCCTGCTTTAATCACAATACCGTCCGCTGTTGCCAAAATTAGCGTGCCATAAGCAGCCGGAAAGTCAGTACCATCATGCCAAGCAATTTGTCGCGTAAAGGGATCAATGCGATAACCAAGCCCACTCGATGGGGAAACTTCAAATGGTAATGGTGAGCCTGAGGGAACCCCGCTCATTGAAATTTGGGTTTCGGCAAATGCCTTCTGTAAAGTCAATACTTGGGTTTGTAAACTAATAGAGTCTTGCAAGGTCCGATCAAGGCGAACGCCATAAGTCTCATCGGGTGAAAAAATCTCGCGTGATATTTTCAATGGGCCACCTAGAGCAAGGGGCGTATCGACAAAACCTTCTTGCGATAAAGAACCTGAAACCACATCCTTTTGACTAACTTTGGGTAAACTATTTAATTGTAATAATTGATTTCTGAGAGAATCTAATTGCCCCAGACTTTGCTGAGCTTGCACTAGACGCGCTTGCAGCTCGTGCAGCTTATATTCATAATCAGCCTCAGCTAAAGTGACAATTTTTTTCCCCTGTTGTTCTGCTTGACCTAAAGTAAATATAGTATCTCGCGCTAAATTAACGCTCGCAGCTACTAACCAGTTCACTGACACCAAAGTAAAGATCACTGCCATTGCGCCAAGCAAAAGATGTATTTTCGAAAAATGAAATTCTCTGACACGACTGGTTGGACTAGTAATAATTAAAATTTGCATGATTACCTCATTAAAAAATCAATGAATTCCAGAATTCATTTCCAAAATTGGTTGCATTACCGCCATTACAATTCCTAAGACCATGAGCCCCATAAACAAAATTAATACGGGCTCTAATAAACTGGTAAAAATTTTTGTTTTTTGCTCGGCCTCTAATTCGGCATTTTCAGCGCCATATTTAAGCATCTCAGCAAGCTGACCAGAGGCTTCTCCAGAACGAATTAAATGGATCAAAATGGGTGAGAAAACCCCTTGACTTCCCAATGAACGAGACAAGCTAGAGCCCTCTCGTAAACGTGCTTCAGTAGAGTCAATTGCTTCCTTTAAGACTTCATTGCCCAAGGTGCTTCGAGCACTATGTAAGGCAGTTAAGATCGGCACATTGGCGGCTACTAGCATCGCCATCGTATTGGCAAAACGGGCAGTTTCAAAGCCTAATAGTAAGGGGCCTAAAAAAGGTAAATTGAGAATAAAACGATCAAAGCGTAGTCGTATTTCAATTTGCTTTAAAGCCCGGCGACCAAAATAAATGCCGATGGCAATGACCAAAGCTAACAACCAGCCCCAATCAACTAAAAAATTAGATAAGCCTAAAATAAAACGCGTCATCAATGGTAGGGTTTGTTTAGTACTTTGAAAAACGCGGGCAATTTGCGGCACTACATAGGTCATTAAAAATAGAATGACCATAAACGAAACCGCGGTTAACATGGCGGGGTAAGCTAAAGCACCTAAGGCTTTTTGTTTTAACGCTTGCCGCTTTTCTAAAAATTCAGCTAACTGGGTCAATACTTGCCCCATCCGCCCCGATTGTTCGGCGGCACCAACGACGCCTTGATACAAAGGATCAAAGGTTTGTGGTTGAGTAGCAACTGCACGAGATAAAGATAAACCGGCACGTAACTCAGCTACCACCGACTGTAAAACATTTTTGATGTGCGGTTTTGAGCTCTCATCCGATAAAACAGTCAGCGCTTCATCAATTTGCACTCCAGAACGTACTAGCAAAGCAAATTGTTTAGTCAGTACTGATAATTCATTCCGACTCAGTGGCTTATCTTCGGAAAATAAACGCTGCCAGAATTGTTGCTTTGTCCACTGATTCTCAAGCTCGATGCGCACGGGTACGAGTTGCTTGGCCATTAATTGCTGCCGAATAGCGCGTTCGTTCTCGCCATCGACGCTACCGCGCTCACTCTTGCCGCCATAGGTTAAAGCTTCAAATCGGTAGCGTGGCATAACTTAGTTACCCAAGAGTTGAATTAGTCAATTTCAACTGCGCCAGTCACGCGCAACATTTCTTCAATAGTCGATTGACCTGAATCAATCCAGCGTTGACAGTCTTCCGCCAAATTGCGCATCCCATTTGCAGTCGCCTGCTTGCGGATATCACTTTCAGCTGCGCGATTATGAATGAGCTCGCGAATCGTCTCATTTGTAGCCATTAACTCGTAAATACCAGCTCTACCGCTATAGCCCGATTCGCCGCATACCGCGCAACCTTTTCCACCACAAGCTTTACAAGTGAGGCGTATTAAGCGTTGTCCCAACACTCCTAAAAGCGTTGAAGAAAGTAAAAACGGTTCAATTCCCATATCAATTAAACGCGTTACTGCCGATGGGGCATCATTGGTATGTAAGGTTGCGAGCACTAAGTGCCCAGTAAGAGATGCCTGTACCGCAATTTGTGCGGTTTCTAAATCGCGAATTTCGCCAATCATCACGATGTCAGGGTCTTGACGCAAAATAGCCCGTAAGGCGCGCGCAAAATTCATGTCGATACGCGCATTTACTTGCGTTTGACCGATACCATCCAAGTTATATTCAATTGGATCTTCCACTGTCATGATGTTATTGGTTTTATTGCGCAAGCGTAATAGCGCACCATAAATCGTGGTAGTTTTGCCACTACCCGTTGGTCCAGTAACCAAAACAATACCGTGCGGACGATGAATTAATTGATCAAAATTAGTAAAGGTATCATCAGCCATTCCCAGTGCTTTGAGATCAAGCCGATCATAATTTTTCTCTAACAAACGCATCACTACGCGCTCGCCATGGGATGTGGGCAGTGTAGATACCCGAATGTCAATGGCTTTACCACCCACTCGCAAAGAAATGCGGCCATCTTGCGGCATCCGTTTTTCGGCAATATCTAGAGAAGCCATAATTTTAATGCGCGACACTAAGGCGGCATGAAGGTCGCGGCGCATATCAACCACATCGCGTAAATTACCATCAACGCGAAAACGGACCACTGATTTACGCTCAAATGCTTCTAGATGAATATCAGAGGCGCCATTACGGCTAGCTTGCTTTAATAAACTATTGATCATCCGAATCACTGGAGCATCATCATTCATTTCCAAGAGATCCTCTGAAATGGGAATCTCTTGCAGTAAACGGGATAAATCAATCGTCTCTTCAACCTCATCAACTACTTGTGAGGCGTCTAAATCGCCTTGCGAATAAGCGGCATTCACTGCTTGCATCACTTCATCGCTAGATTTTTCTACTCGCTTTACAGGGCCAACTAAACGGCAAATTTCTTGGATCACTGTTAAATCGGTAGTGGGACTATGAATGACGGTAAAGTCGTCTTCTTGCCCGTTGCCATCAAATTGCGCTTCGCCCTCGATTACAGGCGTCTTCATCAAAAGAACCTGATTGTCTCGTGCGTATACAAAAGGAATACGTAGCATTATTTATTCGCTGGTAATGCGGGAGCTATAGGAGCAATAGAAGGTGGACTGGAGGGTTTTACCGCAGGGCTAGTATTGATGGTGTCAGAAGGTAACCTTGGCGGAACCAGCGGCACTTCGGCAGCTTTAACGCTTGGCATGTTCTTTTCTGTAGGCAATAACATCGGTAATTGCTTAAACTGATCTTCTTTGGTTTGCATTAGGTTTAAACGATTTTGAGTCATTTGCTCATTTTCATCTTTATCCCGTAAAACATAGGGGCGAATAAAGACTAATAAATTACTCTTAATTCTTTTCTTATTGTCATAGCGAAATAAATTGCCAAG
>JBAXGQ010000130.1:0-3809 GCA_037139315.1 Burkholderiaceae bacterium
TATAGTAAGATTGCGTTTTCTTTTTGTGAGGCCGTCATGTTTTCATTCATCAAAATCGGGCTCTTAAGCGGCTGTGTTGCTTTTTTTGCTTCGACCTCTTTTGCTCAGGCCCCTGCAAATGCAGCCCCTACTAGTGCGGCTACCGATAAAATCATTAACCAATTAGAAAGTACTGGCGCGCTTGACGCGGCAGTGCAAAGAAGCCTTGATCGATTAAAGAAAAAAGAAGAGCTGGCCAAGCAAGCTGAAGCGCAAAAACAATGGACTGAGCGCTTAACTAAAGCCAAAAACGCCCGTAAGGTTGATCCCAAGACTGAACCTATCTATGGACAAGCTAACGCGCCAATTACGATTATTGAATATTCAGACTTTGAGTGCCCCTATTGCCAACGCTTTCACGAGACACCTAAAAAAGTGGTCGATGCCATGCCTGGTCAAGTTAATCTAGTATGGCGTCATTACCCATTACCTTTTCATGAGCCTCTCGCCTCTAAAGAAGCGGGCGCATCTATCTGTGCATACCAGCAAGGTGGCAGTGTTGGTTTTTGGAAATACACTGACGCCATTTTTAAGTTAACTAAAGGCAACAACCAAGGTATCCCAGCAGAAAAAGGCGTTGATCCTTTGCTGAAGTTAGCAACCGAGCAAGGTTTAAATGTCGATCAATTTAAATCGTGCATGGCTAATGATGCTGAACTGAAAAAACAAATCGCCGCCGATATTAAAGATGGTCAGGGTGCAGGTATTTCCGGTACACCTGGTGTAATTATCATTAACAAGGCCAATGGCAAAGTCAATATCGTTGCTGGCGCACTACCATTTGAAGCTGTAATGGATGCAGTCAAACAGGTGACTGATAAGTAAGGATTATTAAATACCAACCCTCGGGTTGGTATTTATTTACTCGCACTTTAATTACTGTCTAGTAATTTCGTGACAATCAGCTACTGGCCCGGCTGACTTATCAGCGGGATCCGTTGTTGTAGAAGCGAAAAAGACGGATATCTGATTTTGCCCAAGCATCTTAAAGGTGTAAGTCCCGTCCTTATCAGCCATCGTGCCACTAACTAAATCACCGCTAAATGAGCCAACGATTGGTACGGTATGGCCAGCAATCGTAAACACTCCAGCAAAGGCGCGATTAGACTGCTTATCAAATTGATAGGTCACTGTCGAACTCAGAAAACGAACTTCGCCTGACTTACCGCCGGGGTAGTGACTACCTCCCCCAATCACAGCGTCATTCGTTTGACCAACCCAAGTACCAATGACATTGGGAGCCTGTTTACCAGTTTCCGACATCTGACAATCCCTTTTCTATTTCAAAATGATGAAGTGAGTCTTTAGCGCGCCTATGACGTGGCTTTATTTTGCCTTGATCGCGATCTTAATAAACTGATCGATAAAGCCACCCATAAACTGGTTACCAGCATGGAACATATTACCAATTAAGCGGGGATCAATGGCTTCGATATCCTCAAGATCAACTGCTGAGTAATAACGCAAGAATTTATCTTCATTAGCCAATTGAAATTGACCAACAAAACAGTTCAAATTACTTTGCAAGATTAAATCTTTTGCTTTACTTAAATTCTTTGCAGGAATCTCATGATCAAGATAATAAATTGACATCGTAATTAAGCCGCTTTCTTCAAAGGTATTGAAAAAGCACTGATACTCAATTTTAGAATTACTAGATTCAACGGTTAATTCCCACTGCGCGCCATTACCATCGGGATCGATTTCAATCGAATCTTGAAAGCCTAAGCTTTTAGCCCAACGCATTAAAGCGTAAGTAATGGGTTGTAACTGCGATAGCGTTTCAAGAGGCTGATCAAAAGTTTCAATCTGCACTTTTTTCACTGCTGTAGCCGGGCTCGCTTTAGCATTTGATCTGGCAGCTGGCTTCTTCGCTGCTGGCTTTTTTGCTACTGACTTTTTAGCTACTGGCTTTTTTACTACTGGCTTAGCTGCGGGCTTTTTAGCTGCTGGCTTTTTAGTGGCAACGCGCTTAATACTTTTTTTAACCGCTTTTTTAGAGGCCATTTTTTTGCTTGGGGATTTCTTGGTGGCCATGGTCTTACTTTCTACTGTTGGTGGATAAAATGAATCTTGCTATTTTGCACTATTTTTCTGTTAATTTAATCTAATTTAAGCCCAATTTTTTTAACGACCTTGCCATACCGATCGACTTCAGACCGAATCATGCCGCTGAACTGATCAGGAGAATTACTCACTGGCTCTGCGCCATTTTTCTCCATCAGCACTTTAAAATCAGGCGTAGCCACAATACTCACTAACTCTCTGTTTAACCGCTCAATAATCGGTTTAGGGGTGCCAGCAGGAGCCAAAACTCCCAACCAAAGCGCCGCCTCAAAACCTGGGTACCCACTTTCAGCAACCGTAGGTACATTTGGTAAGGCAGAAGAGCGCTTTAAGGTACCTACCGCTAGGGGGCGCACTTTATCCGCTTTAGCGTTTTGCAATAAAGCGGGCATCGAGCCAAACAACACTTGAACTTCATTTGCAAGAATTGCTAAATCAGCTTGAGCATTACCTTTGTAAGGTACATGCACTACATCCATGTTAGCAACATCATTTAACATTTCCATCGCTAAATGGGTAGTCGAGCCATTACCAGCTGAAGCATAATTTAACTTACCAGGCTGGCTTTTTGCCAAGGCCACTAGTTCTGCCAAAGTATTAGCAGGCACCTTTGGATTAACGACTAGCAAATAAGGCGTGGTCGCCACTAAAGAAATGGGTGAGAAACCTTTTACGGGGTCATAAGGTAACTTTGCGTAAGCGCCAGCAGCAACGGCATGCGTACTCGTAGTGCCAATCGTTAAGGTATATCCATCAGGCGCTGCTTTGGCAGCTAACTCAGCGCCAATCGTGCCACCTGCTCCTGCTTTATTTTCAACAACGATAGTCTGGCCAAGGCGCTCACCTAACTTCTGCGCAACGATTCGACCGACAATATCGGTAGAGCCCCCTGGCGGAAAGCCAATAATGAGCCGAATCGGTTTATTGGGGTAATCAGCTTGAGCGTGCACCGAAAATGGCATAAAAATAGTGCCCGCCAGAAATGCTAAGCAAGCAACCGAGTTCGGCAAGTATCCCATCAAGCATATCTCCTATTAATTCATGTATTTTCTAATAATTGATTTTGATTCTAGCATTGAAGTATGGCCTTGTAACTGGTGCTATAGTAACTAGCAATTTCCATTTTATCCCCCACAAAGGACCGTCATGAGTACCGAATTTGTTATCGCCGCCCCCAAAGTTAACTCGATTCCAGTTGAGGGTGATAGCCGTCGCTTTCCTGTTAACCGCATCTATTGCGTAGGTCGTAATTACGCTGACCATGCCCGTGAAATGGGCCATGATCCCGACCGTGAACCGCCCTTCTTTTTTATGAAGCCAGCCACTTCAATTGTGACTGATGGCAAAGACATGCAATACCCATCTTTAACGCAAGATCTGCATCATGAAATTGAAATGGTCGTAGCTATTGGTATTGGTGGCTCTAACATTGCACCCGCTGATGCACTTAATCATGTGTGGGGTTATGGCGTGGGTCTTGATATGACGCGCCGCGATTTACAAGGTGAGGCAAAAAAAATGGGCCGCCCTTGGGATACCGGTAAAGCCTTTGATGAATCAGCCCCCTGCTCAAGTCTTGTTCCAGTAAGTCAATGCGGCCATCTCGCCAAAGGACTGATTAATCTCAAAGTCAATGGCGTGATTAAACAAGAAGGTGATCTTGCCATGATGATTTGGAATGTGCCTGATACGATTGCCTATCT
>JBAXGQ010000131.1:0-3759 GCA_037139315.1 Burkholderiaceae bacterium
CTGCCTTTTTTTGCGCCAGAAATTTTTCGCATGGTTGAATCAGCGGATCCAATGCGTTCTAAACAATTACGCATCGGTCTAATGCAGTTGGGCGAAGAAGGTGCTATTCAAGTTTTTCGTCCCATTGCTGGCGGCCCGATGTTACTAGGTGCTTTTGGACAACTGCAGTTTGAGGTTGTCAGTCACCGCTTAAAAAGCGAATATGGGGCTGAAGTACGCTTACTACCTGCACGTTTTAATTTGGCTCGCTGGGTTAGTTCGGATGATCCACTTATCCTCAAAAAATTTATTCAAGAAAATTCCCATCGCATGGCTGAGGATGTGGTTAATGCGCCCGTATTTCTAGCGGCACATAAATCCGAACTTGATGTTGCTCAACAACGTTGGGAGGCGATTCGATTTCATGCCTTACGCGAACATGCGGGCCTGGTTTATCAGTCTGCACTGGCAGGATAAAACCCTGTGTTATGCGCAATCTAAAATTAGACGCTGCTTTTAAGTCTCGCCCGAATGATTGGCCAATAAATATTAATTCCTAAGCCTGCTATCACTAAAGTGGCAGCGGCAATTTTCCAAAGCGGCAAAGGTTCACCTAAGAAAATAGCCGCTGAACCGATTCCTAAAACGGGTACCAATAATGAGATGGGTGCAACTACTGCAGCTGGATGACGGGCTAAAAGCCAAGCCCAAGCCGCAAACCCGAATAATGTATTACCCCAAGACTGCCATAAGATGGCTGCCCATAGGGTGCTATTAAGGCCGCCTAAACTAGTCTGAATTAAATCCCATCCCTCAAAGATCAGTGACAGAACAATTAACGGGATGACACTGAAGATGCTCGACCAAACCACGTAGGCGAGCATATTAACTTTACCTGCGTTACGACTAACCGTGTTACCTATGCCCCAAGATAATGCACCCAGTAAGACCAAAGCCAAACCTAGGAAATCAGTATCTTGATCAGTATGGCTGGCAATAATGCCTAATCCAATCAGGCATACCAACAAAGCGATAAATTGAAATTGACGAATCTGCTCACGTGCAAAGTACATCGCTAGACCAATGGTAAAGAAGGCCTGACTTTGGACTACGACCGAAGAAAGCCCAGCAGAAATATGGCTTTGCACAGCGATGTATAAGAGTCCAAATTGACCAACGCCAATAAAAAATCCATAAGCGGCTAGGTTTAGCCAGGATACTTTTGGCTTTGGTAAAAAAAAGATTGCTGGTAATAAGGCGAAGACAAAGCGTAAGGCGGCGAATAATAAAGGCGGCAGAGTAAAGAGTGTGAGCTTAATCACCACAAAATTACTACCCCAGACGGCTACTACTGCTAAGGCCAATAAAAAATGACTGGTAGGTAATTTTTCATTACCCATGCAGGGGCTTTTGTTGTATTAATTCTGCTAGTCGCTGAGCAAGCATCATGGTTGGTGCCGCCGTATTGCCCGAAGTAATAGCGGGCATTGCCGCAGCATCAGCTACTCGTAAACCGTAAATTCCCTTAACACGTAATTCTGCGTCTAATACCGCCTGCGGATCTTCCTTTGCCCCCATCTTGCAAGTTCCTACCGGATGAAAGATGGTCGTTCCAATATTACGGGCAGCCTCTATTAGCTCAGCCTCGCTTTGAAATTGCAAACCAGGCTTAAATTCCTCGGGCTGAAAGGGTGCAAATGCAGGGCTACCGATAATTTTACGGGTCAAGGTTAAAGCCTCAACTGCAACCCGACAATCTTCAGGAGTTGATAAGTAATTGGTGGTAATTACCGGCGCTGCGTTGCAATCTGTTGAGTTGATGTGAACGCTACCCCTCGACGTGGGTCTTAAGTTACAGACGCTTGCAGTAAACGCATTAAAGTCATGTAAATTTTCGCCAAATTTTTCAAGTGATAAGGGCTGTACATGGTATTCCAAATTAGCGCGCTTTTGCTCTTGCGAACTATAGGCAAAGGCCCCCAATTGCGATGGTGCCATGGCCATAGGGCCAGAACGCTTGAGGAGATATTCCATGCCAATCATCGCCTTACCCCAAAGCGATTTGGCTTTGATGTTAAGGGTTTCAAGGCCCTTAATTTTATAAATCATGCGTAGCTGCAAATGATCTTGTAAATTTTCACCAACCCCCGGCAAATCTGCGTGGACTTGAATTCCTAATTGTTGGAGGCGGGGAGCTGCACCAATACCAGAACGTTCTAAAATTTGTACGCTCCCAATAGCGCCTGCACATAAGATTACTTCTTGCGCACAAGCTACGGTTTGCAAGTGCTGATCTTTAATAAACGCTACGCCCTCACAGCGCTTAGTAGAGGGGTTAATCGTCAGCTTTTGCACCACCGCTTCAGTAATAACATGAAGATTCTTCCTGCTGGCAGTGTTTTTTAAAAATGCTCTAGCAGCATTTAAGCGCCAGCCCGACTTTTGATTCACATCAAAATAGCCCACACCAAAGTTATCTCCACGATTAAAGTCCTCACTTGCAGGGATGCCCTGTTCTTGCGCCGCCTCTTTAAATATTTCTAAGATCGGCCAATTTAAACGTTGGCGCTCAACCCGCCATTCGCCACCAACCCCATGCCAGCTATTTTGGCCGCCATAATAATCTTCAAATTCTTTGAATCTGTTTAGGGAAGGTTTCCAGCCCCAAGCAGCATCGCCAGTTTCCTCTGCCCAGAAATCATAATCTGCAGCCTGCCCGCGCATATAAATCATACCGTTAATGGAAGATGATCCACCCAATACTTTGCCGCGCGGATAAATTAAACTGCGCCCATTTAAGCCCGAGTCAGGTGCAGTACGAAAACGCCAATCAGTGCGCGGGTTATCAATACAATATAAATAACCAACTGGAATATGAATCCAGAGGTAATCATCTTTTCTACCAGCCTCTACTAATAACACGGAAATTGCGGGGTTTTCCGTTAGGCGTTTAGCCAGCAAGCAACCCGCACTGCCGGCGCCAATAATGATGTAGTCGTATTTTGTATCATTCATGCAATAAACTTCAATTTATTAATTTAAGGCTGAATGATTCAGCTAGTTTTTTTAAATTAATTACAGTTAAAAATATTAACAAATTGACTTTCGTTTTCTTTAAATGATGCTTTTTTGCCATACTTCACGCAATATGCATTGGCTTGTTCGGTTAACTTCTCCATCGATTCATTGCCGCTACTAATTAAGGTAACTTGATTTGAGTTCGATGCATTAGTGAGGATATTGGCACAAGCAGTCATGCCAAAGGCAAGAAAAATGGGCGTTAAACGCATTACCATATTTGTTTTCTGATTCATTTTGCAGCCGCCTTAATTTTGGTTATTCGATTAATTTTAGCTTGCTCGCCTTTTAGTGCACTGGCTTTGCTAGAATAAGCCGTAATTCGTTGAAAAGTGAACCTCAGAATTAATAAAGGCATGGCATGAAAAAATTGAGCAAAAAAGCAAAGCTCACTATTGGCTGGACTGTATTAATGACGGTAATAGGCACCGCAATTCTGCATCAACTGGCTTTTTTCTTATTAGGTCTTGTTTCAATTGCTTTACTGCTCATCGCCAATCAAATGGGCAAGCTTGACTAATCGCTGCTGGGCACAAGTAAGAAGCCGATTAATACAGCAAATAAGCCCACTATCACGCTACCAAGTACATAACTGCTGGCAACTAAAAATTCTTTCTCGCGGATCAAATAAAATGTTTCAAGCCCGAAAGCAGAGAATGTTGTAAAACCTCCCATGATTCCAGTAATCATAAATAAGCGCGA
>JBAXGQ010000132.1:0-3757 GCA_037139315.1 Burkholderiaceae bacterium
TTTTACAGCTTCTAAGGCGTAGGTCGCACGTTCGAATCGTGCTGGGCAGGCCAAAATCTTATTATTCTTATAAACGTAGGCTGAGCCTGATTGACTTAATCATTACTCGAGCCAATTAAGCGTATGAGTGGCTTGTGTTGAGGTTTGGAAAATCCGGTTGACTATTGGTGACTCAGGTCAATTTTTGAACCTATCTATCTAGTGTCGGTTTGGCCCGACTTTGATGACGTTCATTCATCAAATTTATAATTCAATTTATTAATGATAATATTCATATGGTTAGGTAATTAGCTTCAAGGGGTGTCTTTAATGCTGATCAAGTGCCGACATAAATTTCTTTTTTTCGCCTTATACCTGTGCTCCCTAGGTAGTCTTGGGCTGAGTCATGCACAAGCACAGACAGTAATTCAAAATGACACTGAAGTTAATCTAGAAAAAATCAAGGTTCCACCCCGCGACATCAAAGACATTTTGCGGGTCTTGCAGCAAAGCAAGCCTAACGTCGCAGAGATGGATAAAGTGAAGGCAATAATTGCCACTCCTGTCCCCGTTACTACTGATAAAGAGGTGCTTAATACCTTTTATTACAAACGTGCTAAGGCTTATGAGAGCATCGGAAAAATGGATCAAGCCCTTGCAGATACGATGCTTACGACCCAAAAATACCCTGCAAGAGATCCACGCATGGAGCTTGAAGACATTATTCGAGAAGGATTTCTTGAAATGATGGGTGGAAAAAATACGAATGCAATAAAGGCCTTTGAGCGTGCCAAAAATTATCAAACTAGAAATCTTCCTCAGCTAATTGGCTACCAGCTAAGTCTTGAGCGCGTACTAACAACGTCACATGCAGCAGCTGGTAATTTTGAAGCGTCAAAAAAAGCATTAAACAATATGGAATCAACTTTGTTTATTTTAAGAAGAAGTTCCAATTACGAGAATCAAGGACCTTTTTGGGAGTCTAATCTCTTGAGTGCACGCGGAATTTATTTTAGCTCTCAAGGTCAATGGATCGAGAGTGAGAAAGCATTCAGGAGTGCCATTCGATTCCTTGAGAAGGGTTACGAGAAAGTTAAAACCTCAGCATCAAAAGTAGATGCCTTAGACGATGGCCCAAGGCTATTTGCAAATGCAAGTAATGATCCACGAATTTATAACATTAATATTATTCATCGAGAGCTTGACTTGGCTTATGCTTTACTGCAACAGCGCCGCCTTACCGATGCCGAATACTTTGCACGCAAGGCGCTGCAGCAATCCTTAGACAGTTTTGGTAGTGGCTCAGTTAATGTAGGAGACTCGCTCATCATGCTGGCCAGAATTGTGAATGAGCAGGGTAGGCATGCTGAGTCGGTATTGCTTGCCCAGGCCGCCAAAAAATCGGCAACCGATGGCGGCGCGCCAAATGATTCGATTGTCATGGCGCAGGCCCGCCGCGCTTTAGGTACCGCCTTAGTTGCGGACTCCAAATATGCTGCAGCCAATACTGCGTTTGAAGAGATGCAGGCTGGCATTCAAGGCGATCCTGAGCTGGCGAAAACCTTCTTGGCCGGTGATTTGGATTGGGTTTTGGCCATGCTGAAAACCAATAAAGCCAATCAGGCCGAGCTGATGGCAAGCCAAATGCTATCCCGACTTGAAAAGTCGGCTGACAAAAATTCTCCCCGTTTAGCCATGATCAGGGCCTTTGAAGCTTCCGCACTGCAAGCACAGGGTAAATGGCAGGAAGCCAGCAGTGCCTATAAGCAATCTATTCCAGTCTTAATAGACCAGGCTCGTAATGATGCCGAAAACGATACCAGTAGTGTGAAGCAACAGCAGCGCATGACTTATTTGCTTGAGAGTTATTTGGCTGTTTTGGCTAAGACAGCACAATCGGAGCCGGCGCAAGCTGCAGCAGCGGCAGCAGAGTCTTTCACGATTGCTGATTTAGCAAGGGGAAGCGGGGTTCAGCGCGCTTTAACGGCCAGCGCTGCCCGCGCCAATATCAAAGACCCACAATTGGCTGGCCTGGCACGCAATGAGCAAGACTTGCAGCGCCGCATCAACACACTCTCGGAGTTATTGACAGGGCTTTTATCAGCGTCGCCTGATCAGCAGTTGCCTGCAGTTCAAGCGAAGATTCGCAGCGATATCGCTACGTTTAAAACCGACCGGGAGAAGATAAAAAAAGAGATTGAAAAGAAATTCCCCGACTATGCTGAGTTAGTGGAGCCCAAGCCAGCAAGTATTGAGCGTACCCAAAAGTTATTGCGCGGCGACGAAGTATTGGTGTCTTGGTATTTTGGCGATCAGGCTGGTTACGTTTGGTCAATTAGTAAGCAAGGGCCAGCTCAATTTATTCAGATTCCACTTAGCCGGGGCCAAATGGCAAAGCAGGTAGCTCAGCTGAGAAAATCACTTGATCCAGGTGTATCAACCATTGATGAAATACCGCCCTTTGATATTGCGGCTGCGCATCAGTTGTACCAACAAATTTTAGAACCCGTTGCCGCAAGCCTCCAAGGTAAAAAGGTATTGTTGGTTGTTCCCCATGCGGGGCTTGGTCAGTTGCCACTGTCTGTCTTGGTGACCAAGGCATCGGCTCAGCCCGCTAAAACTGGAATTGCATTTGCAGGATATAAATCGACTCCATGGCTGGCGCGCGACATTGCAATTGCTCAAATACCATCGGTCACGGCGCTCACGGCCCTTCGAAATTTACCTGAGGGCGATGCGAATCGTAAAAGCTTTGTCGGTTTCGGTGATCCGTACTTCAGTGCTGAGCAGCAAAAGTCAGCGGATAAGGCAATGAAACCGACTCAGCTAGCAACGCGCGGCGTTCCGTTGAAATTAAGAAATGCCCCAAAAACAGCGGGCGTTAGTTCTGCAGAGTTAGCCTTATTGCCCAGGTTGCCGGACACGAGTGATGAGATTCAGGATATTGCCAAAGCGGTTGGCGCCACATCAGGCGATATCTATCTGCACAAACAGGCCAGCGTTAAGCAGGTAATGGGCATGGATCTCTCCGATAGAAAAGTGGTGATGTTTTCCACCCATGGCCTTGTTCCTGGGGAGTTGAATGGCCTAACGCAACCAGCGCTAGCGCTATCTTCACCTGAGGTTACCGGCGATACCGATGATGGGCTCTTGACCATGGATATGGTTTTAACTTTAAAGTTAAATGCTGATTGGGTTGTTCTATCTGCATGCAATACCGCTTCGGGGGAGGGCGCTGGTTCTGAGGCGGTATCTGGCCTAGGCAGGGCCTTTTTCTTTGCCGGGGCAAAAGCATTGCTTGTTTCAAACTGGCCGGTAGATTCTGCTGCATCACGTGGCTTGATGACCGATTTGTTTAAGCGCCAGCAAAGCGAT
Source organism: Burkholderiaceae bacterium (assembly GCA_037139315.1). Classification (GTDB taxonomy): domain Bacteria; phylum Pseudomonadota; class Gammaproteobacteria; order Burkholderiales; family Burkholderiaceae; genus Polynucleobacter. The sequence continues at coordinate 3,355 of JBAXGQ010000132.1, forward strand.
AAAACATTGGCTAAATCAGAGGCGCTGAGGCAAGCAATGTTGGGTCAAATAGACCAAGGCGGTATGGGCGAAGGTAAAGCAATGAAGTACAGCTATGCGCATCCGCTGTTTTGGGCTCCTTTTGTGGTGGTGGGGGATTAGTTGGCTATAACCTGCAAAATAGGACGCTTGAGATTGTCGGCTTCCCCGACAAAAACCTGTTGATTACGTGCAATATCCATGGCATTCCACACTAGACTCCACTAGAGCCCAAAAACTGGTGCCAAAACCAACACCTGAACCAGGGCGGTGTAGGCCATTGTTCCCTATCGTCTCGCTAGATTCGTTAGCCCTTCTAAGGCCAAGGGGGCACGTTCGAATCGTGCTGGGCAGGCCAAAGGCCCAACTAGCTGATGAGAATCAA
>JBAXGQ010000133.1:0-3724 GCA_037139315.1 Burkholderiaceae bacterium
TGCGCCAGCGGTCATCTTATTTTCTGGTGGCCTCGACTCTACGACCCTACTGTCCTTAGCGAAAGAATTGGGTTATGCGCCGTATGCATTATCTGTAAGTTATGGGCAAAAACATTCCTCCGAAATTCATGCTGCCAAACAGATTGCCGCCGAAATCGGCGTCGTACGCCATGAGGTAATTGATATTGACCTAGCTCGCTTTGGGGGCTCGGCCTTGACTGATCACAATTTAGTCGTTCCCACCACTCCTGGCTTGGCGAATGAAATTCCCAGTACCTATGTACCCGCGCGTAATACCATTTTGCTCTCTTTGGCACTCAGTTGGGCAGAAGCCTTAGGCGGTCTGGATATTTTTTATGGGGCTAATTCAGTTGATTATTCAGGCTACCCCGATTGCCGCCCAGAGTATGTTCAATCATTTGAACTTATGGCTAATTTAGCAACCAAGGCAGGAGTGGAGTCGCACGCTGAAGCGACGCGTTTTCGTGTACATGCGCCCATTATTCATTTAAGCAAAGCAGAAATCATTGGCCTAGGTTTATCACTTGGTATCGATTACGCGAAAACAGTTTCCTGCTATCAAGCCAATAGTGCTGGTGAGGCTTGTGGGATATGCGAGTCATGCCGTTTACGCAAAATGGGTTTCGCGCAAGCTGGGATTGCTGACCCGACGCGCTATTCCATTTAAGGGCTTGGGGTCTTATGACCCAAAATACGCGCGACATAGCGCGCAATTAAATCGACCTCAAGATTGACTTGATCGCCAACTTTGAGCGCTGCTAAAGTGGTGTTTTGCAAAGTATGCGGAATGATATTGATATCAATGATGCATTTTGCTTGCGCTGCAATTACGTCATTTACTAGATTAACCGTGAGTGAAACGCCGTTGACCACGATAGAACCTTTGTAAGCTAAAAATTGCGCTAGCTCGGTCGGCGCAGCAATACGTAGTAACCAGGATGTATCTTTACTACTCACCTCAGCAAAGTGCATTACTTCACCAAAGCCATCAACATGGCCGCTTACCAAGTGTCCACCTAAACGGTCGCTCAAGCGTAAGGCTTTTTCTAAATTAACTGGGCCAAGGGTTGCTAAGCCAACAGTTTTATTCAGTGACTCACGCGAAATATCGACTGTAAAGCCAGCTTGATCAACTTGAGTTACGGTCATACACGCACCTTGAATTGCAATGCTATCGCCAATGATGACATCTTCTAAATAGTTTGGTGGCGTTGAAATACGCAATTGCAAGCCATCACCTTGCGGTGTAATCGCCTGAATTTGACCAAGAGCAGAAATAATGCCTGTAAACATAAGTGTGATTATTTCATTTTCATTAGGCGGAGGCGTAAATCAGGATAAAAAACAGTGTGGTCGATAATCCGCCAATCATTACCCATGAGGTCTTGAGATAAATGGGCTGGCGGATCGACTTGCGCCATACCGATGCCTGCGCCTAAAAAACGCGGGGCAAAATAGAGTAGTAGTTCATCTACACAATTCTCACGTAATAACGAGCCGTTTAACTTAAAGCCTGCCTCAACATGAATCTCATTCATGGCATATTTGGTCGCTAGTGTGGAAAATAATTTAGCCAAATCAACTTTGCCGCCGCTATTGGGCATAGCAATTAATTCGATACCTCGCGCTGTCAGCTCAGCCGCTTTTTGCTGTTGTTCCGGAGAGTCGGCTGAGGCATATACGATCATGACGCCGCTCGCCTCCGTATTTAATATTTGCGCATGTAATGGAATGCCTAAATGGGAATCGATAATAATTTTTACGGGCTGCCGAACAGTGTCCACGTCACGCACATTGAGGCGGGGATCATCCTCAATTACCGTACCAACACCCGTTAAGATAGCGCAGGCTTGGGCACGCCAATGATGTCCATCTGCCCTCGCTAAGGGGCCCGTGATCCACTGACTTTCGCCTGTAGGAAGTGCAGTTTTACCATCTAGACTTGCGGCCATTTTCATGCGCACCCAAGGCAGACCTCGGGTCATACGCCGAATAAAACCCGGATTTAATTCTCGCGCTTCGGCTTCAAGTAAGCCCAGTTTTACAGTAATGCCAGCAGCGCGTAATTGTTGAATTCCTTGCCCTGAAACCAATGGATTGGGATCGGTCATGGCAATACTCACTTTGGTAACCTTGGCAGCGATTAAAGCCTCAACACAGGGTGCCGTTCTACCAGTATGGCTGCAGGGTTCAAGCGTTACGTAGACAGTAGCCCCCTCTGGATTAAAACCTTGGCTGCGCACCTGGTTTAAAGCTTCGATTTCAGCATGTGGCCCGCCAACTGCCTGGGTATGACCTACGCCAATACACTGACCTTCCTTAACAATGACACAACCTACCCTTGGGTTAGGGTTAGACAAGTACAGTGCCTGCTGTGCCTGGTCTACAGCAAGGCGCATGAATTGGGTATCTTCTGCAGTAAATAACATGCTGCTATTTTCCCTCTTTTTGCGAATGCTTCACTAAAGCTACCCGCAGAGGTGTATGACAAGCTAATTAGTAGCAACCGCGATTATCTTGCTTAGGGTTGCAAAGGCGTAAGCGCCCACCGCTCGACATAATGACGTGCTGCTCGAGTTTTGGGGCCTTACGGTGGCTCATGATTAGGCGGTTAGCCACAAAACCCCCCGCTTGGGTACGCGCCGCTCCTGCCGGATTAAAAACGATTTGCTTGCGCCCTGTTTGTGGGTCGGCAAATTGCTGACCTTTTTTAGTAGTACGCGAATGAATCACCACGGTTTCCAACTTAGCCTGTTGTAACCATACTTGTGGTTCACATGCAGCGGTTTTACATACCGACTCTACTTGCCACCCTCCATTCCAATCTGTTTCATTGCGGGGTCGAATTCGTACTACGCTTCCTGCATGGAGCGCTTGCTGACGGGCAAATTGGGCATGCTGGATAAAACGCCTACTGAGTGTATCGAGCTCACGTTGATATAACTGCTCTTGCAGCATCGGTACAGTCATGGCTGCAGCAATCGTCACAATTATTACGACTACCATCATTTCGAGCAAACTAGCGCCCTGCTCTTGATGATATAAATGGTGCATTAGTTTACGCCTGAGGTTTAATTAATAAAAATTTCGCGCCAATTGTGGCGCTCAATTTCAGCGGTTGCATGCTTCAGTAACACTGTGGTTTGCAAGATGATGTTTAACTTAACTGCTTGACTTCCCTCGACGGGTAAAGTTGTTACTTCTAACCATGAGCTAAGGATTTTTGTTGGTGGCCTTGTTATTTGTTCATAAAGATGCTGGCGTACTAAGATCTCACAAACTCGTCCAGGGCTAACTTCAACTTCGATTGCTTCACCAGAATGCATAGTGGTAATGGCTAGCTCTGCACTTACAAGCGCCTGTTCACAGGCCTGCAAGCTAGATTCTGTGGCGATAAACTCAGTCTGTTGCAAGTTAGCTATATGCATCATCTTGATCTCCATTGCTAATAAGTGCTCCAAGGTACTGATCGACCAACCCAAGACCAACACAAGACTTAAAATTGCTGCGATGATCAAGGCGCATTGCGCCGCGCAAACGTGCGGGCGAGGATTTTTTTATTCATCGTCAGCTCAACCTGAATTTTCTGTGGGGCAATTTCATGAAAGTGCATTTGTTCAATGCCAGTCATTAAGGTCGTTTTTTGTACGCGCCCTTGACGATCAAAGGACTCACATATGACGGAACCGGTAAAACTATTCTG
>JBAXGQ010000134.1:0-3702 GCA_037139315.1 Burkholderiaceae bacterium
CTTGCATTAGGAATGATCGCCGATAGATCATTTGCCTTGGAGAGCGCTCAAATTCGCGTGATGGCACTTTCTGCAATGTCACGCATTATGCAAATTCCATTAGAAAGACTAGAGGAGCTATGTGCTAGCTCTCCTATATTTGGGCCTGGAGCAAACAACTACGTTGTACTTGGCGCATTAGATGCGGTTTTGACAAATGATTTAGCGTCCCCAATTGAGCAGGCTTTAAGTCAAAGTGAGCAGCTTGATCAGCGCGCAAAACTAGGCCTTGAAAGGGGCGGCAGAACACTAGCCTTTGAAGTTATTAATTCAGTTATTAATGCCCATGTATGAAATTGCCTCCCTAGCGCCGTGGCGACATCGGCAGATTTGGATTCGACCAGAAGACGCTGGTGAAGTTTTTTTTGAGCGCGATGAATCTGGGGAAAAATTAAACTATTTAGTGTCTTGGATTCACCAAAATAAGCCTCTCGTAGGCAGAGCTTCTGGGCAAGCTAATCTAGCCTCAAAAGACTTAAGACCAATTGGTTTACTGCTGTTTGAATCGCCTAAGAGCAAGCAGCGTCTTCATCTATTAGTTAAAAACACAGTTATCGATAAGGTTGAGCAGCCCCTTTTATTATCATCAGTTCTAGCGTACTTGCCTCTCCAACACCGTTTATGTGCCACCCATTTATTACAATTACTTCAAGGAGTCGAAGCTGAAATTCGGGTATTTGGATCTGCATTCTGGAGTCATGCACAAAAATCTACCTGCATGACAGACGAGTCAGATTTAGATTTAATAATTCAAACTCATGGTCGCAATAGCATTGAAAAGACTTTTGCAGCGCTTGTTAAATGCAGTAATTTATACGCCATTAGACTCGATGGCGAATTAGAGTTGCCGGATGGTAATACTGTTGCTTGGCGTGAACTATTGATCAGGCCAGAAAGAATATTGGTCAAATCAGACCATGGGCCTGCACTGCGAAATTGTAGTGAAATTTGGGCGCAATTAGAATGAGGCCATTAATTCTCAAGCAGGCCTTGCACAAACCAGTTGGCCCACTAGTAAACGCGCAAAAAAAGATTAGAGATGCTTGTTTATTGGCTCTTTGGCATGAGTTAATTACCTTTCCTAAGCCTGGTTTAGTTAGTCTTGAGGATTCTGGTAGCCATTCTGATATGTCGGCTAGCCACTTTTCTAGCAGCATTTTTGCCTTGCGTTTTTATTTTTTTCAAATTGCCGAAGCGGGTTCTAGGGGGCTTAAATTTGAGGTATTACGTGAATTGGGAATCTCGGGCGAGCAAAGAATGCTGGCCGCCACCAATGGCCGCAATACCCATAGAGGAGCTATTTTTAATTTAGGCTTATTGGCTGCCGCAGCTGGCTATCAATTAAAGAATAATATTCAATTGAAATCCCTTGGTGAAATTGTGACTGAGCTTTGGGGTGAGGAATTAATTAAACATCAGCGTAACAGTAATAGCAATGGCTTCAAAATCTTAAAAAAACATGGTACGGGCGGGGCATTAAGTGAGGCGCAGAGTGGTTTTAGAACTGTCTATCAAATTGGTTTACCAGCCTACCGGAAGCTTTTATTTCAGACCCAAGATCCTGAATTAGCCCGCATCCATACTTTTTTTAAACTACTATCAGTTACTGAAGACACAAATTTATTGCATCGGGGGGGATTAGATGGACTTTTGTTTGCGCGGAATGAAGCTCTTTCTTTCTTGCACGAAGGTGGCGTTTTAAATCCCTCGTGGCATCAACATGCTGTAGCTATTCACCATAAATTAATAGCACGAAAACTAAGTCCTGGAGGATGCGCTGACTTATTAGGAGCTTGTCTTTTGATTGATTATCTTGATCTGAATCTTGATGTCTAATTTTGCACCTAACTTCGCAATTGTCTGTTCTGGCCAAGGAAATTTAAGTGCAGATACCTTAGCGTTTTCAAAGAAACAACATGAGGGCGAAGAGGTAATAGAAATTTTTTCCGCAATTTTTAGTTCCAATCTTTACGCCGAAATTAGTAAGCTATCACAGCAAGGCTTAAATCCGCTATCGCAACCACTCGCGGTGGCCTCGGCGATTGCCAATTGGCGCATTCTTAAAGAAGCTCTGCCAATTCCATTGATGTTTGCTGGATATAGTGTAGGTGAGGTTTCTGCATGGGGATGCGCAACATCATTACCAATTGAGCAGATTGCCCAGATTGCCTACAAAAGATCATCCTTGATGGATCAATATGCTCCACCTAATTCTGGCATGCTTGCAGTGCGTGGCATAGATTTAGTAAGGCTTAATCAGCTCTTAAATGGGGGTTTAATTTATGTGGCGATTATTAATGAAGATACCCATTTTGTTGTTGGCGGCAATAAAGATGAGCTTAGGAAGCTTGCTGAGGAGCTAACAAACTCGGGAGTTTGGTCAAAAATATTGGATGTCTCTGTTCCCTCTCATACCCCCTTGATGGCAAAAGCTAGTAGTGAAATGAATATTTATTTACAAAACTCCTTTTCGACAACTGTCGTACCGTGTAATTCACCAGTTTTATTGGGCATCAATGGCGCTCGTTGTACCAATTTTGCAGTAGGGATGGAGGCTTTAGCCAGAGCGATTGCTGAGCCTATTTATTGGCAACATGCTATGCAGACCTTATCCGATAGTGGCATCAAGGTAGTTTTAGAGCTTGGCCCAGGCGGATCACTGGCGAAAATGATTACTGAAGTTCACCCGCATATCGCGGCAAGATCTATAGCTGACTTTAGGACCCCAAAGGGTGTTGCTGATTGGGTCATACGGCAGTTGAATGAAGAGTAAGTTTTCATTTTCAGCGCCTTACCACTAATAAATTTAGGGCTTTATTGGTAATTTTTAGTTGATAATCATTCTCATTTAAACTAAGTGCTGGCGTTTTGCGGTGCAACCTTTGGGGAGGAGGCACCGCTTTTTTAATGCCGTTCGCTTGAGCGACTCACTTATAAGTGAGCGACCAGAATGCGGGCAATATGCACGGCCTCTCGGTTTACGCCATCTTGGATTTGATGCCGACAACTCGTACCATCGGCAACAACCCATGCATTCGGAACTTTCCGAATCGCTGGCAATAAGCTGAGTTCAGCCATTTGCTTTGAAACGGTTATATGCTCCACTTCATAACCAAAACTACCAGCCATACCGCAGCAGGAAGATTCAATTAGTTGGGGGTTAGCGTGAGGAATTTGTTTTAATAATTCTAGGGTGGGGGTAAGCGCTGCAAAAGCCTTTTGATGGCAATGACCATGCACTAAGACTGGTTTGGTTGCTGCCTTTAAATCCAATTGACAGCGACCTGCTTTTAATTCAGCAACTAAAAATGTTTCGAGTAACTGTGCTTGCTGGCTAACAGTAATAGCTTGCTCGCCAAAGCCCATCACTAAGGCCTCATCTTTAAACGTGAATAAACAGGAAGGTTCTAGACCTAGAATGGCAATGCCACGCTCGGCGTAGGGATGCAAATGCGTCAATAGGGCGCCTAGCCGCTCTTTTGCTTCATTCACCATGCCTGCAGCTAAATAAGTACGCCCACAACAAAATTGTTTGCCACAACCTGGTTGTTCAGTTCGAGTCTTTTTAGTGGGTTGTGGAATATGAATACGATAACCCGCTGTTTCAAGCAAGCGAATTGCAGCTTGGAGATTTTCATCTTCAAAGTACGCATTAAAGGTATC
>JBAXGQ010000135.1:0-3618 GCA_037139315.1 Burkholderiaceae bacterium
CTGGCACAATCGACAACCCCTTCTCAACCTCCTACTGCAAAGGTAACTAAAGTGACTGAATTAAAAAAAATTGATGTTCTTGTCGGTACTGGTGCCGATGCTACTCCCGGCTCAAATGTGTCGGTACATTACACCGGCTGGCTATACGACCCCAGCGCGCCCAATAATAAGGGTAAGAAATTTGATAGTTCTTTAGACCGCGGTCAACCTTTCGGCTTTCCCCTAGGCGGAGGTCGTGTGATTCGCGGTTGGGATGAGGGCGTTGCAGGCATGAAAGTTGGCGGCAAACGCACTTTAATTATTCCTCCCGAGATGGGTTATGGCGCTAATGGAGCGGGCGGCGTAATTCCACCTAATGCCACCCTATTGTTTGATGTTGAATTATTGGGTGTGAAATAAGCTTCTTCTTTAAATCTGATCAAAGCGCTTAACTACTTAATAAGCGCTTTGATATAAGCTCAACGCATCTGCAAATTGCACATCACGCGGATTATTAATCAGCAAACGTTGTACGTTCATCGCATCGCGTGCAAGCATTTCTAATTCGTGTTCTTTTACACCCACTTCACGTAATCTTTGCGCATAAGGCATCGTAATCACATGCGCTGCAATCGCTTCAATGAAATTGGATGCGGCCAATGCATCGCTGACAGAATTCAATTCTGGCAAAATCGCACGACCCAATTCAGCGTATAAAGATTCAGCCGCAGGTAAATTGAATTTCAACACTGGTAATAGCACCAAGGAATTTGTTAGGCCATGGGGTAATTGATAGTGACCGCCTAATGGGTAAGCAAGAGCATGTACCGCGCCCACCGGTGCATTGGCAAAAGCCATGCCTGCTAACAGCGAACCCAAGAGCATATTTTCGCGGACTTGTGCATCTTTACCGTCACTAACTGCCGCCGGTAAATTGGCATACAGTAACTGCAAGGCTTTAATTGCTAAGGCATCGGATAAAGCATTCTTCTTTGAGCGTGATGTGAAAGCTTCAATCGCATGAACCATTGCGTCAACGCCCGTCATGGCAGTAATTGCTGGCGGCAAACCTAAGGTTAGCAAGCTATCAAGGACTGCAACATCGGGATACAGTAATGGCGAAACTACTCCTTTTTTCTCATGACTTGGTGTGGTCAAAATAGCAATTGGCGTTACTTCTGAACCAGTTCCTGCCGTGGTTGGCACTTGAATAAGGGGTAAACGGGGTCCACGCGCCAAACCAATGCCATAAATAGCGGGTAATTCTTGCGATGTTTTTGCTAATAGCGCAACCAATTTAGCCGTATCGAGTGAACTACCGCCACCAAAACCAATAACGCCGTCAGCCTGAACTAGTGCTGCAGCTTTAACGGCTGTCTGCACACTCACCTCAGGAGGATCAGCAAGGACATCCGAAAATACCGTGACCTTCACCCCTGCCTCACTTAATGAAGTTAAAGCGCCATCGATTAAGCCGGCCTTCATCAAGCCAATATCAGTTACCAAAAATACCTGGCTCATTCCTAAGCCGCGCGCTATTTCGCCAAGACGCTTTGCGGCGCCCTGCTCACAAATGATTTTTGGCGTGGTTTCAAAGGTAAATTGAGGCATCTCACCATTTTATTACACCTCCCCTCCAAGGGCAGCGTAACTGAGCCTTTTGCAGCGAAAAACGTTAACCCGCCCAGAAGCTCGTTAGAATATGAAAAAGTCGTTTATTCAAATGAGGTAATGAGACATCCATGCTTTCTGCTGCTGACAACGAATTATTGGTGCGCACCAATCAAAATACGCCTCTGGGGGAATATTTTCGGCGCTTCTGGCAGCCCGTTGCCTTAAGCGAAGAAATCCCTCTGCCTGATTGCCCCCCAATTCGGGTTACCGTAATGGGCGAAGAGTTACTGTTATTTCGCAACTCGGCTGGCAAAGTGGGTTTAATTGATCGTTACTGTGCCCATCGCGGTGCTGATCTCTTTTTTGGTCGCAATGAAGAGTGCGGTATCCGCTGTATTTATCACGGCTGGAAATACGACACCGAAGGTAAGTGCATCGAGATGCCAAATGTACCTCCAGGTGCGGCTTACCATGACACGATTCAAATTAAAGCCTATCCAACCCAAGAATTTGCCGATATGGTTTGGGCCTATATGGGCCCAGCAGAATCCATGCCCGCACTTGTCCCACAATTAGAAGTTGGCTTAGTGCCGCCAGAAAATCGTTACGTCACTAAACGCTTAATCGAGTGCAATTGGGCGCACTCAATGGAAGGCGCACTCGATACAGCGCATTTTTCTTTCTTACATATGCCCGCCCCTTCGCAAATCAAGGATGACAATCCTGATGTCGCTGCTGATGTGAAGCGCTTACGGTGGCTTCGCAATGACCCGACACCGCGCTTTACTTTTGTTGACCATGAAGTTGGCTTTGTCATCGGCGGCGCCCGCCATGCCGATGCGGATGAGCACTATTGGCGCTTAACGCAATATTTATTGCCCAATCATTCAATCACCCCATCTTCAATGCCGAATGAAATTTATTATGGCTATAGCTGGACGCCGATTACCGATGAAGCGTGCTGGATGTATGTCTATGCTTGGCATCCTGACCGGGCTATTACTGCAGAGGAGCGCGCCCGTTTTGACCAAGGCGGATACGGACAATTTGCTGCTCTCGGACCTGGCTACTTGCCCTTAAGAAATCGGAGTAATAATTATTTATTAAGTCGCGAAGAACAACGCACTGAATCTTTTACTGGCATACGCGGCATTGCAGAACAAGATCAAATGGCACAAGAAAGCCAGGGTTATATTCTTGACCGCACTAAAGAACACTTAACCCCTACTGACGTTGGCATTGTGCACTTTCGTAAGCTACTGTTGAGTGAGGTAAAGTCACTGGGTGCTGGCAATTCTCCAAAAGCAGCGCACCTAGGGCAAGCCTATCGCACTCGCGGCGGCGGTGCATTAACTGCAGACAAATTGAAGTTAGAAGAAGTCATGATAGAACGCTTTGGAACTAAAACAGGAGTAGTTAACGAATGAAGAATGCAAGGAACCTATTAGCCGCGCTATTGTTATTTTTTAGCTTTCATGCTGGCGCACAAAATACGGCTAAACCAATCAATTTTATTATTCCTTTTTCAGCAGGCAGCGCTAGCGATGTAATTACGCGTATTTTGCTCGAACAAGTGACAACGAATACGGGTCAACGTTTTGTTTTTGATAATAAGCCTGCTGCTGGCGGTAATATTGGTACCGCAGCAATCGCGCGCGCAGAGCCTGATGGATTTACCATGGGCACCAGCGCTTCTGGTCCCTTGGCGATCAATAAAATTCTTTATCCTGACTTAAGTTACGATCCAGAAAAAGATTTTCAACCGATTGCGCTCATCGCCATCCTACCGAATGTGGTCGTTGCTAGCTCAACTCTCAATATCAATACGCTGGCCGAACTGAATGACTATTTACGCAAAAATCCTGATGTCGCATATGGCTCGGTAGGTAATGGCAGCTCACAACATCTAGCAGGCGCTTATTACGAACAATTGCTAGGGGTGAAAATGACCCATATACCTTATCGCGTTACCGCTAACCTAGTGACCGATTTAGTTGCTGGTCGAGCACCCGTCAGTTTTCAATT
>JBAXGQ010000136.1:0-3540 GCA_037139315.1 Burkholderiaceae bacterium
GAGGGCGAATTAGTCATTTGTAGCTCCAAAGTAAGTTCAATTGTTCATGAGCAGATTTCGCTCACAAACAGGTCAATAGGCCATTATATTTGATCGGAGGTCTTCTCACGGTCATCCAGTTGGTTTGTCAGTTTAGGCAGTAATACCATCGCCAACGGTTACTAAAAATACGGCGATACTAGTTAAAATAATTTACCATATTATGATTTTCTGAATAAGCTACTAAGCTGTTTAGTTTTATCCCTATTCGTGCAATCTTAAGCGTTCTTCATTTACCTTAACCTGAAAAAAGCCCTATGCGTGTAGAACAGAAAAATGCAACCGTTGAAGAGCTCGAGTTCGCCCCATCTTGGGATCAGCCAGTTAGTTATATGCAACGCACGCGCTCGTATTATTTAGGGCTTGGTTATGAAAACCCCTATGTTTGGGCGCACTATCTAACCGTACCATTTAGCCCTTTAAAAAAGCCTCTCAGTGAATCTACACTGGCTTTAATAACTACTGCCGCTCCTTACCAGGCCGACAAAGGTAATCAAGGCCCCGGCTCTGCTTATAACGCACTAGCCAAGTTTTATGAGGTGTACTCAGGTCCAACGGCAATCGATCCCGATTTACGGATCTCGCACGTAGGGGTAGATCGTAAAAATGCCGATATGGCTGAAATGAATGCGTGGTTTCCTTTGGCCGCCGCTAGAAGAGCTGTCGCAAGTAAACGCCTTGGAGCTTTATCGCCACGTTTCTATGGCTTACCCAGCAATCGCAGCCAACGTCATACTCTGGAAGTGGATGCACCAGCAATTGCCAGTCTTTGTAAAGCAGATGGAGTGGACGTTGCCATCCTCATTCCCAACTGCCCCATTTGCCATCAATGCCAAAGTTTGTTGGCGCGCTACCTTGAAGAGCAAGGCATTGCCACGGTCATTATGGGAGCAGCTAAAGATATCGTTGAATATTGCGGTGTGCCACGACTGTTATTTAGCGACTTCCCTTTAGGTAATGCGGCCGCTAAGCCGAATGATGTAGCCTCACAAGATAGCAATCTTGAACTGGCATTACGTATTTTAGAATCTGCCCCAGCACCCCGCACTACAGTTCAGTCGCCATTACTTTGGTCAACAGATGCACAATGGAAATTAGACTATTCCAATATTGAGCGTTTATCCTCTGCAGAAATTAAAGCCCTCAGAGATGAAGCTGAAAAAGTGCGTATTGCCGCGCGCGACTTACGGATACAAACGGTCGGTAGTTAGGGCGCTCTGACTTAAGAGTTAGCTAAACAGGTTTGGCAAAGGCCTCATCCATACATAACATTCTATATGGTTGACGATAGCGGCAATCGAATTGGTTATGATAAATAAAATCCTTATTAGAGGAATCATAAAATTATGGGAAGCAGTCTTTACAATTCATTTCTGAGTAAAAATCCGAGCCATCAAGAGCGCTTAGATCTCGGAAACTCCATTCGCAAACAGACAAGCCGCTCTTCGCTGGCCGAATTTACTGTAAAAAATAATCGTCAAACACCGATTGATATTTTGCTTGCTCAAGCAAAAACTCGGCTTCCGCCATTTATTCCAATCCGCCATGCACGCATGGCTGTTAATCCATTTGCATTTTTTCGTGGTGGGGCTGCCATTATGGCTAAGGATTTAGCCAGCGTTCCAAGCCCTGCTATTACTGTGCAATTATGTGGCGATATGCACGTCAGTAACTTTGGTTTCTTTTCGACCACTGAGCATCAATTGGTCTTTGGCATTAATGATTTTGATGAAACACTGCCTGGTAATTTTGATTGGGACTTAAAACGCCTGACGGCGAGCGCGATGATTGTTAGCCAACAATTAGGCCAAGATCAAGCCTATGGTGAGATGATCGTGCGAAATATTTGCACCACCTATCGCAATGCACTACATCGATATGCAACCATCCCTTATGTCGACCTAAAACGGACGTATATAGACGAAAAAGCATTAATAACTGCTGTTACTAACTCTGCGAATACACTCAGCCAAAAATATTTAAAAAACCTATTCGAAAAAGCGCGAAAAAATACGAATCATGGTGTTCTAGACAAATTAATCGAAAAAACACCACATGGCCCGCGCTTTATTGAACACCCTCCATTAATAGTACATGCTGATGTGTCAATCCGTAAGGGCACAAAAATATCAGCTCTTCTCGACGATGTTCTTCAGACTTATACAAAATCATTAGCGCCAGATCGCCAACATTTATTGAGGCGTTACAAACTGATTGACTGGGTGCGTAAAGTGGTTGGAGTTGGCAGCGTTGGCACTGCATGTTGGGCAATGTATTTTGAGGGTCAAGATGTGGATGACCCCCTTTTTCTTCAATTGAAAGAGGCCCAAAAATCAGTACTAGCACCCTACTTTCCTAGTAACAAGTTTGATAATGAGGGTAAACGCGTAATCGATGGTCAAGCCCTCATTCAGGGCGCGCCGGATCTTTTTCTGGGCTTTGGCACAGCTGAGGGACATTTTTATATCCGCCAATTGCGTGATATGAAAGGCGGTATCTCTATTGGAGAAGAAGACATTCCTGTTAAAGAATTTCCTGATTTTGCAAAACTCTTTGGCTGGGCTTTAGCGAATGCGCATGCGAGATCAGGCGACCCCGCCGTGCTGGCTGGCTACTGCGGAAAAGGCGAGGCATTAGATGATGCTATGGTTAACTTTTCAATTGCGTATAGCAAGCAAAATGAGGCGGACTACGATACTTTTTTAAGGGCAATTAAGTCGGGCAAGATTAGCTCTGCCGCAGAAAATTTTTAGGGTACCTTTAGCTAAAGGTTGGGGATTGCTTTCAGCAGAAGGAGCGAGATTTATTTTTAAATGTGGGTTGACTCTAGTAGAAAGACTTTTTGCAAATCAAGCTCCGATAGCTTGAACCGCAAAACATCGCCAAATAGCCGTTGAAAATACTATAAAATTACTAGCAGTATAAAAATGTATGCAGCCTAATCTGCATTTCTCTAGACTCGCTAATTCTAATGAGGTTTAATATGAAAAAATATTTACTAAGTATTCTCTTATCTGCCCTCCCCTTTACTGCTTTTGCTGCATGCCAAGGGGCTCAGCAACCTTTAATTATTGCTGGACAAAATGTTTGTGGAACAGTGGCTGCCACTTCCTCAAAGGGTGAAATTTCTATTAGCATGCCTGCAGGTCCAGGGTCTGAAATGTATCTAATGCATGAAAATAAATTGAATAAGCTATCCCCAGGGATTTTTAAAAAATACGTAGATAATCTTAAAAAAGATGAAATTCCTTCGGGAGTCTCTCACGCCATTAGAGTAGTTAAATTTGCGCCTGATAGTCTTCCACAATACGCCAATAAAACTTTTAATTGCGCTACACCACATATTATTGAAGTGCCTAAAGGCGATATTGCGAAGGCAACTTTATCAATACCGAGCTGCGTAGTTACCGCTCAGTAAGCCGTTGGTTGAGGGTTTGGATCCCGGCCGAACCCGCCAAAGAAAAAATCACCCGCAGGTGATTTTCTTAACGGGGTTGCTAT
>JBAXGQ010000137.1:0-3516 GCA_037139315.1 Burkholderiaceae bacterium
CTCGTGGTGATTTGTTTTAATGCCATTCGCAGTTGGTTAGTAGATAACTATCGAATTGCTGGCCATTATTTTTATGGCTTTCGTTTAGCGGCATTTATAGCGTATTTTGTGGCTATAGTGCTCATTATTTTAGGACATCTGATGGATATTGTGCTGTGGACGTACGCCCTAATTCCGCTCAATATTTTTCCCTCCAATCCAGAAAATTTTTATTTTGCCGGTGAAATGTATGTCACTGTAGGCTTTGGTAGTTTTGAGCTTGCTAAGGGCTGGCGCATACTGCCGATCGTGATTGCCTTCTCGGGCATCTTCGCCGCCTCCATGTCGGGGGCTGCTTTATTTAATATGCTGGGTAGCTTAATAAATAAGCGCGAAAGACCCGATATTAGCGCGGCTGCTAATTCGCCCGCTGCTTAAATACCAATTCAAACACCCTACCGTTTGCCTCTAAGGTACGCACTCGACCTGGTAGCCACTCCAAATCTTTTGCCAACCAGATGTCGACCTGCCGCTTATATGGGTCAGTTGCCCTTTGAATTAAGCGATAGTGCCGGACTGCTGTTTGACCTAAGGAAGGAATCGCATCGGATTTCAACTCCTCACCAAAACTGAGAAATTGCCACATTTCAAGCGTGTTGTAATCGACTACAGGAATTTCACGCACGACCCCTGCTTCATCAATTTTATCGCTACCATTCAGCAACGATGCTAACTGAAACATGAGACTGAAACGGTCTTGCGTACCGGGTAAAATATCGGGCGTAAATTCAGGCTTTTCAGTAAAAAACATTTTGCCGCCACCTATTTCGTCACGATCAAAACGGGAATAACGCGGCGGTTTTTCCCCGCGCTGGGTCCAATAAATAGCTGGCGCAAGCCCATACTTATCAACCACACCACGTGATTCAAACACAAACGGTCCAACAAAGGCATACGGCACGTTAATGTAAAGTCGATAACCGCCGTCATTAACAATCCAATCAACTCGCCCTGTTTGGTTAACCTGCCCATCGACAACCGCATCGTAAAAAAGAGTGGCCGAGCTTGGTAAGCGAAACGCCTGGCCTTTTTGGCTTACGCCACCCCCCTCACCTTCTGCATCAGTTCCGCTAGCACTTGAACTAATGGATGAATTACTGTCAGTTGAAAGTGGTGGCGCTAACTTTTTCTTTTGACTACGCTTAATTTCAATAGGCTGAATTTTTTCAACCTTAAGAACAGCCTGTATGGGTTGCTCTTCTGGAGCAGCAAGCTGGTTGCCAAAAGAAATGAAAGGTAATCCAGCAAATAAAATGAGATGCGCAATGATGGAAATTGCCAGCGCACCAAATAGAACTCTTAATCCCAGAAGGCACCTTCCAGTAAGCGGCTTTCTTTAGGTAATTTAGCCGCCAAAAAATCCATTTGATCGGCCAAAATATTGCGGCCTTTTAAAATCATATCTTCATACAAGCTTGGCGTGTATGGAGCATATAGCAAACTCATACCAGAACCTTCAGGTGTGCGATTGCCTTTCCGTTGATTGCAGGGGCGACAGGCAATGACTAAATTCATCCACGCATATTTGCCACCGCGACTATTAGGAATAATATGCTCAGCTTCCGCATCATTTTCTGTCACACCCTGACCGCAATAAGCGCACAAACCGCGATCACGCCTAAATAACTTGCGTTTAGTAATCGCAGGAATTACATCGAAAAGATTAATACGTGCAGAGCCTTTGACGGCCAGAATAGAATGCAATTCAATAATAGATTGATGACCCGTAAGGCGAGAAATACCGCCACGCATCACTGCAATTGGATCGCCAAGTGTCCACAGGACACTTTTATCGGCGTAATGCTTAGTCGCTTCTTCAGCATTGACCCAGCATTGGGGAATGCCACCAGCATCTAACTTCAAAATACTAAGCACAACGGCTCCTTTCTGCGATTCGCCTGTATTAAGGGTGGGCCCTTAAAACGAACCTTCACCCCTATCTTACAGAAAAGTGCTAGCCCAATCAATTTGAGCAAATTGCCTCCCTATTCCGCACTCTTAAAAGGGATTAAAAAAGCGGGAAACTTAGCGGCCAGAACAAGCAAAATCAAGTACCTGAGGCAGGTAGAGACTGTATTCACTTAGACCATGATCGCTGCCATCGAGTACGAGCTGCTGCGCGTTAGCATAAAAATGCACCATTTCTTGCCAATCGAGTAGCTCATCACCTTTTGCTGCCATTAAAAAATAGCGCTCTGGCATGGTTATTTGACTAATTTGTAGTGACTTTAATTCATCAATATATTGGGCTTTGAAATCAAAGGGCTCATTACTATCGTATTGGGTGAGCTCGCCAACATAAGGTGCTAATTCACGGGCAGCATAGACAGCTGGGTTGAGAGCGACTGCCCTACAGCCTAAGTGTTCAGCTAACCAGTTAGCATAAAACCCACCTAGCGAAGAGCCAATAATGACAACTTCTGCGGGCTTTACGTTTATCAGGTGATCAAGTACCAAATCAATCGCACTTTGGGGTGATGGCGGCAGTTGGGGGCAAAACCATTGCAAGGCCGCGCCACTAGCAATCTTTGCTTGAATAGCTGCGCCTGTTAATTTTGCTTTAGAGGAATTGGGCGAAGAACGAAAGCCATGCAAATAGACTACTTGCAAAATATCTTGGGTCATTGGGCCAAATCATTCTTTAGGTGCTTCAGCCAGCCTAAACCGGCTTTTGTATTTGTCAGAGGCCTGTACTCGCAACCGATCCAACCCGAATATTGCAAGCGATCTAGGAGCGAAAATAAAAAGGGGTAATTAATTTCCCCCGTTCCTGGTTCATGTCTGCCCGGATTATCAGCGAGTTGCATATGTGCAATACGGGGTAAATATAATTCAATTGTCTTAGCTAACTCCCCAGCCATCCGTTGTGCATGATAAATATCAAATTGTAAGAAAGCGTTCGGGGCAGCTACTTCATCTAATATTGCAATGGCTTGCTCTGTACGAGATAAATAAAAATTGGGAATGTCATAGGTATTAATGGGCTCTATTAGTAATTTAAGCCCCGCATCTTGGAATTCTTTGGCCGCATATTGCAAATTAGCAATAAGTGTTTGGCGCAATAACTGGGTATCAATACCTTCCGGGGCAATACCCGCTAAACAATTTAATTGATGAACCCCTAAGATTTTCGCGTATTGAATTCCAGTGGCTACACTTAAACGAAATTCGTCAATACGATCTGGTAAGCAGGCTATACCACGTTCATTAGCCTCGGTATTACCAGGGGGTAAGTTATGCAATACCAGCTTTAAGTGATACTGATCAAGCTGTGCCTTAATTTCGTCTGCGCCATACGCGTAAGGAAAAAGAAATTCAACTGCCTTGAATCCCGCCTGAGCAGCTCTTTTAAAGCGCTCAAGAAAAGGCACTTCATTAAACAGCAGCGAAAGGTTAGCAGCAAATTGGGGCATTTGCTAGATTGTAGCGAGTGACTACCTTACCTTAGATTTAATCGACCTTTGCACCAGAGGCTTT
>JBAXGQ010000138.1:0-3486 GCA_037139315.1 Burkholderiaceae bacterium
CACCTCATCTGAGAGTGGATTATTAATTTTATTTACCTTGTTCATTTAATGAATTTTTTTTCGTTAAGTTTTTGACCTTAAGTAGTATCTTTTTTTACAATTTATTTACCACTCATTATGATTTTATTTGAAATACCTTTGGCTTTGTAAATACTTGCTAGCTTAATATTTACTTTATTCATCATTCCGTACTTTTATCCGTTAAATTTGGTATGAAGAGTGGCTTATAGATTTCTACTTACTAGAAAATTTTATAATGCGATGCAATAGAAAATATACTTGACGAAAGTAAGTTATAAAGTAAAAATTAAACTTATATTTAGAATTGATTAATTTTCCTCATCCCGTAGTGATTAATTGATTTATCCCTGCATCGTTTTTTTAAATAGGCTCTGATGAAAAAGAAACTACTAGTACTACTAATTACTGCAGCATCCACATTGATGCCGAACTTAGCATCTGCGATTGCGATAGATGTAGGGGATTGCTATGAAAATATGGCTTGTGCGGAATGTGTTATTTACGATATGGGGATGCAGACGTGTGGCTGTCTTGATCACGCTACGGGGCTTTGTACGACCTGTTGATCCCAGACGGGGCAGCCAATGTATCCCCCCTGTCCCTCGTCTTGAGGCTTACAAGGATTTCTAAATGAAAAATGAGTCTACTAATTACCTTACCCCTTATTAATGTAGTTAACCAGCCCTAAGGAACACTGATGAAATACTATTTACCACTTGGCTTAGTGATAGCCACCCTAGCAACTTCCAGTTTTGCCCAGTCTAAGTTTGAAGGCTTTTATGGTCAGGTCGGTGTGGGTTATGAAAGTGTTAATCCAACCTTAACCAATACACCTATCTCCGTTATTGGCACTAGTAACACCATTCCACTAGCAACTTCCATTAGTAGCACTTCTGGCGCTACTGGTAATGTCGCCCTAGGCTATACCGCATCCGTCACTAAAGACTTCACTTTAGCTATTGGTGCTGAGTACTATCCTTTTAATAGCCAGTCAGGTAACTACTCTTCTAAAGCTAAGGGTGGCAATGGGACTAGTGGTACCTACCAGAATCAAAATGTCTATAACATTTACCTAGCACCCGGTATGAATGTAGGAACTGATGGTTTAGCGTATTTCAAAGTTGGCTATGCTAACAACTCCTTTAAAAGTAGCTCAGGAAGCGTTAGCCAAACGCAAAACCTTAATGGTTACTCATTAGGACTTGGCTATAAACAATTCTTTGCGGGTAATTGGTATGGTTTTGGTGAAGCTAATTACTTTAGCTATAACAATGTTACTGAGACTACTACTGCCAAGGTTGGTAGCTACAACTTACGATTTTCAGATACCGTGGGTATGAATGTCTATAACTTCTTAGTGGGTGTTGGGTATAAGTTTTAAGATTAGTCAAATAGCCTTAGTTGACCATCAATGAGCTTAAGCAAGCATTTCTTGCTGATGATATTGCTCAATAGTCATCATCTCTAAACCTAGGCTAGCGTAGTTCACTGAGTAAAATCCATTTTCACTGGTAATTACGGCATTTTTCCATTCAGGATTAGCTAATAAGTCTTGAGCCATTACCCCCACAAACACTTGATCAGACCAAAGGTACTTAAATGAATAGAGTTTAATACCGCCATCAGTTTTACCAAGGTAGGAGATACTACGTTTGAGGCGTTGGTCTGAGGGTACTGCGGAACTGCCATTTCCGCCATTTCCACCGGCACCCCCATTTCCAGCATCCCCACCGGCACCACCATTTCCACCGGTACCGCCTGCACAGGATGAGCTACCATTCCCCCCATTTCCTCCGGCACCTCCCACTTCACCATTTCCTGATGTGCAATCATCCACAGAAACTGATGAAACGTCTATGGCTACCGCCGTGCTGGTTATCGGATAAATCATCGCCACAAGACCAGAGAATAAGGCCGCACCAATCTTTACACATGAAGAGAAAGCTTGATATGTTTTTTTCATTTTAAAATTCCTTATCAGGGAAAGTATTTAATTTAAATTATTTTTATCTTATCATTAATTTCTATTATTAACGTTTTTTAATGACAATTCATAGCACCCCACAAGCGTTACTTAAAGTAACGCTCAAAAAAATACCAACCCTAGAGTTGGTATCGTGATTATTGGTGGGCCCACCAGGACTTGAACCTGGGACCAAAGCATTATGAGAGCAGATATGCAAAGAAAACCACTAGAATTTCAAGAGGTTATAGCGCCTAAATATCAGTATGTGAGCATTTATGTGACTAATCATGAAAGCTATAAGAAATGCTAGCTCACTCGATTACCCCCTGCAATTTAAAAAAAATTCGTGTATTGTAAGGATTCATTATTACGAAAGAATCTTAAATGAATCAACGTAGATCATTTCTTAGAGCATCTAGCAAGGCGTTAGGTGGACTATTTTTTTGCGGTTGCGGTCTTTCTCATGCTGCAGATCTGAAAGATGTTACGCCAAAACGCTTAACTCCCATTTTCATTAATGGAAAACGTATTAAAACTATTGATGTACATGCTCATTGCATGTTTCAAGATGCGATTGATTTAATGGGAGAGGATGCTAAGTCAGTTCCACCTCCTACCAAAGGTGTTCCAGAGCATTTCATCAAAATTAATGAGCGGATTAAAGCGATGGAAGCACAAGGTATTGATATGCAAGTCTTAAGTATCAATCCATTTTGGTACCGCAAGGATAAAGATACCGCTGCAGAGATCTGTAGACTAAATAATATTCACCTTGCTGAACTCTGTGCAATGCGCCCTGATAAATTTACGGCATTTGCCTCGCTAACAATGCAAGATCCTACTCTAGCAGTAGAGCAACTAGAAAATGCTGTCAAAAATTTAGGTCTTCGCGGAGCCGCTATTGGTGGAAGTGTTTTAGGGCAGGACTTTTCTGACCCGAAATATCATCCTGTTTTGGCAAAAGCCCAAGAACTCAACGTCACACTATTTATTCATCCTCAAAGCACGCCACAACTTGCGCAGCGCTTTAAAGGTAATGGCTGGATGTCTAATGTAATTGGTAATCCGTTGGATACGACTATTGCACTTCAACACCTCATTTATGAAGGTGTGCTTGATAAATACCCACAATTAAAAATATTGGCTGCGCATGGCGGTGGTTTCTTGGGTTCTTATGCACCCCGTATGGACCACAGCTGTTTTGTATCACCACAAAATTGTGACCCTAATATTGTTCTCAAAAAGAAGCCGACTGAATACCTTAACCAACTTTTCTTTGATTCTCTTGTCTTTACCCCCGAGGCTTTGCGTCATCTAGTAGCCCAAGTTGGCGCGAGTCAAGTTGTAATTGGCACAGATCATCCTATTCCTTGGGAAGAGTATCCCGTTGAGCACGTGATGGCTACACCTGGACTTAGTAATGCGCAAAGAATTGCAATTTTAGGTGGCAATGCAGCAAAGTTACTGAACTTAAAGGTGTAGTATTAAATTGTCAAATT
>JBAXGQ010000139.1:0-3407 GCA_037139315.1 Burkholderiaceae bacterium
TCATTTTTCAACGCCCAAGGTAATCGTCCGCGTATTGGTCAATTACTAATTACGATTGATCCTGGCCTTTCTGGTAAAGGTATTTATCAAAGCCGCATAGACGATTTTATTGCTGAATTGGCACAAGATCGCGCCGTTCGTTTACCAGGTCAGCGCCGTTTTAATTTACGTGCAGCTGCATTTTTAGATGGATCCGTAGTACCTGATGCTGTGTTTGATGAAATTCAGACTGGCATTCAACAGTCGTGGAAGACTTAATAATTACATGATTTTTAAAGGAGAAGTTGATGATACATTTCGTCGTGCATGAGCCAGGAGACGTCGTTGGCGTGGTCGTGGTTGAAGGTGTTAAAGCAGGTACCGACTTAACTGGTTGGGTAATGGATGGGGATAGCACAGTGACGATTAAGTCGGAAAGCGATATTCCCATTGGTCACAAAATTGCTTTACAGGATTTAAAGACTGGCGACACCATCATTAAGTATGGGGTTGATATTGGTAAGGTAGTTGCGCCGATTAAAAAAGGCGAGCATACCCATGTTCAAAATGTGAAGACCAAGCGCTGGTAATAATTCTAAGTGTGATCAGAGTAAAAGAAAGAGATAAAAAATGATTAATTTAAAAGATGCAACTTTTATGGGCTATCGCCGTGAAAATGGCCGTATGGGTATTCGTAATCACGTCATCATCCTGCCATTAGATGACTTATCGAATGCCGCTTGTGAAGCCGTAGCTAATAACATTAAAGGCACTATTGCCATTCCTCACCCTTATGGCCGCTTGCAGTTTGGCGCCGATCTAGAACTGCATTTCCGCACCCTCATTGGCGCTGGCTGCAATCCTAACGTAGCTGGAGTGGTGGTGATTGGTATTGAGCCGCAGTGGACTGGAAAAGTAGTTGAGGGCATTAAAAAATCGGGCAAACCAGTTGAAGGGTTTTGGATCGAGCGTAATGGCGATACTGCTACCATTGCTAGTGCGAGTAAAGCTGCCTATGCGATGATGAAGCATGCCTCGAAACAACAGCGCGTTTCCGCACCGCTTTCAGAGTTATGGGTTTCGACTAAATGTGGCGAATCGGATACCACCTCAGGTTGTGCTTCAAACCCAGCGGTTGGTAATGCTTTCGATAAATTATATGAAATTGGCTCAACGCTCGTATTTGGTGAGACTACCGAATTAACGGGTGGCGAACACTTGGTTGAGGCACGTTGCCGTACGCCAGAAGTGAAAAAACAATTTCGCGCGATGTTTGATCGCTATCAAGATGTCATTGAGCGCAATAAAACCAGCGACTTATCAGACTCACAGCCAACTAAAGGAAATATTGCTGGCGGCTTAACGACGATTGAAGAAAAAGCCTTAGGTAACATTCAGAAAATCGGTAAGAAATGCATCGTTGATGGCGTCTTGGATAAGGCTGAAGTTCCAGCTATGAAGGGTTTGCATTTTATGGATTCCTCTTCAGCAGCCGCCGAAATGGTGACTTTGTGTGCAGCCTCTGGTTTTGCTGCTCACTTGTTTCCAACGGGCCAAGGGAATGTGATTGGCAACCCAATTTTGCCAGTGATTAAACTTTGCGCTAATCCGATGACAGTGCGCACGATGTCTGAGCATATTGACGTAGATGTCTCGGGTATTTTGCGCCGTGAAGAAACTTTAGATTCAGCGGGCGACAAATTATTAGATGCCCTCATGAGAACTGCTAATGGCGAATTAACCGCGGCTGAAATTTTAGGTCACCGCGAATTCGTAATGACGCGTTTGTATGAATCTGCTTAAGTAGTAAGCGTATGAAATCCCTGACCGCTTATCAAGAGGTGAAGCAAAAAATCACCGCTGATTTGGTCAGGGGTCGCTTTCCAATTGGCCAAGCTTTACCGGCTGAAAAAGATTTATCACATGAGTTCAACGTGTCGATTGGCACTTTGCGTAAGGCCGTCGATGAGCTGGTGGCTGAAGGAATTGTGATCAGGCGCCAAGGTAAAGGCACCTTTCAAGCAGAGCACGACTCAAAACGCCAAATGTATTACTTCTTTCATGTTGTTAAACATGATGTCGATAAAAAAATTACGCCTCAAGTTGAGTTGTCCTCATTAAGTAGCGCTCTAGCGAACCGCGAAGAGGCCTTTAAGCTTGAGATTAAAGAGGGTACTCCTGTTTGGCGTATTGTTAATCGGCTTTATCTAGACAAACAATGCGTCATGATTGATCAAATTACGTTAGAAAAAAAACGCTTTAAAAATTTAACGCGTAGTAATTTTGAAAATCGGCAAGGGAGTATTTATCAGTTATATCAAGTGAAGTATGGTCAGTCTGTAGCGCGAACGCGCGAACGCCTGAGGGCTGGTTTAGCCGGCAAACAATTTGCCAGCTGGCTAGACTTAACACCCCAGTCACCTGTCATAACAATTCGCCGGATTGCCTTTAATCTTCAAGATGAGCCGATTGAGTGGCGTGTTTCAACCTTAAACACAGCTCAGCATGAATACTTTAATGAGCTAGTAGTTTGAGTTTTTCTGGCTAGCTTGTCCGGCCAATTCCTGGGCCCAATTACTAATTGCACTAACAACCAGCGCAGCTGAGGGTGGGGCAGTACTTTTACTGGTACTCAGTTCCCAACTTAAGCGCCTTTTAAATGCGCTACGCATTTCTTCGCCGACCCCACAACCCCATACTTGAATATCAGTGTGCTTAGTCCAATCTAAGACATGAAGTAGGTGGTCTAGTAAAAATGCCTCACCATTTGCTTGGAGTGTGGCCCGATCCATTGGACAGCCATCCGAGAGCAGAATAATTTTTTTATCATGTCCATCTTGATTGGTTTGAGTTAAGCGCTGGGCCGCCCAAAGTAACGCTTCGCCGTCTAAGCTCTCACGGTAGAGATCGGGTTTTAATAATGCAGCCATACCTAAACGGGCTCTACGCCAACTGGTTTGATGATCTTTAAAAATCCAATGGGCTCGCTCATTGAGTCGTCCTGGGCTGTCGCCACTCCCGGCCTTTTGCCATTCTTTAAAAGGCCTACCACCTTGCCATGCAAGTGTGCTGTAGCCCAAGACTTCTGTTGTCACACCGACACCTTCTAAAATGCGCACCATCACATCAACAAAACTAGCCAGCTCGAGGCGATGCTCTTTCATCGAGCCAGAGCAATCTAATAAAAAAGTAATTTGGGTTCGAGCTAGGGGCTTGGGGATCCTCTTTTTTTGAATTGCTTGCTGATGTGGGGAAGTTATGATTCGATTGAGATAGCGGCGATCTAGGAGGCCTTCACTTTCCGTGTTTTGCCATTGGCTTAGATGGGGCTGAGCTAGCAGCTTGGTATAAAGCCGAATGAATTTACCCCAGGGAATTTGCCAATCATGAATGCATTGATCAATTTCACTGCGAAAATTTTGTAATTG
>JBAXGQ010000140.1:0-3406 GCA_037139315.1 Burkholderiaceae bacterium
TATCTACCGATATTTCTGCTAAATGCGCTTTGAATGAACCAATTGCAGTAATGAACAAGTTGTTAAAATCTAAGTTTTGCAAATGCGCTAGTACTACCTCATGTGCTGGTGTGCAAGTTGCAATGTTTTGAATCGATGTCGGATAAGGCGAATTAGGTGGTAAATAGTGTGCGTCAATACCTAAATTTTTAGCGTACTCAACTAGAGCAACTGCCGAAGCCATGCTTTTTGACTGCACCCAGACCCGTTGGGTACCAAAAAGAATATGAAAAGCCTCCACATGATTTTTACCTTGTACACCTGCCCCAATGATGAGTAAATCACCCGCAGGATTTGGCGCTGCGAGTTGTGCAGCTAAAGTCGATACAGCAGCCGTACGTTGAGCGGTAATGAGAGCGCCATCGAGCGTAGCCAGCACAGCTCCAGAAACCGCATCAAAAACCAAGATCTCTCCTTGGATGGCGGGTAGGCCTTTAGTAAGATTAAGCGGGCAAACGGAAATCGATTTGACGGCGGCTATATCGGGTCCGGCAATCGGCATCACCAATAGAACGCCATCATCTTTTAGGGGCAAAGCATGGCGGGGTGGCTTCTGAATTAATCCATGAGAATCTTCAATTAAAACCAATTGAATTTCGGTAAGTAGTTGGTGCCAGGGAATACTTGCTTGCGTCATCAAGCGAGTCTTAACTCATGATGCCAATTTGCCATGGCACAAATTCATACTTACCTAGGTCAAGTAATTCACTCTTAGATTCCTCACCTGATGCAGTACGTAAAAAAAGTTCAAAAATACGTTGACCCATTTCTTGAACTGAGACGGTGCCATCCAAAATTTCACCGCAGTTAATATCCATGTCTTCCGTTAGCTTGGTATACATCGGCGTATTGGTTGCTAATTTCAAACAGGGCGCAGGTCTTGAGCCAAACATCGAGCCACGGCCTGTTGTAAAAGCAATCAGGTTAGCCCCACCGGCAATTTGGCCTGTCGCCGAGACGGGATCAAAACCGGGGGTATCCATAAAAACAAAGCCCTTTGTGGTTACTGGCTCGGCGTATTTATACACTTCCATTAATGGTCCGGTGCCCCCTTTCATCGACGAGCCGAGTGACTTTTCAAAGATATTGGCAAGTCCACCAATTTGATTACCTGGGCTTACTTTGCCGTTAATTTGTACATCACGACCAGGTGAGTATTCATCTTTCCACCAACGAATCCGTTCAATGAGTTTTTCGCCAACTGCTTGGCTAACAGCTCGTCGCGTTAAGGTATGTTCAACCCCATAAATTTCTGGGGTTTCTGAAAGAATGCCAGTACCACCATGACGCGCCAAGATGTCAACTGCGGCTCCTAAGGCGGGGTTAGCCGTAATTGAAGAAAAGCCATCAGACCCACCACACTGTAAGCCAACGCATAAATGACTTGCTGAAACCGTTTGCCGCGTAAATTGATTTGCCGCTGGCAGGAGGGCTTTGACAGCTTCAATACCTGCTTCAATCGTTTTTCTTGTGCCACCACTTTCTTGCATGATGAAAGTATGTAGGGTAGAGCCCTCATGTAAATCTTCTTGCTCCATTAACCCTTTTAATTGATTGCGTTCACACCCAAGGCCAATGACCAAGGCTGCAGCTAAGTTTGGATGACGTGCATAACCCGCCATCGTGCGCCGTAATAGCTGCATAGGCTCACCAGACATTTCCATACCGCAGCCAATCGAATGACTAAAAGCAGCCACGCCATCAACATTAGGAAACTCCGCTAGACGTTCGGGAGTAAACCATTCAGCAATTTTATTGACTACCGTTGCTGAGCAATTAACCGTTGCCAAAATACCAATGTAATTACGCGTACCCACTTTGCCATTGGCGCGGATATACCCTTGGAAAGTAGCACGCTCTGTTTCAGGCAGCATAACAATCGGTTGATATTCACTCGCGTAGGCATAGTCACGATCAAATTCCTTAAAATCGGTGTTATGACTATGCACCATCGTGCCTGCTTCAATATCGGTATTGGCAAATCCTACGGTAACGTTATATTTGAGGATGGGTTCACCCTGGAGAATTTTTTTGGCAGCAATTTTGTAACCAGCAGGAACTTGACTACGACTAGTAAAGTTTTCGCTTGGCACAGCAGTGCCAATGCCAATATCAACTCGTGCAACGACGACGTTATCGTGTGGGTGTAGACGAATAATGGGCCCAATGAGCCGCTTTTCAGACATTTCAATCATGTACAGACCCCTATAAATTACAACTCAATACCGTGCTCATTAATCGATTTTAATACCTGCATCTTTTACTACGCGTCGCCAATTGACAATACTGTCTCGAATGTATTTACTATATTCCTCAGGCGTGCCGCCAACCACATTAAAACCAAGCTCAGTCAGGCGTGTACGAATCTCAGGCATTTGCAGTACTTTATTCAGCTCCTGATTTACCTTGAGAATGATGTCGCGCGGCGTAGCTGCTGGGGCCAGCACTCCCCAGTATGAACTAGCTTGACTAACCGCAGCTAAGCCCACCTCACTAAAAGTAGGTACATTCGGTAAAGCAGGTGAACGTGTATAGCCAGTAACTGCAAGGGCGCGCAATTGACCGCTATCAATAAAAGCTTTACTAGAGCTAATATTAGTAAAGGTTGCCGCGACCTGACCCGCAACCGTATCCGTTACTGCCGGCCCCGCCCCCTTATAAGGAGCATGAATCATATCGATACCGGCGGTAAGCTTAAATAATTCACCAGTGAGATGGGAGGAGGTGCCCGCACCAGCAGAAGCATAAGCTAGCGCGCCATTTTTCATTTTTGCCAGCGCAATTAATTCACCAATTGTTTTTGCTGGTACAGCCGGATTGACGACGAGTGCGCTCGCTCCTGAGGTCAGCAAAATGACGGCCGTAAGATCCTTAATACTGTCATAGGGTATTTTTTGTAAGAGCGCAGGATTTGAAGTAAAGGCCGTATCAACAACCACAAAAGTGTAGCCATCGGGCTGGCTGCGCACGACCATTTCAGTGCCAATCGTGCTGCCCGAGCCAGGGCGATTTTCCAGAATAATTTGTTGACCTAGCAATTCAGTCAGTTTAGGTGCAATGATGCGCATTTGCATGTCTGTGCCACCGCCGGGCGCAAATGGAATGACAAACTTAATAGGTCTATCGGGGTAGGCGGCTAATGCTATACCTCCATGCAAAACCCCAAGCGCAATTAGGCTTAAAAGAAGGTGGCGAGAAATACGACTGAAAACGGCAGAATGCATGATGTCTCCCTATTTTTAGGTTCAATTTACCTGCTTGTTGAGGGCAATGCTAAATCAGCATAGATTTAGACGTCATTATCGCGTTCATTTATAATTACCAGTTCGGCGAATTAGCTCAGCTGGTTAGAGCGACGGAATCATAA
>JBAXGQ010000141.1:0-3395 GCA_037139315.1 Burkholderiaceae bacterium
GCAGCAGCTTGTTTTAAATCCAGCGTTAAGCTTTCTTTGGAGCGATTAACCCAAACAAAATGCGATGACATGCCTTTCGCCCGCGTATCGTAAGCACGCGCAAAGTCGCCTAAGCCAGGGCGTTCAATTTTAATTACGCGGGCGCCCAAATCGGCTAGTTGACGTGTGCAAAAAGGCGCTGCTATGACATGCTCTAAAGCGACGACCGTAATTCCATCAAGGGGTCTTGGGGCGACGGTAGATTGCTTGTGGTTGGATTGAGCGGTAGACATTAGAAGGAGCGGGGCAAACCGAGAACATGCTCGGCAATATAAGCATAAATTAAGTTGGTCGAAACAGGGGCTACCTGATAAAGGCGAGTTTCACGAAATTTACGTTCAATATCGTATTCACTAGCAAAGCCAAAGCCACCAAAGGTTTGCATACACATATTAGCTGCTTCCCATGAGGCTTTTGCGGCTAAATATTTCGCCATATTCGCTTCGGCACCACACGCAGCGCCAGCATCAAATAGGTTACAGGCTTTGAAGCGCATTAAATTGGCGGCTTCAGTTTCAATATAACTTTCTGCCAGCGGAAATTGAATACCCTGATTTTTCCCAATGGGGCGATCAAAGACGATGCGCTCATTAGCGTAGCGACGCGCGCGGTCAATAAACCAATACGCATCGCCGATGCACTCAGCCGCAATTAAGGCGCGCTCTGCATTTAGCCCGTCGAGAATATATTTAAAGCCTTGACCTTCAGTACCAATTAAATTTTCTGCAGGAATTGCCAAGTTATCAAAAAATACCTCATTGGTTTCATGATTGACCATGTTATTAATTGGGCGTACTTCCATACCGTGGCCAATTGCATCAGCAAGGTTAACAATAAAAATGGACATGCCTTCGGATTTCTTTTTTACTTCAGCTAAGGGAGTGGTACGCGCCAATAAAATCATTAAGTCAGAATGTTGAATGCGAGAAATCCAGACCTTTTGACCGTGAATAAAATACTGATCCCCTTTTTTCACTGCCATGGTTTTTAGTTTTGTCGTATCGGTGCCAGTGCTTGGCTCAGTTACTGCCATACTTTGCAAACGCAATTCACCGGCGGCAATTTTGGGTAAGTAAAGTTGTTTTTGTGCTTCTGAGCCGTGTCTCAGCAGTGTGCCCATGTTGTACATTTGTCCATGACAGGATCCAGCATTCCCGCCACAGAAATTAATTTCTTCCATAATGACTGATGCTTCCGCTAGGCCTAAGCCAGAGCCACCATATTCTTCGGGAATCAGGGCCGACAACCAGCCTGCTTCAGTCAGGGTTTTGACGAAGGCCTCTGGATAGGCGCGCTGATGATCTACCGCTTGCCAATAGGCGGAATCAAATTGCCCGCAAATTGCCCGCAGGGCTTCACGTATAGCTTGGTATTGGTCGGGCTGAGGAATAGTGGGATTCATGGTTTAAGGCGTTTAATTTGAGACGCAATTAAAATAGTAGGATTGAGCTTTTGGTGCCTCTAGCATAATCGAATTACTTGTGGCGTAGTCATCAATGAAGGGGCATGTAATGCGGCAAATCCTTGCAGGAATTAAGGTGTTGGAGTTAGGGCAATTAATTGCTGGACCTTTTGCTGCCAAAACGTTGGCTGATTTTGGTGCTGAGATCATTAAAGTTGAGGCGCC
Source organism: Burkholderiaceae bacterium (assembly GCA_037139315.1). GTDB lineage: Bacteria > Pseudomonadota > Gammaproteobacteria > Burkholderiales > Burkholderiaceae > Polynucleobacter. The sequence continues at coordinate 1,667 of JBAXGQ010000141.1, forward strand.
AGGTGAGGGCGATCCTTTGCGTAAATGGCGTATGTTACATGAGGGGACTTCAGTTTGGTGGCAGGCACAGTCGCGCAATAAAGAATCTATTTGCCTTGATTTACGCCTTCCTAAAGGACAAGCAATTGCTCGCAGCTTAGCTTTAGAAGCCGATATTTTGGTAGAAAATTTTCGTCCTGGAACCCTTGAAAAATGGGGCTTGGGTTGGGAAGAATTGCATCGTCTTAATCCGCGTTTAATCATGTTGCGCATTTCTGGCTACGGTCAAGATGGTCCCCGGCGTGATGAACCTGGCTTTGCGGCAATTGGTGAAGCAATGGCTGGATTGCGGTATATCACTGGCGAGCCGGATGGTGTACCCGTTCGCGCAGGGATTTCCTTGGGCGATACGATTGCTGGCCTCCATGGTGCCTTAGGCGTTTTATTGGCGCTGTATGAGCGCGATGCGCGGGGCGGTGAAGGACAAATGATCGATGTCGCTCTGTATGAATCAGTTTTTAACTTAACCGAAAGTTTGTTACCTGAATATTCCGTATTTGGCGCAATTCGCCAACCTGCCGGTGGGGCTCTGCCTGGAATTGCTCCTTCAAATGCATATCCTTGCGCTGATGGTCAATATATTTTGATTGCAGGCAATGGCGATTCGATCTTTAAACGATTAATGATCTTAATTGGACGTAGTGATTTAGCCGACGATCCCACATTGGCGCGTAATGATGGACGCGCTAAGAGAGCATTAGAGATTGATGCGGCAATTGGTGAGTGGACCTGTCAATTTAAGCTTGAGGCCTTATTGGAACGCTTATTGGCCGCGGAAGTACCCGCAGGGCGGATTTACACCGCGCAGGATATTGCTTCTGACCCCCACTATGCGGCCCGCGAGGCAATTGCCACAGTGAAGTCTGCTGATGGTTTACCGGTAGCCATGCCCGCTATCTTTCCAAAGCTATCAAATAACCCTGGCGCCATTCGACAACGGGCGCCAACCCTTGGCGAGCATACCGATGCCGTTTTATTAGCAGCGGGGTTAACTGCAGCCCAAATTACCGCTTTACGCGCTGCCGGAGTCGTTGCTTAATGGCGGAAATACTGCAGCAATTATTGCAATGGGCGCAGTTACCGGGAGTGGGTTTAAGTACTTTATTTATCACTTCATTTGTTTCGGCTACGCTGATTCCCCTGGGCGCCGAGCCTATTTTATTTGGCTACATCAGCCTGCGACCCGATATGTATTGGGTGGCAATTGGAGTTGCAACGTTAGGCAACAGCTTGGGTGGGTTGTTCGATTGGTGGATGGGCTTATTGGCTCGCAATGCTTATGAATCGTTAAAGGGTCCAACCCATTACCGCATTGGTAAGTGGCTTGAGCGCAGCGGTCCAAAATTACTATTGTTAGCCTGGGTACCGATCATTGGTGACCCTCTCTGCGTAGTTGCGGGGTGGATGCGTTTAGCGTGGTTGCCTTGTTTTATCTATATGACAATTGGCAAATCGTTACGATTTATAGCGATGACTTGGTTATTAACTGAAATCCCCATGCAATATTGGCACCAATTAGCCGAATGGTTGCATTTACCGGCTTTACATTAGGTTTAGAGCGAGCCTAAACTGCACAATATTTTTGCTGAATCTCATCGTTATCTAATAAACGTTGTGCGGTATCTTCAAACACAATTTCACCTTGATCAATAATGTAAGCGCGATCTGAAATCGACAATGCTTGTTGTAC
>JBAXGQ010000142.1:0-3362 GCA_037139315.1 Burkholderiaceae bacterium
AAAGATATTATGATTTAAAACGAATAGCTGGCGGAGATCCAGCCACGGGGTTGGGTGGTTGTGCCGTCAGTATTGGTTGGTTGACCATATTGGTTATATAAGGGGTTTTTGCCCACCATCCACGCAACGCTGCCGGCGACATTCCAATTTTGATAGTTCCATTTCAAGCCAAAGCCAGCGCCCATTAACGAGTAAGTATTATTCGCATTGGTCTGCCCCTGCCAGCCTGCAAAAGTAGCTTTGTATTGCTGCACAGCACCCCAGTCGTAAAACGCTGACAAGGTTAGATTTTGCGGTAATTGCCGGCGTAACTCTAAGGTTGCGAGTGCACCTTGTGAGCCAGGGCTTTGCGCTACAGGATAAGCACGCACGCCGTAGGGACCACCCAAGTAAAACTGTTCAGCTGAATTTAAATTGACCGAAGCAAATTGACCAGAAAGCGCAACATAAATTGAATTGAGTCCATCTTCGGTAAGCTGTTGATTACGACTGCCCGAAAAATTGAATTTTGCAAAGGTAGTTGGGGTATAAGTACCATACCCTTGAATGCTAGTCGCGGAAATCGCCAAATTGCCTAAGACAACCGTGGCAGAGCCGGTAGAAATAGCGCCGCCACCAAGACTGTCATATTTATTTCCCGACATACCAAACGACAGATTATTAATGGTGTAACTACTAATCGTTGAGCCGGAAGTTTGGTTTTTATTCATATAACTTTTAATGTCATATGCCATGGTGGTATTTAAATTGGCGCCTTGCGAGCGAATGAGGGGATACGCAGCGGTAAGGCCCGTGGTCCAGGCATCCCCAAAGCCACTATTGTTGGAGGTATAGCTACTGACATTTTTATAATTCAGATAGGTGCCTGCGATACCTAAACGTAAGCCATTATTGGTGGCTGGTAAAGAATAAGCCCCCTGGATGTAGGCAGAGCCATCAGAGGCAATGCCGTTAATAGCCCCTTGATCACCAAAGCCACTGGGATTATTTAAATTGATCGCAACAGTTGCTTGGTTTGATCCAGTAGTGCGGCTACCATAGTTATTTAATTCTCCGCGACCTTGCACTAAGGGCGCATCGGATAGCTGCATTTTTATGGCTGTTTCACCATCATTGGCGCCTGGTTCAAGTTGACTAGCAACGATCACTCCAGGGGTTTCATTAAGAATAATGAGTGCTCGCTCAACCTTGGCAAGGTTGAGATAATCACCAATGGGGTTGACATCGGTAATGTATTTAGCAGCTAAATCTTTGCTAAAGCGGGTAGGGCCTTGGGGTGTTTCCACAATGACGCTACTGAGTTTGGCTTCAGTGACTAAAATCTTGACGATGCCATTAGCAATCTTTTGGGGCGGTAATATTGCTTGCACGGTATAGCCATTTTTACGATAGTAATCAATGACTGCATCACAGGCCTTTTGCAGATCATCAAAATTAACCGAGCGACTGACCCACGGGCGCAATACTTCTTGAATCTGCGCCTCAGGCAGAATATTAATGCCCTCTACAACAAATGACTTCACAACAAAGCGAGTTTCACCATCTTTAGGCGCAGTTTGTTGTAATGGCTCTGGTTTGCCGGGTTGCGGTAGGGCAAGCGGTGAGGGTAAGGGTAGTTGCTGCTCTAAATTTTGTTGCAAGGCACCTGCATCGACTTGGGCATTCGCTGGAAGAGCAATAACACTAGTAGCTATGAAGATAACAATGGATTGCCAACATTGGAACTTCAGTTGGGATTGAATCGATGGCTTATCTTGGAACATTATTATTTGGCGAGATTTCGATCATAGAAATTAGCAATGAATATACAACTAAACTGATTATTACATTAACCAATTGCTTGCCAATGCTAGTTAGCCCCTAGGCTAATATTGGTGGCCTCAGTTTTTAGGCTTATTGCTAAAATAGTGGCATGGAAACTAAAGGTTATGTATATCTGATTGAGGACGATGTCTCGGTACAGAAATCCCTTACGCGCGCCTTAAGCAAACAGGGGCTTGAGGTTATTGGCTTTACCACAGCCTCAGCTTTTTTGGCTGCAGCACCCAAACATACGCCTGAAATGATTCTATTAGACATGCAAATGCCGGGTTTAACAGGACTTCAGTTGCAGGAAAAAATGAACAAGCAGGGTCGCTCAACTCCGATCATTTTTATTAGTGGCCAAAGTCACCCGCAGCAAATTATTGAAAGCCTTAAAAAGGGCGCAGTAGATTTTTTACTCAAGCCATTTAATTTAGCTGACTTAACAAAGGCTATATTTCGAGCGCTAGAGCTAGATCATGGACATGCTCGACGCTTAAAGCTACACCAAAATATCATTGACCGTTTTTCTAAACTCACTGAACGCGAAAAGGAAGTATTCGAGTTATTAACGCTAGGTTTAATGAATATTAAAATTGGCGAAATATTAGGTATTGCCCCAGCTACCGTGAAGATTTTTAAGGCCAATGTGATGCGAAAAATGCAGGCCGATTCAGAGCAAGATTTAGTGCTCTTAAATGTAGAGTTAAAAAGAGGTATCCAGGCTAGTTGAGCGTGGGCTTAAGTTCGTTCTGGTAAAAAGTTAAGCGAAAGCAGGCCCCTCCAGTAGGGAGATTTTCGACGGTAATAGCGCCATTGTGTGCTTCCATTATGGCGCGACTGAGCCATAGTCCTACACCCATCCCACTAGGCTTGCTAGTGTGAAAGAGTTCGAAAATATGGTTTGCTGCCTCTGACGAAATACCGCTGCCGGTATCGGTTATCTCAAAGATAATTTTTTCCTCTTCACATTGAATGCTTGCAAAAATTAAACGCTCACCCTGCTTACTGACTAACTCTTCAATGGCATTATTAAAAAGATTAAGTACGACCATTTGTAGTTGTCCAACATCACCATAGACAAGGGCATTTGCTGGAATATCTAGTGCAACTTCTATTTCATTGGCGCTACATTTAGACTTGACTAATAAATAAGCATCATTGACGATTGCCCCTAAATTAATTGACTCAAATTGCTCTGAGCCCTTTTGAAATAAGCGTTTCAGGCGAGTAATAATATCGGCTGCGCGAATATTATCTTTTAAAATATCCTCTAAAATTTCTTGCGACTCTTCACTATTCGGTGCATTTTTAATTAAATCGAGCAGTACTTCTGCATTGAGTCGTATGGCTCCGAGCGGTTGGTTGAGCTCGTGGGCTAATGAGCTGACCATCGTCCCCATATCGCTAGCTTTTTGAGTGACTGCAAGTTTTTTAAGTAACTGATTTTTTTCTGCGAGGACCTGTAAAAGAGCAATATTTTTATTGTCAGTAGATCTTTTTTGTTTTTCTGCTATAGCGCCGCCAAGCCATAATTTTTCTAGATAGTAATTATTGCT
>JBAXGQ010000143.1:0-3346 GCA_037139315.1 Burkholderiaceae bacterium
AACATTAATTTTCCGTAATACTCTAAAGCGCCACGATGGGTTGGATCAATTTTAAGTGCAGCCTGATAATATTTTTCCGCGCCAACTAAATCAGGTGGGGTTTTCTTACGCAAGCTATAACCCATTAAATTATTCCAATCCGCTGAAGCCGGATCATTAGCCGCCTGCAGTTGCTTAATGGCGTCATCCCAATTGCCCGCTTTTACTGCAATGCGAGCATTAATTAACCAGACGGGGTCAAATTTAACCGGCGGGGAATCTGCAGCAAATGCCATCCCACAAAACTGACATACTATGAAAAATGATAGTAGATATTTTTTCATTAAATTCCTCATAAAGTTCCTTATTGACGTTGATACGAATTATAAAAATTATCCTGAATTACATAAGCCTTACCCTGTGCCTGTAAAACTAAATCTTGCGTAAGCGTCTTGACTGTATATTTCCACCCATCGGGTAGCTTTAGGCGGGTAGCTAATTGCGCCAAATCATTCATGGACAAGTTAGGATCAGCAATTTGTGAATACGATTGCATAATGTAAGTCTGTCCTTGGGGCGAAGTTAGTTGGTAAATTAGTGTGCCGCTCTTGTAAATAAAAGCCGTATTTCGATTGACGACATTTGGCACAAAGAACTGTGTGCCTGCTAATTGCCGCTTTATACCCACATCTAAAGTAGCCCGTAAGCTCATTTCAATGCCGCCAAAATTCTCGATGACATCATTCGCTGTTTTGCCGGCCGCCTTAATCTCATCCATGGTCCAGTAACGCGGCCCATTCAGACGCACAAATGAGGCATCATTTTTTTTCTCAATTGCATTAACGTCGAGAGCTTTCCATAATGCTTCAGGACACGCGTTAAGACCCTGAGTATTAAATACTTTGATCGTCAGGGTACCCAAATGACGCTTGCCATACAACACTTCGCAATAGCGTAGGTTACGCAAGCCTGATATCGATTTAGTGTAATGATTTTCTGAAGGAGGGGCATTTACCTCGTTCGCCTGAGTTTCTACCGCGTATGCAGCGAGGGGAGTAAAAAGCTGAGCGAAGAAAATAAGACTTAAAACACCGATGTTAGTAATTGTCATCATTAATTAAATAAATAAAGAAGCTGATTTGCTGAAAATGGGCCAAAATGATTAACCAGAGGCTTGATTTGCTGGCGCCCGATATGGCTTAATTTTACCTACAAGCCAAAAGGTTAGCAAACCGCACAGTACTGCGCCATAGCCAACCCTGTTGTAATGCTCAATTTGTCCGCTTGGGCTAATAGTAATGACCATGCCGGCAATTACCGAGGCAATACCTGAGCCGAGCATTTGCACTGAACCAATTAAGCTCATAAATGTGCCCCTGTTTTTGGGCTCAATGACCTGGCTTACCATGGCCATTGCTGGAATCATGCGCCCAGAAACCAAAATAAAAAATGCAGTGGAATTGATGAGTACCAACCAAATGGGTACAGGAACTAAATTCGTCGTGACGATGATCGGCACTAAACTCAAGATTGCCAAGGCGCGAAAAGTACGTTCTTTGCCGTAGCGATCGGCTAAAGACCCAATATAACGCGAGCTCAATAAAGACGCGATACCACCAAACAGATAGACCAAGGAAATATAGGCATCCGGTACACCTACATTCATGGTGAAGTAGAGCGCAATATACGGAATGACTGAAAATCCAGTCAACATAATCAAAGCCATAAAACCAAAAGCAACCAAGTGATCGCGTTGTATCACCAGGCGATAAATTTGTCGAAAGCGATTTCCATCCGCTTTATGGGCCAAATGACCGGCTATTGAGGGGATAAATTGGTAGCCTAACCAAAAAATAGCGCTGGCTAAAAGCGCAATAAAAATAAATGGGGCTCGCCAACCTAAAAAGGAAATGTGATTCGCCAAAAATAAACTTAAGGGCACGCCCGCAACGGTCGAGACCGAGAATGCTGCCATCACGGTACCAATTGCCTTGCCACGGCGCTCAAACGGAATCGTATCAGCCACAATGGTTTGCACTAAGGAACCTAAGATGCCACCAAAGACTCCAGCTAAAGCGCGCGCGAGAAACAGGGTTTCATATGATGTTGCTAGGCCACAAGCTAAGGTAGCTAGGGTAAAGGCAATGTAGAGAGTTAACAATAACTTGCGCCGCTCGAAGCGATCAATATAGTACGTAGCAAAAACCCCAGCGATGGCAGCTGCAAAGGTATAGGAGGAGATAAGTAAGCCAAATTGATGCGTATTAATTTGGAAAGCGCTAATAAATTGAGGCCCCAAAGGCATCATGATCATAAAATCCAGAATGTGGGTAAACTGAATTCCCGCTAGCGCAAAAAGAAAATAGCGCTCGCTTTTTTTGCTACCGCCTAAATATTGCAGTACTGAATTGGGGCTCAAGGGAATTTCCGCGATTTAACGTCTAAAATGAAGGGCTACTTAATAATACTTAGATAGTATGTATTATTTAATCTGACTCAATTATCCTGTATCCCATGACGATCAAACGCATAATTCAATGGCTGTTACTAACTTCAGGGCTTTTTCTCACTTTCTTTGGCTTATTAACATTCATATTTGTATTTTTAGGTCTGTATCAGTTTGAATTATTTGATTTTCGCCTATCCTCAGGCGTTCGCGTGATAAGCGAATTGTCGATTTCTGGCTGTTTACTCTTAGCCATGAGTTTTGGCATAGACGATTATTTTAATGAGTCAATTACTTAAACAATAACGAAGGAAATATATGTTTAAAAAATCAGATTTTTTTATCCTACTAGCTGTGGTTATTTCATTTATAACTTCTGCTTATTTATGGTTTGTGGTGGGCGATAAAGACCAAGCTATATTTACTTCGCTTTGGGTGCCTTCTATTTTTGGCTTTGGCATTTACTTCAAGGTCTCCGCTTTATTGAGTAGAAAAGCATGAGTAATAGTGTTCTCTTAGTAATATCTGTCTTAGTATTTTTACTATTGATTACAGGTCTAGTCCTCATGGTGCGAGAATTTATGGGAATGATGGAGGAAGCATCTCCTGAAGTAAAACATTGGCTCGATACCAGTAACGACAAAAAACAAAAGTAATTTGACTGCTTAGTAAATCAGCGGCAAAAGCTTACGCACGTGTTTTTGATAATCTGAATATTCAGGAAAAGTGGTAACTAACCACTGCTCTTCTTTTCTCGATTTGATGTCAAAGAATAAAAAAATCAAACCCGCATAAGCAAGTGTTAGTTCGCCTTGGGTGATTAAAAACCAAGCAACAGATAGCAGAATGACCCCAAAATAAATCGGGTGCCGAACCAATCGATATAAGCCACTTCTGACGAATTTAGCGCCTACTTTTGGT
>JBAXGQ010000144.1:0-3291 GCA_037139315.1 Burkholderiaceae bacterium
GTGATACTTTACCCGGTGGTGGTCCACAAAAATTAGGAATTGCTATCGCCGATGTAATTACTGGCATGTACAGCTCAGTTGCCATTCTGGCGGCGCTTAATAGCCGCAATGAAACAGGCCAAGGTCAGTATATCGATATGGCACTTCTCGATGGCATTATTGCTCTTGGCGGCAATCAAGTAACGGGTTTTTTTGCCGATGGGAAAGTTCCTTTTCGCTATGGCAATGCCCATGCCAGCCTGGTTCCCTATCAAGTATTTGCTGTTAAAGATGGTGAAATTGTTGTCGCAGTCGGCAATGACACCCAATGGCAACGCTATTGTGAAGCAATTAAAAGGCCTGATCTTGCGCAAGATAAACGCTGGAGTAAGGTAACTGGCAGAATTACGGGGCGCTCTGTACTTGTACCGGAACTAGCGAAAACTATGCTTAAGAAAAAAGCATCTGCGTGGATTTCGGTGTTAGAGCAATTTGATGTTCCCTGTGGGCAGATCAATAATTATCAACAAGTATTTCAAGACCCACATGTTATTCATCGTAATATGAAGATTGATAACACATATGCCGATGGCATAACAGTTTCGACAATAGCCAGTCCGCTTAGACTCCAAGGTACTCCTCCAAAATACGACCGTGCGCCACCAAAATTAGGCGATTCAAATCACGAGGTCTTAGTTGATATTTTGGGGTACTCCGAAAAAGTAGTACAAGATCTTGAAAAGAAAAAAATAATCTAACTTTATGAACTCAAAAGCTACCCTTCCCGTTTATATCTGCGATGCCATCAGAACACCGATTGGTCGTTATGGTGGTTCATTATCAAGTGTGCGGCCCGATGATTTGGGGGCAATTCCCATCAAGGCCTTAGTAGAGCGCAATCCTTTAGTGCCATGGAATGAGATAGACGATGTCATTTATGGCTGCGCCAATCAGGCAGGTGAAGATAATCGTAACGTCGCGAGAATGAGCGCTTTACTTGCTGGTTTATCGCCGAGTATTCCTGGCGCAACGATTAATCGCCTCTGCGGCTCTGGTATGGATGCAGTTGGTACAGCAGCAAGGGCCATTGCGTCTGGAGAAGCTGAACTCATGATTGCCGGGGGCGTGGAAAGTATGAGTAGAGCACCCTTTGTGATGCCCAAAGCAGAGTCTGCTTTTTCAAGAGCCAACTCTATTCAAGATACGACGATTGGCTGGAGATTAATTAATCCCCGCATGAAGCAAGCCTATGGCGTTGATTCAATGCCAGAAACCGCAGAAAATGTGGCAGATGACTTTAAAATTAAGCGGACTGATCAAGATCAGATGGCCCTGCGTAGTCAAAATAAAGCAGCAGCTTCACAAGCAAGCGGACGCCTCGCAAAAGAAATTACTCCGGTTGTTATTCCGCAGAAAAAAGGTGATCCCATTGTTGTCTCTGCAGATGAACATCCCCGCGCGACAACATTAGAAGCGCTTGGCAAGTTAAAGCCAATCGTTCGTCCTGATGGCACGGTTACCGCAGGCAATGCATCGGGGGTAAATGACGGAGCCTGCGCCCTCCTCCTTGCCGGTGAAGATGCGCTGAAAAAATATGGGCTCAAAGCTAGAGCTAAAATTCTTGGCATGGCTACAGCGGGAGTAGAGCCACGCATTATGGGTATTGGTCCAGCCCCAGCAACGCAAAAATTACTTAAACGCTTGGGGCTCACGATTGATCAAATGGATGTCATCGAACTAAACGAGGCTTTTGCTGCACAAGGTCTTGCGGTACTACGGGAGCTGGGCGTTGCTGATGATGATGCACGCGTTAATCCGAATGGTGGTGCTATTGCGTTAGGGCATCCTTTAGGAATGAGTGGTGCACGTTTAATTACTACTGCCCTAGTTGAACTCGAAGAAAAAAAGTTACGTTATGCGCTTTGTACGATGTGCATTGGCGTCGGCCAAGGCATTGCACTAGTGATCGAACGGGTTTAACGGAGTTGCCTAATAAAGACTTAAGACCTACTCCAATCGCCAATTAAATTTTCAAATAAAAGCGTGCCCTCAGTTATTTTATGAGTAAAGCAATACTCATCAGTTTGGTGTGCCATCTCGGGCTGACCAGGGCCTAAAATTACCGTAGGTGGATCACCGATGGGTATTTTTAATGCAGATGCATCAGTAAAGTAAGAAACTGTTTTAACTAAAGGTGTCTGCCCATTCATTTCCGCACAGCATTTAAATACGCGCTGAACCCATGGATCGGATGCTGGGGTATGAAAAGACTCGATGTCTAAAATTGTTTCAAGTTTGATATCTGCACCCAGTCGCTTGCAAAGGCAACCATAAATATGGCGATGATTTTGTCCAGCAACGGTGCGAATATCGATCGTCATTTCAGCGGCATCAGGAACAGAATTGATATTTAACCCCGCACTAGCGGTGCCAACATTTAGCGTAGCTTGCCCCATTAATGGATGAGGCTCATTATCAAACTCAAAACGCTCTAGCTCTAATGCGCCCCGTGCTAATTTATAAAAAGCATTATCGCCACGCTCCGGCATTGAGCCATGGGCAGTTTTACCTTCGGCTCGCGCGCGAAGCCAAAATGCTCCCTTATGGCCAATCAACGGCTCATTAGCGGTAGGCTCAGCTACGATAAAACACCCTACTGGCCCGATAAAATCGAGTGCCTTTTGTTGCGATGCTATATAAAATGCACCCTCACAACCAATTTCTTCGCCGGCGGTAATAATTAAGCGAATACCACCCGACTTTTTTGCTTGTCCTGCGGTATTGATAGCGGCGATAACAAATGCGGCTAAGCCGCTTTTCATATCACTAGATCCACGTCCATATAATTTGCCATCGTCAATTTCAGCACTAAAAGCATCGCGGCGCCATTCACGTGTTCCTAAAGGCACCACATCCATATGCCCCGTAAAACAAATTGGTAGTTGTTCTTTGTTTTCGCCAATAATTCTGGCGAGCAAACTAGTACGTCTAGGGGCAAAGCTAACGCGTTGACATTCAAATCCGGCTTTGCTCAATAGACCCTCTAATACATCGCAAACGATATCCTCATGCCCCGGCGGATTAATTGTATTTAAGCGAATTAATTGTTGAGTTAAAAGGATGGGGTCATTCAGCAAGTCTATTGGCATATATACCCTTAAATAAAGCGGAAGTGAATTGCCCCCAATGGGCCATAGTCTGCATCAATTTCATCGCCAGCTACAGCAGTAATTGGGCGAGTAAATGAGCCAGCCAATACAATATCGCCGCTATTTAATTGTTCGTTATAAGGAGCAATCTTATTGGCTAACC
>JBAXGQ010000145.1:0-3251 GCA_037139315.1 Burkholderiaceae bacterium
TATCTGCGCTGGAATCAACTACGGGTGCTGCTGGTGCAGCATTTGCAAAAGGATCTATTAATGCATCACCGCTCTCAACTGCAATGGTGGGCTTATCAACAAAATAGGTCACTACTTCTGGAAAGAAAATCAGAATCGCTACTAAAATTAACTGGAGTCCTACCCAAGGTAAAGCACCCCAATAAATATCAGAGCTTTTAACCTCTTTTGAGGCTACCCCGCGTAAATAAAATAAGGCAAAACCGAAAGGCGGATGCATGAAAGAGGTTTGCATATTCGCCCCAAGCAAAACACCAAACCAGATTAAATCAATTCCTAATTTTTCGGCAACGGGAGCTAATAAGGGAATAATAATGAAAGCGATTTCGAAATAATCAAGGAAGAAGGCCAGAAAAAATACAAAGAGGTTCACTGCAATTAAGAAGCCAACTTGCCCGCCAGGTAAATTTGACAAAAGATGTTCGATCCATAAATCACCATCGACGCCGCGGAAAACAAGGCCAAAAACAGTTGAACCAATTAAAATAAACATCACCATCGCATTAATGCGCATAGTCGACGTCATCGCTTGCCACACTAAATCTTTTTGTAAGCGCTTATTCATGGCAGCCAATACCAAAGCGCCAACCGCTCCCATTGCCCCGCCCTCTGTTGGGGTCGCCAAGCCCATCAAAATCGTCCCTAATACTAAGAAAATTAAGGCTAATGAAGGAATAACCCCCCACATGATGCGCTTAATCAGTTTCCAGTCAATTGGTGGCCGAGCATCTTTGGGGAGTGCAGGCACATCTTGCGGACGAAAGATGGAGAGGAAAAATATAAACAAACAAAATAAAATAATTTGAATGATGGAGGGACCAATTGCTCCCGCATACATATCGCCTACCGATTTACCTAGCTGATCAGCAAGAATAATTAATACTAGCGAAGGAGGAATTAACTGAGTTATAGTGCCAGAAGCAGCAATCACCCCTGTTGCTACACGAGGGTTATAGCCATAGCGCAACATAATTGGTAAGGAAATTAAACCCATAGCAATGACTGAAGCCGCAACTGTACCCGTAATCGCACCTAATACAGCGCCAACAATAATGACTGCGTAAGCTAGCCCGCCCCGTATAGGCCCAAATAATTGACCTAAACCTTCTAATAAATCTTCGGCTAAGCGGCAGCGTTCAAGAATCGCTCCCATGAAAGTAAAGAAGGGAATCGAAAGTAACAAATCATTCGAAAGAATGCCGAAAACGCGATCGGGCAGTGCTTGCAAAAAAGTAGGCTGAAAAAAGTCCAGCTCAATACCAATAACAGCAAAAAATAAACCGACCGCACCCAGAGAAAAAGCTGCGGGATAGCCAATCAGTAAAAAAACAATTAGGCCGCCAAACATCAACGGCGCCATCACCTCATGGGCAATCATTGCAGTGGCCTCTCATATCGTGGATCTATTTTAATTAGGCCATTCAAGGCAGCATAGCGCTTAATAATTTCTGATAAACCCTGCAAAGTTAGTAAGAAAAAGCCCAGGGTAATCATTGCTCTAGCCGGCCAACGTAACAAGCCTCCCGAATTATTTGACATTTCAGTAACTAAGATCGAGTTATAGAGCAAATCCCATGAGTACCAGCCAATAATCGTGGTCATTGGCAAGAGGAAAAAAATACCGCCAAAAAAATCCAACCACAGGCGCGCACGGTTTGGATAGAGGGCATATAAAACGTCTACTCTGACGTGCTCGTTAAGTCTTAACGTAGTAGAAGCACCAAACATCACCATACCAATGAACATATACCACTGTACTTCTAACCAACCATTTGAGCTCACATTAAAGCCATAGCGCACTAAAGCATTACCGGCGCTGACTAGCACTGATATCAGCACTAGCCAGCTTGCCAAAACGCCAAAGCGATCATTTAAGCGGTCAACAAAACCTGAAAAACTAAGTAACTGCTTAAGCATTAAATCTAGCTCTTACTTAACTGGATTTGCAAAATTAAATGAGGCTAAGGTATTTTCTGCAACGCGATTCCAGAGTAACTGTTCAGCGCGGAATTTTTTCCAAGGCTCATAAATTTTCTTGAAAGAAGGATTTTTCTCAGCCTCTTCTTCAAACATTTCAAAGGAGGCCTTTTGCGCCGCTTTCATAATGTCATTTGAATAAGCGAATAATTTAACCCCATTCTTAAGCAGACGTTGTAAAGCTGGAGGATTTTTAAAATCATACTCAGCCATCATGTCAGCATTGGCTTCATAGCAGGCGGCCTCGAGAGCGGCCTGATAAGTTTTAGGTAATTTTTCCCATTCTTTAATGTTGACATAAAGCGAGTACATTGAACACGCTTCCCACCAACCAGGATAGTAATAATTGGGCGCAATTTTGTAAAAGCCCAATTTTTCATCGTCGTAAGGTCCGACCCACTCGGCCGCATCAATCACACCCTTTTCCAGTGCCGGATAAATATCTCCACCAGCGATTTGCTGAGGAATAGCCCCAAGTCGTGCCATTACTTCACCACCTAGGCCTGCAATGCGAATCTTAAGGCCCTTTAAGTCAGCTACAGTGTTAACTGGCTTGCGAAACCAGCCACCCATTTGGGTGCCGGTATTGCCTGCAGGGAACGAAATAATGTTGTAACTACTGAGAAATTCACGCTGTAACTTTAAGCCCCCGCCCCAATACATCCAGGCGTTTTGCTGACGTTGGTTCATACCAAATGGTACGGTTGTATCAAAGGCAAAAGTCTTATTCTTACCAACAAAATAATAGCCGGCGGTATGGGTGCATTCAACCGTACCTTGCTGCACTGCATCAACCGTTCCAAACGCTGGCACAATCTCACCGGCACCAAAAGGACGAATTTGAAATTTACCGTCTGTTAAAGCCGCAACCCGCTTCGCAATCACATCAATCCCGCCATAAATCGTATCTAAACTCTTAGGAAAGCTAGAAGCGCAGCGCCACTTTACTTCTGGCATCGATTGGGCAATCGCTGGCGCAGCCAAAATACCTGCTGCAGCACCAACGGAGGCTTTACCTAAAAAATCGCGTCGTTTCATTTTTTTAGTTCCTTTAAAAAAGAATGGGTTGAAGTGAGGTGTGAGTAAAAACAAAAAAACCGCAAAAATTGATTTTTTTAATTAGAACAGATAAAAACAGGAAAAACACAAAATAAGCACCATTTTGGTGAATTTAGCCTTAAGCCCGATTTTTTTCTAATTGCTGATTGACTAAGTTAATAATCTGATCAACTTCC
>JBAXGQ010000146.1:0-3234 GCA_037139315.1 Burkholderiaceae bacterium
TCATGAATTTGCTCATCATCGGCGGCCACAATTAATTTACCAAAAGCGTGGGTCGCTACTTGATGACTGCGACAATACTCATAAAGGAGTCGATTACCTTCAACGCAGAGCTTTGCCTTGAGAGAGCCCTGCGGGTAATAAATACCTGCATGAATCACTTCACTATTACGTGCACTGCTAACAGTGCCAAAAGCGGATTCACGCTCTAGGATGATCGTTTCACGTCCACGCAAGGCCATTTCGCGAGCAATCGCTAAACCAACTACCCCAGCCCCAATAACAACGCAGTCAACTTGCTCCATTTAATTCATTAATCCAATCTTTATAGAAATGCTAATTATTAGCCAAGGCAATGCCTCAAATCGTAACATCCCACCAAAATCAAGCATGTGTATGCCATCTTGATAAAATAAGGCATGTCCAGCCAATTGAAGCAAAATTCACCTAATAACGTGCCCCCAAATTCCCTGCCTAGCCCGTCTGAAGTGCCCTTTGGCGGCCTTACTGCGGCGGGTCTCATTTTAGATACCGCCTATCAAGGTATTCATTCCTCAGAATGGCAAGCTCTCTTTCATAAAGCCAGGGAGGCAGATGTCAGTGGTTTAGTTGCCAAGATGTTTGCTGGTAAAGCCATTAATGCTAGCGAAAATCGGGCGGTTCTACATACTGCCCTCCGTAACCTTACGAAAACTCCGGTACAGCTCAATGGCGCCGATGTCATGCCGGCCATTGCCGAGGTCTGGCAACGCATCGCTGCACTATGTAATAAATGGGTGGGCATAACCGATGTAATTCATATCGGTATTGGCGGCTCTGATTTTGGCCCCCGTTTAGTGGTGCAAGCTCTAGCGCATGCGGCACCTAGCCGGGGCATGCGCATGCATTTTGTGGCTAATGTCGACAGCGCTGAATTAGCGCAAATCCTGGAGAGTGCACAACCTCACAGTACCCGAATAATTATTGTTTCTAAATCGTTTACGACTTTAGAAACCATGATGAATGCTAAAACAGTCGTTAATTGGTTAAAGACAAATAACCTAACTAAGTCACAAATTGAAAATGCGCTCATTGGCGTTACTGCCAATGTTCCGGCGGCTAAATCCTTTGGTCTTAAGCCCGATAATATTTACCCGTTTTGGGATTGGGTTGGTGGCCGCTTCTCAGTATGGTCAGCAGTTGGTTTGCCGATTGCCTTGCAATATGGCTTTGATACCTTTCAAAACTTCCTGGCTGGCGCTTCTGCGATGGATCAGCATTTTATTAACGCGCCTGCAGAGCAAAACTTACCCCTCATCATGGCGCTTGCTTTGTATTACCAACAAACAAAACATCAGGTTAAATCCATTGCGGTAATTCCTTATGCCCATGCCTTGGAGTTATTCCCGTTTTGGTTGCAGCAACTCGATATGGAAAGTAATGGCAAGAGCGTCGATCGCGATGGCAAGACCGTCCCTATTTCCTCGCCAGTGGTGTTTGGTAGCGCGGGTAGTAACGCACAACACTCGTATTTTCAATTACTCCATCAAGGTACTGAAATTATTCCGGTTGATTTCATCGCAGTTGCTAAGCCCATGAGTAAGCTACCTGAAGCACTTGAACATCATCAAGCCTTACTTGCCAATTGCCTTGCGCAGGCCCAAGCATTGGCCAATGGCAAACAATCAAACAATGCAGCGCAGAGTTATCCTGGTAAGCGCCCCAGCAATTTAGTACTACTGCCAAAGCTCGATGCCTATCATCTAGGCGCACTACTGGCCTTATATGAAAATCGGGCAGTCTGTCTTGGTGCTCTATGGAATCTGAATAGCTTTGATCAGCCCGGTGTCGAGCTTGGTAAAGTCTTGGCCCGCCCCATTGAAGCCGCCCTTGCTGCAAGCCAAGACAGCATTGATGCTGCTGCCGAGCAGTTCGATTCCGTGACAGCTAAGCGTATCGCCCATTTAAAAGAACAACTGAGTCAATAACGATGAAACTTTCTCCCAGCATTTTCAAGGCGTACGATATTCGCGGCATCATCGATCAAACACTCGATGCCTCTGTTGCCAAATCGATTGGACAAGCCTTTGGTAGCCAAATGCGCGAGCTTGGTGAAACTGTCATTGTCATCGGCCGTGATGGTCGCTTATCCGGGCCCAACTTAATCGAGGCACTAGCTGAAGGCCTACTTTCAACAGGCATCGATGTCATCGATTTAGGGATGGTTGCCACACCCATGGTCTACTTTGGCGCCAATCAAACGATTGAGGGTCGCAAGCCCCTTTCTGGAATCATGATTACAGGAAGTCATAACCCACCTAATTACAACGGCTTCAAAATGGTGCTTGGCGGTGCGGCAATTTATGGCGATCAAATTCAAGCTATTCGCCAACGCATTGAAGCGCAGCAATTTATTCAGGTGCCACCAGCTGAAATGGGTAAGCGGTCGTATTTCGATATTTTCCCCATGTATTTAGAGCGCATTGTGAGTGATGTGAAGTTAGCCCGCCCCATGAAAATTGCAGTTGATTGCGGTAATGGGGTTGGTGGTGCTTTTGCCGCTACCCTTTTTCGGGCCCTTGGTTGCGAAGTAGAAGAACTCTTTTGCGAAGTCGATGGGCACTTTCCTAATCATCACCCCGATCCAGCCCATATTGAAAATCTGCAAGATCTTATCAAGAATTTAGCTACGACTAATAATGAACTGGGTTTAGCCTTTGATGGTGACGCAGATCGTTTAGGCGTGGTAACAAAAGATGGGCAAGTCATTTTTCCCGATCGACAAATGATGCTTTTTGCTAAAGATGTATTAAGCCGTAATCCTGGCAAGCAAATTATTTATGATGTGAAGTGCACACGCAACTTAGCTACCTGGGTTAAACAACATGGTGGCGAACCATTAATGTGGAAAACGGGTCACTCCCTAGTAAAAGCCAAGCTAAAAGAAACTGGTGCGCCCCTTGCTGGCGAAATGAGCGGGCATATCTTTTTTAAAGACCGCTGGTTTGGCTTTGATGATGGTTTATATACAGGCGCGCGTTTATTAGAAATTCTGAGCAAAGAAAAAGATCCCAATCAAACCTTGAATGATTTACCCAATGCCATCTGCACCCCTGAATTACAACTTGAATGCGCTGAAGGCGAGCCCTTTACGGTTTTAGAAACGATTAAGGCCAACGCTAAATTCCCCACTTCGCAATCGATTAATACGATTGATGGTGTGCGGGTTGAATATGCCGATGGTTTTGGTTTGGCCAG
>JBAXGQ010000147.1:0-3230 GCA_037139315.1 Burkholderiaceae bacterium
ATAATTGCCTAATAAGCATATTAGCTTGGTCAGGAGGGCCCTGAATAAAAATTGGCGCGGGTGTAATAGGTTTATATGGTCTTGCATAACCATCATTTGGAAATGTCTGGGAAATACTATTAATAGAAAATAACAGTGGGGTCAATAACGCCAACTTAGATAGTCTCATGATGCTTAATCCTATTAATTATTAGAAAGATGATTTTAATGACTATATATTATGAATAGCCTATTTTTTTAATCTTAGCGGCTTATGGTTTACCCTAAAGGGAATTTCTTATTAAAGCTATACTCCAAAAATAAGCGTTACTTAAAGTAACGCTCAAAAAAATACCAACCCTAGAATTGGTATCGTGATTCATGGTGGGCCCACCAGAACTTGAACCTGGAGCTAAATGATTCCGGTTTGTGTTGGTTTCCTAACTCCCTGGACTATGCCTTCATCATATCGATCGCTCGACTTAGATGGGTGCCGTCTAGTCTCTAGCCGTTGGGAGGTTTTTCACTAGGGCGAAGTTACCAATAAATAAGCTCACCTCCAAAAGCCTATTAATAATCTTTTTGCAATATTTCACTTAAGCTTCCTTATAAAGATAATGCAATGCACAAAAAAATCTACTTATTAATTCAACAGATAACCTAGTACTAACCCTAAAACCTCTAACCTGCGATATCGTGATAACGCAGACATAAAGTATAAGAATGCTTCAGATAAAGAAACCATTCAACTTAATTAAAACTAAAAAAGGAGATTTAATGAAGATCAATATTTATGTAGCACGTTTATTCATATCAATAGCGAGCATATTTATTACACATTCCGCATTTTCCCAAAACTACCCAATCACACCTCTTTCAGATTCAGCTCTAACAGCACCTCTCATCATTAACAAGCAGGGAAGTTTCTTTGTTGGTGGTCAAGATGTCACATCTGATACTCTATCAACCATGCCAGCCTTTGGCTCCAAAGGAACGATCACTCTAGGTCAGATGTATGTAGCATATCAAATTCCTGTTAAAGCCAAGTCGACCTCCGTTGTCCTAATTCATGGTTGCTGCTTAACAGGCAAGACCTGGGAATCAACTCCAGATAATCGCATGGGGTGGAACGAATACTTTGTCCGTAAGGGCTTTCCAACCTATGTTATTGATCAAGTTGGACGTGGCCGCTCTGCAGTCAATGCGGCCTCTCAAATAAATGCGGTTAAGATCAATCAAGTACCACCTGAAAAATTACCGACTGTAATTGCCGCTAGCCATGAGGGCGCCTGGCAAATCTTTCGCTTTGGTGCTGAATATCCAAAGACGTTTGAGAACCAAAGATTTCCAATTGCCGCGCAACAGGGCCTTTGGCAACAGATGGTAGCCGACTGGTACTATGGACTCGAGGAGCCCAACGCTACACCAATAGCATTGTCAACGCTATCAAAAGAGCTCAAAAAAACCGTGTTGATAAGCCATTCACAATCTGGCATTTTTCCATTTAATTCCGCAAAAATTAGTAACGATGGTATTGCAGGAATCATTTCTATTGAGCCGGCAGCATGTCCCCCAGCAGATTCTGATTTAACACCTTACTTAAAAATACCCTCGTTGGTGATGTTTGGCGATTTTGTTGAACTATCAACTAGATGGGCTCCACGACTAAAAGCTTGCCGAGAATTTGTTACTAAAGTCAATGCGCAAGGCGGCAAAGCTGAATTACTCGTTCTCCCTGAAATTGGCATAAAAGGAAATACCCACATGTTGATGCAGGATGACAATTCAATTGAATTAGCAGCATTGCTAAGTACCTGGATTGAAAAACATATTACTTCAAAGAATCAATAAATTTAGATTGGGATAGGAGACAATTATGAATCCAAAGCGTCGTAGCGTCCTGCAAAATATTTTAGGTATTACCTCTGCACCCTTATTTCTCAATCCAATCAATTCATTTGGACAGCAAGGGCTTGGCCCCATAGATGGGTATGACTTAATAGTTACTGGCGGCAGAATCATTGATCCTTCCCAAAAATTCGACCAAATTGCCGATATTGGAATACGTAATAAAAAAATTGTTGAGATCAAACCTCAGCTGACTAAAAAATCAGCGCAAACCATTAATGCAAGCGGCAAAATTATCACGCCAGGGCTAATTGACCTTCATGCACATTGCTATCCTCAAGCATCTGCAATAGGATTGCCGGCAGATGAGTTGGTTTACCTAACTGGGACAACGACCTTTGTAGATGCAGGTGATGCAGGCGCAAATAATTTTTCAGCCTTTAAACATTACATTGCAGCTCAGGCAAGAAGTCGCATGTACGCCTTTCTTCACATCTCATCCATTGGGCTTGCAGGATTTCCAGTTGGCGAAATGAAAAATATTGAATATGCAAATATTGATCTAGCTGCTCGAACACTCAATGAAAATTCTGACATTCTTTTGGGAATCAAAGTTAGGGAATCCCTTGATGTGGTTGGAGAAAATGGCATTGAACCTCTTCGAAGAGCCATTCTTGCTGCAGAGCGCTCTGGAGTCAAAGGAGCTAGGGTCATGTGCCATATTGGAAATGCGCCTGGTGACTTAAGTGTCTTGCTTGATACTCTAAGACCCGGAGATATCTTGACACACGCCTATAGTGGCGCTGGTAATAACACGGTACAAAATGGCAAACTCATTGCCGCAGCATTGGAGGCTAAGAAGCGAGGCGTCATTATTGATGTTGGTCATGGTGGCGGAAGCTTTGATTTCACTATCGCTGAGCCAGCAATACAGCAAGGTCTAATCCCAAACACCATTTCAAGCGATCTTCATGCTTATAGCGGTAACTCTCCTAGTATCCCCTATCTTCCAAATGTGATGAGCAAGTTTTTGACTCTTGGGTTTACCGTTAATGAAGTTGTTGCTATGACAACGAGTCACCCAGGGAAAATCATCAATCGAGATCCATTATTAGGAACACTTAAAAATGGAGCGAGTGCTGATATTACGATATTTGATTTGATTGAAAAACCAACTGAATGGCTAGATACGAAAGGCAATAAACGCGCTGGTCAATTGGCCTTTGTACCATTCCAGACTATTAGGGGGGGAGTTCCTTACGGCAGACCTTTCCCATCTCCATTTAGCTACTCATAGGCTAGAAATCAATTTAGCTACTAAATTACATCGTTACTTAAAGTAACGCTCAAAAGACCGAACCCCCACCATTTCTGATGAGGGTTTTTTATGGTGGGCCCACCAG
>JBAXGQ010000148.1:0-3197 GCA_037139315.1 Burkholderiaceae bacterium
TTCATCCGAGTATCGATGCCTGCGTGCAACTCAAGGCACAAGGTGTGAAGCCAGAAGATGTAGAGCGTATTGAATTAAAAGTACATCCCTTGGTTTTAGAGCTTACCGGTAAGAAAACGCCACAGCGCGGTCTCGAAGGTAAATTTAGTGTCTATCATGGTTGTGCTGTGGGACTCATTTTTGGTCAAGCTGCTGAAAGTGAATATGCCGATGACATCGTGACCCGTGCCGATGTCGTTGCTTTGCGTGATAAAGTGCATGCCACCATCGATGCTACGATCAATGAGGCAGCCGTAGACGTTACTGCTTTCTTAAAAAATGGCCAGCAAGTACATGTATTTGTTGAGCATGCAATTGGTTCCGTTGAAAATCCCATGAGTGATGCTCAACTCGAAGCTAAATTTACTAGCTTGACCGAGCCGATTATTGGCAAAGAAAAAACCCAGCAATTAATTGCTGCGCTGTGGAGTCTAGGCAAAGCACCCGATTTAAATACCATCTTGCGCTTAAGTATTCCCTCATAACACTAAAGAAAATATGCAGATGAAAACGCGCCCTAATATCGTCATTCTTGGTGACTATGAACAAGCCATTCGCCGTTTCTCAAATTGGGATGCCCTCGAACAACGTGCGAATCTAAGCTTTCATCATCAACCGCTGCGTGATGAGGCGCTCTTTGAGGTCATTAAAGATGCTGATGCAATTGCGATTGTGCGTGACCGTGCACCCTTAAATAAGGCCCTCCTCAATCGCTTAAATAAACTCAAATTTTTGATGTTTACGGGCGAACGAAATGGCACTCTCGAAGCTGCTGCGCTAGTCGAACGCAATATTCCCATGGCTTGTTCACCTGGTGGACCTTCTAAAGAAACCACGACGGAATTAACTTGGACTTTAATTTTGGGCGCATCCAAGCGCCTGCTTGAACAAAATCAGTTAATGGTACAGGGCGGCTGGCGTGATCCACTATCCGTATTGCCGATGCTCAGTGGTGAACGTCTAGGCATCATTGGTTTAGGCGCAATTGGCAGTCGGGTGGCTCGTGTCGGGAAAGCCTTTGGTATGGAGTTGGTAACCTGGAGCCCAAATATGAATGAAAAGCGCGCAGCGGCTGAAGATGCAAAATCTGTCAGTCTTGATGAGCTCCTCAGCACAGCCAAAGTTGTTAGCCTACATTTAGTCGCATCACCCGCTACTAAGGGCTTAATTAATGCAGAAAAATTAGCGCTGATGCGCACCGATTCCATTCTTGTGAACACGTCGCGCTCCAGCTTAATACAAATGCAAGCCTTGCCTGCGGCCCTAGCCGCAGGTCATCCTGGTCAAGCCGCAATTGATGTATTTGATCTTGAACCCTTACCTGCAGAAGATCTTTTGCGTAAAACGCCGAATTTATTAGTTACCCCCCACTTAGGATTTATTGCCGAGCCTATATTTGCCGCTTTTGCCGACGGCATCACGCAAACCCTAATGGCGTGGCTTGATAACAAACCCCTACCGCATCCATTTAAGCCTTAACTTGAAATCGGTCAGCCCCAAACAACTATTTATTGGCTTTACCATAATTGGCTTATCGGGCTTTGGGGGCGTTCTTCCATGGGCACGACGGACCGTTGTTGAACAAAATAAATGGTTAACTGCGCATGAGTTCAATGCAATTTTGGGTATTTGTCAAATTGTGCCTGGGCCCAATATTATGAATTTAGCCGTCTGCATTGGCTCACGCTTTGCTGGTGTCAAGGGCGCGTTTGCTGCAGTAGCCGGTCTGATGCTAGGTCCAATTAGTTTGGTCCTGGTGTTAGCTGCCCTCTATGATCAATACGGCAGTCTCGCTGCAGTGCAAGGGGTCTTGCGGGGAATCTCTGCAGTTGGCGTCGGCTTAATAGCCGCAACTGGCTTCAAAATGATGCGTGATGAATTTCGCTATCCCCTGATGTTCATTGTGGTTGCATTCACGTTTGTCGCGGCAACAGTATTTCACTTAGCACTTGGGTGGGTAGTACTGATCGCTCTACCTCTGGGCTTATGGCTCGCATGGCGAAAAGTGAAGCAAACATGAGCGCCCTTCTCGGCCTATTTCTTAAATTCTCGGCTTTTTCTTTAATCGCCTTTGGTGGTGTAAATGCCTTACTACCGGTGCTCTACGAGATATCAGTAAACCAAGAACGGTGGATTGATGCCCAAACCTTTGCCAACTATTTTGCCATTGCGCAAGCGGCGCCGGGCCCTAACTTTATGACCGTAACCTTAATTGGTTGGCATGTCTATGGCGTCGTGGGTGCCTTAGTCGCAACCCTAGCTATCGCTTGGCCCTCTTCCATCCTCATTTTTTGGTTGCAGCGCTATATTCTCAGCATGAAAAATGTGCAGCATCAGCAAGCGATTCAGTATGCGGCGGCGGCCCTCGCCATTGGTTTAGTGCTTGCTTCTGCGTGGCAAATATCCTGGCAAATTAATCATGGGGTGGTGGCTTACACAATGACCATTGGGACGATTATCATCATGTTGCTAACCCGCTGGCACCCCTTGTGGCTGATTTTGCTAGGTGCTCTTTGCGGTTTATTCGGTATTATTTAAGCTATTCTTATTTTTACCTGCAAGTAAATGTGCTTCCTACCCTCAAAACGCGGAGTATTAAATGTCTAGACTAAAAAATTGGTTTTGGATTCGATTTGCCTTCATCGCGCTGGGCTTAATTGGTGCTGGCCTAAACATTACCCTTAGTCATGCCCAAGTAGACTATCCCTCCAAGCCCATCAACTTCATCGTGCCCTATGGTGCAGGTGGTGGCGCAGATTCGCGTAGTCGCCAAATTGCCCTGCGGATGAGTGCAATTTTGAAGCAAAGCATCATCGTTGAAAATAAAGCGGGTGCAGGCGGCAATATTGGTACTGAATTTATTGCCCGTGCAGCGCCCGATGGCTACACCATTGGCATGGGGAATTTTGCCCCTCTCGCAGTCAATAAAACGTTATTTGGTAATTTACGTTACGACCCTGAAACCGATCTCGTACCAATTGTTTTAATTGAAAAAGGGCCTTTAGTTTTAGTGGTTAATCCTAAATCACCTTATAAAACCGTACAAGATATTGTGACTGCGGCAAAAGCAAAGCCAGGTGTATTAACATTTTCTTCTGGCGGTATTGGGGGAAGTCATCAACTCTCTGCCGAAGTATTTATGGATAGCGTTGGCATTA
>JBAXGQ010000149.1:0-3196 GCA_037139315.1 Burkholderiaceae bacterium
ATTCTACTCAATTTACTTAATCAATAAGGAATTATGGCTATTTTTGAGCTCGATGGTATTCAACCACAATTGGCAGCGGGGGCTTGGGTTGCTGACAGCGCTGAAGTCATTGGCAACGTGCGTTTGGGCCGAGATGCAAATGTTTGGCATCAAGTCGTCATTCGGGGCGATAACGAATTGGTTGAGATTGGCGAAGAGGTCAATATTCAAGACGCCTCGGTATTGCATTCAGACCCAGGCTTTCCGTTGATCCTTGAAAAACGCGTGTCAATTGGTCATCAAGTCATGCTGCATGGTTGCACGATTGGCGAAGGCAGCTTAGTTGGCATTGGGGCGGTCATCTTAAATGGCGCCAAAATCGGTAAGCATTGTTTAGTTGGTGCAGGCGCCTTAATTACCGAAGGTAAGGAATTTCCAGATGGCTCGATGATATTGGGATCGCCAGCGAAGGCGGTCAAATCTTTGTCGCTTGAACAATTGGCGCGACTCGAATATATTGCAAGTCATTACGTAAAAAATGCGCAGCGCTTTAAAAAAGGCCTTAAAAGAATTGGCTAATGAATTGACAACAAAGCAATTGAGCACATTCGGTAGAGCTTCACTGTAAAAAATTTTAGACACAATGAGAGAAAAAGAAGTTTATAAATACAAAAGGCCAGATTTATTCGGGAAAACCCGAATACGCTTAGATTGGGAGTTTCCCTAGTTTTCATAAAAAAGCCTTAAAACATTGCATAATCAATACGTTATATAAAACGTACGTCATGTAAGTCATTATTGGAGAGAAAAATGGCAATAGCAAAAGCAGCGCCAATGTCCGCAGGAGATCGCAAAGTTATTTTTGCCTCTTCGCTCGGCACCGTATTTGAGTGGTACGACTTCTATCTTTATGGCTCATTAGCAGCCGTTATTGCCAAGCAGTTTTTTAGTGGCCTAGATGAAGGTTCTGCATTTATTTTTGCATTACTTGCTTTTGCTGCTGGTTTTATTGTGCGTCCTTTTGGAGCCTTGGTGTTTGGGCGCTTAGGCGACTTAATTGGCAGAAAGTACACCTTCTTAGTGACGATTGTCATCATGGGATCGGCCACCTTTATTGTGGGCTTATTACCAAATTACGCGACTATCGGTGTTGCTGCCCCGGTACTATTAATAAGCTTACGCATTCTGCAGGGCTTAGCCTTGGGCGGTGAGTATGGCGGCGCAGCCACCTATGTAGCTGAACATGCACCACGCGATAAGCGTGGCGCCTATACCGCTTGGATTCAAACGACTGCTACGCTCGGCTTGTTTTTATCATTGCTGGTAATTTTGGCTACTCGCGAATTCACTGGCCCTGATTTTGAAGTTTGGGGTTGGAGAGTGCCTTTCCTTGTTTCAATCTTTTTGTTAGGCGTTTCAGTGTGGATTCGCTTGTCGATGGCTGAATCACCTGCCTTTAAGAAAATGAAGGAAGAGAACAAGCTATCCAAATCACCCTTAGCCGAATCCTTTACAGAGTGGAAAAACCTCAAGATCGTTATCTTGGCTTTATTCGGTTTGGTTGCAGGCCAGGCTGTAGTTTGGTACTGCGGTATGTTCTATGAGTTGTTCTTCCTTACCCAGGTTCTAAAAGTGGATGGAAAAACCGCTAATTTAATGGTTGCAGCCGCATTATTATTGGGTACACCATTCTTTATTGTATTTGGCGCATGGTCTGATAAGGTTGGCCGTAAGCCAATCATTATGGCTGGCCTGTTATTAGCTATCATTACTTACATACCGAATACGCCAGTGTCGGTATTTAATGGCCTCACGCACTTTGCTAACCCAGCTTTAGAAAAAGCAATGGCAACTGCACCAGCCTCAATTACAGTTGATCCTGCAGAGTGCTCATTCCAATTTAACCCAACAGGCACAGTGAAGTTCACCAGTTCTTGCGATATCGCTAAGCAAGTGATGGCTTCAAATTCAGCAAGCTATACAACTATTCCATCTGCACCAGGAACAGTTGCACAGGTTAAGATTGGTGATACTGTCATTAATGGCTATACCGCTAAAGGATTGTCTAAAGATGATGCGAAAGCAGCAGATGCGAAATTCAAAAAAGAAATTCGTGATGCATTAAACGCTGCTGGCTACCCTGCGAAAGCAAATCCTGCGGATATCAATGTGCCAATGGTGATTTTACTTTTGGTTTACTTGGTTATTTTAGTAACGATGGTGTATGGTCCAATTGCAGCTGCCTTGGTTGAAATGTTCCCAACCCGCATTCGTTACACTTCCATGTCATTGCCATATCACATTGGTAACGGTTGGTTTGGCGGTCTCTTACCGACGATCTCCTTTGCTTTAGTGGCACAAAACGGCAATATTTATTATGGTCTGTGGTATCCGATTATTGTCGCCTCTGTTACTTTAGTAATTGGTATCCTTTTTGTAAAAGAAACAAAAGATATCGATATTTATGCACGTGACTAGGGTAGGTAACTAGTTCAGTAAAAAACCCGATTGCCAAAAACAATCGGGTTTTTTCTTTTAGTCTTCCGATAAAATAAACTACTTATTCATCAGTAGTTTATTTTGCTGCGCTATCGAAATTTCTCGAGGACCTGGTGTCACTTCAATTAAATCACCTGCAGTTATTAAGCCAGGTTTTAGTACCCGTAAATACCAACCAGAATAAGCATTTTTCAGCATAGCCTTAGCCGCACCGTTAAATCGCAGCTTGGCATTAAATTTAAAGCAGGGTTCACGTAACTTCACTACCGCAAGCTCAACAGTCCCAATGCACCAGCGATCGCCAATATATACGTCTGCCTCAAGCAGGCCGGTAATGGTGAGATTTTCACCGAGCGCACCATGGTTTAAAACAATCGTTTGTTGGCTATGTTGGCTTAAGAGCGTATTCCAAAAATCATAGTGTTCACTGGGATAGGCATAAACCGCTTTTTCGATACCACCATGTACGCTAAGGTTGGCTTGTTCATCGCCATCAAGTCCTAACACCCCAATTAGAATAGGTTTTGGATTGGCGATTTGGCTAACGGGTAATTTATGAATCGCCGAGGGTACTACTGTAAATTCAGGGTGGTCTACCCCAGGTAAGGGAGCCACTTTGCCAATTGAGATGGTGAGAACGCGCAAGAGTGAACCTCCATTAAAAGTAGCTTTATTTTAACTTTGATAAACTTAAAACATCTATTATCTTGGTAGACTA
>JBAXGQ010000150.1:0-3182 GCA_037139315.1 Burkholderiaceae bacterium
TTATAATTACCAGTTCGGCGAATTAGCTCAGCTGGTTAGAGCGACGGAATCATAATCCGCAGGTCCGGGGTTCAAATCCCTGATTCGCCACCATATTCAGTTTTACCGATACTAGTTCACCTAGTCACAGAAAAGCCACGTAAGTGCTTTTTTCAGTATGCTATCGAAATGCAAATTACCAAATTAAGACCTCTATCCCTATTTTCTGCCATAGCACTCCTATTTATGGCGCTTGTTTCGGTAGTGGGCTGCTCAAGCACACCCGTGACACTCTATGCTGCGCAACAGCCCAAGTTGGTTTTGCCCGAATATTTTAATGGCACGCTTGATGCTTATGGTTTGTTCACTGATCGCAGCGACACCGTAGTCAAACGATTTACGGTCGTGATAAAAGCCAATTGGGTCATCAAGGATGGCAAAAATGTGGGCACACTTGATGAAGATTTCACGTATTCGGATGGCACTAAACAAAGACGTATTTGGACTTTAGTAGAAACTGCCCCAGGGCGCTTTTCAGGTACAGCCAGCGATGTTGTGGGCGAGGCACTAGGAGAGGTTGCAGGCAATGCCCTGAACTGGCAATACACCTTGGCACTGCCCGTCGATGGCTCGATTTATAACGTGCAATTTGAAGACTGGATGTACTTAATGACCGATAAGGTAATGTTGAATAAAGCCAAGATGAGTAAGTTTGGCATTTATCTCGGTGAAGTCACCCTCGCTTTTTATAAGCGCTAAGCGCAAACAATTTTCTGTGCGACAAAAAATTGCCAATTTTGTTTTATTTCAGGTGGGCTGGTTCGCCTGTATTTTCGGTGGCGCATCTGGTCATGTTGTAGCCAGCGTACTATTTTCTTTGGCTTTAGTGGCGATTTCAGTATGGCAAACCCCCTTTAAAAAAAACACGCTGGCATTATTTGGCAAAATTGGGCTTTACGGCCTAGTGGGTGATACCCTGTTGTTGCAGCTAGGATTCCTCCAATTTAATTCTCCTGTGCCCTTTGCATTTCTCTCGCCCATTTGGATGTGGACCTTATGGATCTTGTTTGCTAGCACCCTTAATCAGTCGATGGCTTGGCTTTTGGGTAAACCCCTCATGGGGGCGTTATTAGGGGCTATCTTTGGCCCCCTTTCCTACATAGCAGGCGTTGAATTGGGTGCCGCCAGCTGGGGTAATAAATCGCAAGCCATTGTTTTAATTGGATTTATTTGGGCAATGGGGATGCCTATTTTTCTATTTTGGGCTAGACAAGTGTCAAAAACTGCCCCCTATCCAGAAAAAAATAGTCCTAAATAAATTCAGTGCTTGCAAAGACTACTGTTTTTATATACAGTAACTCCTAAGTTGTCAGAAACAAAGAAACAGGAAACGGGTCAAGCCCAGTTAAAAGCGAAAAGGATAGCCATGGAAGACAAGAAAAAATCAGCCTCATCTGAGTTTGACGGAATGAGCGGAGACAAACAAAAGGCGCTATCAGCAGCTTTAGCGCAAATTGAAAAACAATTCGGTAAAGGCTCAATCATGCGATTGGGCGATGCTGAAATTAATCGCGATATACAAGTCGTATCAAGCGGTTCTTTAGGGCTCGATGTTGCTTTAGGTGTCGGGGGTTTAGCGCGTGGCCGGGTAATCGAGATATACGGTCCTGAAGCATCGGGCAAAACGACACTCACACTGCATGCCATTGCCGAGATGCAAAAAATTGGCGGCACCTGCGCATTCATTGATGCGGAACATGCCTTAGATGTGCAATATGCAACTCGCTTAGGAGTGGATGTTAATAATCTCTTAATATCCCAGCCAGATACAGGTGAGCAAGCACTTGAAATTGCTGACGCATTAGTACGCTCAGGTTCAATCGATTTAATTGTGATCGACTCCGTAGCCGCGTTAGTACCTCGCGCTGAAATCGAAGGCGATATGGGCGATTCATTGCCTGGTCTACAGGCTCGATTAATGAGCCAAGCCTTACGTAAATTAACGGGTACTATCAAGCGCACTAACTCAATGGTCATTTTCATCAATCAAATTCGGATGAAGATCGGTGTCATGTTTGGCTCACCAGAAACGACTACAGGTGGTAATGCATTAAAGTTTTATGCCACCATGCGTTTAGATATTCGCCGCATTGGCAGTATCAAGAAGGGTGATGAAGTAGTTGGCAATGAAACTCGTGTGAAGGTTGTAAAAAACAAAGTATCGCCACCGTTCCGTGAGGCGATCTTCGATATCATGTACGGTACGGGCATTTCGCGTGAGGGAGAAATTATCGACATGGGTGTTGAAGCCGATATCGTCGAAAAATCAGGCTCTTGGTATAGTTACAACACAGAGCGTATTGGTCAAGGCAAAGATAACGCGCGCGAATTCTTAAAAGAAAATCCAGAAATTGCTAAAGAAATTGAAGCCAAAATTCGTGAGAAATTAGGCGTCAAGTCAGGCACACAAGTGGTTGCTAGTGTGCTGAGTGATGAGGAGTTAGAGTCGGCTGATGCCTGATCCAGGCGATGTTCTAAAAGCCGGTAAGTTCAAAAGCCCGAGTCTCAAAGCTCGGGCTTTGCGCCTTTTATCTTTGCGTGAATACAGTCGTAAAGACCTAGGCAGTAAATTAAGCGAATACGCCTCTCAAATAGATGCAGCCGAAGGTGATAATACGCTCACAATCGAAAGCATTCTCGATGATTTTGAGCAGCGTGGATGGCTCTCCGATACCCGTTTTGCCGAAGCTTTAGTGCGCCGCCGTAGCGAGCGCTATGGTATGCGAAAAATTCAGGGCGAATTAAATAGAGCAGGGGTTAGTTCCGAGCATAGCGCTGATCTACTTGAGCAACTGAAGCTAAGCGAATTTGCCCGCGCTAAAGAGCTGTGGGAGAGAAAGTTTGACATCATCGCCACCGACCCTAAAGAAAGGGCGCGGCAATACCGATTTCTGGTCTCTAAAGGCTTTAATGCCGATCTGGTGGCTAGAATTATCAGCGGTAAGCCCAATAAGCAGTAAGTAGCTCCTTGGGCATAAATCTAAGCCCCGACACCGCAAAATGCTAGACTTACGCAGTTAAGCTTAGTCAAATCCCGTTTCAGGAGTAGTTATGAAAATTCACGAATACCAAAGCAAAGCAATCTTGCGCCAATTTCATGTTCCAGTGCCCAATGGGATGCCTGTTTTTAGTGTTGATGAGGC
>JBAXGQ010000151.1:0-3167 GCA_037139315.1 Burkholderiaceae bacterium
CTTTTTTATATATTGCCCTTGAAACTTCTTCACCGCTTAATGTCACTTTAATTGGTGCCAGCATGCCTATCTGGATGTTATTAATAGGTTCTATTTTTTATCAAAATCGAGTTCACCTATGGCAAATGCTAGGTGCAGTCGTATCAATTATTGGGGTTACAGTTGTTTTATCGCGGGGCGATTTAGATGGTATTTTAACCTTGGAGTTTGTGTCTGGTGATATGTTAATGGTTGCAGCTACCTTGCTGTGGGCGTGTTATAGCTGGATGCTCAGTAAGCCTGGCAAAAGCCCAGAAAAGCAATGGCCCTGGACAGAGTTTTTATTAGCGCAAATTGTCTTGGGTTTAATTTGGTCACTTTTATTTGCGTCCCTTGAATTTAGTTTAGGGCTGTCACAAATCGATTTAAGCCCGACCCTATCTTGGCCCCTACTGATTTTTTGTGGCCTAGGGCCAGCTCTAATTGCGTATCGCTGTTGGGGTGCTGGCGTAGCGATTGCAGGCCCAAATATAGCGGGATTTTTTGGGAATTTGATTCCCTTATTTACCGCACTCTTTGCCGCGGCGCTGTTGGGTGATATGCCGCATTTATTTCATGCTGCCGCCTTTGGTTTAATTGTCGCAGGCATTGTGATTTCATCCCAATTAAGGTGATTTCTGCTACTGTAGAGCCTATGCGAACTTTTCTACTGATGATTTTGGCTTTTTTTAGTCTCCACGCCAATGCTGCTGATGTTTGGCCATCGCGCCCTGTCAAGCTAGTAGTGCCCTTTTCTGCCGGAGGGGTGCAAGATTTACTGGCGCGTTCTTTTTCAAATGAACTGGCTAGCGTTTCTGGTCAACCTGTAATAGTAGAAAATCGCGCCGGTGCAGGCGGTACCGTTGGTACCAACTTGGTGGCGAAGTCTGCTCCTGATGGTTATACCTTGGTGGTTGCAGCCGCAAGCCACAACATCAATGGCTCACTTTTTTCAAAAATGCCGTACGACCCGTTGAAGGACTTTACGGGCGCAGCATATCTTGGTAATACCGGATATGTGTTGATGACGAATGCAGAGTTTCCACCCAAGACTGTGGCAGAATTTATTGCTTTCGTGAAATCAAAACCTGGACAATTTAATTTTGCGAGCGCTGGCAATGGCAGTGCTTCGCACTTGGCTATGGCTTACTTTACTGGTTTAGCTGGCTTGGAAATGACCCATATTCCGACCAAGGGAACTGGCGAAGCGATTAATGAACTTTTAGCGGGCCGCTCTCAGGCTGTTATCGCAGCAAATATTTCTGCTTTACCATTTGCTAAAGACGGTCGAATTCGTTTTCTCGGTGTAACTACAGAAAAACCATCGCCCTTTGTGCCTGGAATATTACCCATTAACAATACCCTTAAAGGCTATGTTTTTGATAGTTGGTTTGCGTTATTGGCGCCTGCAGCGACTCCAAAAGAAGTCATCAATAAAATTTCACTGGATATTACTCAGCTAATGAAGCGGCCAGAGATAAGTGAGCGCTTTAAAGCACAAGGTATTGAGGCAGGCACGATGACGCCCGATGAATTAAACCAATTATTACGGCGTAATTATGAGCAGATGGCGCAAGTTGTCAAAATATCTGG
This sequence comes from Burkholderiaceae bacterium, assembly GCA_037139315.1. Taxonomy (GTDB): domain Bacteria; phylum Pseudomonadota; class Gammaproteobacteria; order Burkholderiales; family Burkholderiaceae; genus Polynucleobacter. The sequence goes on from JBAXGQ010000151.1 coordinate 1,612, forward strand.
CGCCAAAGTAGATTAATTATTAATGTCCTTTCCTTGTTCAATTTTAGATTTATCCCCTATTCCGCAGGGCGCTACAGCCGCCGATGCGCTGCATCATTCACGCGACTTAGCGCAACACGCTGAACGCTGGGGGTATACCCGTTTTTGGTTGGCCGAACATCACAATATGCTTGGTAATGCGAGTTCAGCTACAGCAGTGGTAATTGCCCACGTAGCTGGTGGTACATCAACCATACGGGTCGGCTCTGGCGGCATTATGTTGCCGAACCATGCGCCACTGATCATTGCTGAACAGTTTGGTACCTTGGCCTCATTATTTCCAGGGCGCATTGATTTAGGCTTGGGTCGTGCACCAGGTACCGATCAGTTGACTGCTCGCGCCTTGCGCCGGGATTTAATGGGTAGCGATGACCGCTTTCCGCAAGATGTATTGGAATTGCAGCAGTATTTTGCTGCTGACTCTGCGGGGCAGGCAGTGCGGGCTATTCCTGGAATGGGCTTGGAAGTGCCTTTATGGATTTTAGGTTCTAGCCTTTATGGTGCGCAACTGGCCGCACACTTTGGTTTGCCTTATGCATTTGCTTCGCATTTTGCGCCGGATTATTTATTAGATGCAGTGCGTACTTATCAAGCAGGCTTTAAACCTTCCGCACAATTAGCAAAATCCCATGTCATGATTGGCGTTAATATTGTTGCCGCAGACACAGATGAGGAGGCAAATTATTTGTTTACCTCTTTACAGCAAAATTTTGTGCGCATGAGACGCAATACCCGCGGTCAATTACCACCGCCAATTGATGACATCAGCACATTTTGTGAGCCTCATGAAATGGCAGCAATTGAGCAAATGCTAGCCTGTACTGTCGTCGGTTCGCCTAGTACCTTACAGGCTGGCTTACAAGACCTAATTGATCGTACCGGAGCAAATGAATTAATGATGACTGGCCAAATCTTTGATCATCAAGCACGCTTGCATTCTTTTGAGATCGCTGCTCAGGTAGCACAGAGCCTACAGGTTGCTGAGCTAGCGCTCGGCTAAAAATTAGCTCGTAATCGCTTCACGGTTGCGCACTAGTAACCACATGGCAGCTACCACCAAAGCCATGCCAAAAATTTGCATCAGTGACATTGTTTCATCCAGAAAATACCAGCCCATAAAAACTGTTGCTAGGGGCCCCAAAATACCTGCTTGGGCAGTTACTGAAGAGCCCACCCGCTGGATGGCGATCATAATTAAAAACATCGGTATGACCGTGCAAATACTGGCATTCACTAGGCTCAACCAATAAACTTGGGGTAGTTGTGTAAATAAGGCGCTGGGCTGATGGAAGCCGATTTGAATTGCGCTAAATATGGCGGAAACGGATGTAGCATAAGTTACTAGACGCATACTTCCAATGCGGTTTACCATCTCACCAGCAGAAATTAAGTACGCTGCGTACATACAGGTGCTACCAAAGACAAGAAGGGCGCCGAGCCAAGCATTATCGCCCTTAGAGCCGACATCTTGCAAAAAGACTAGCATGACCCCAAGATAGCCGATAACCATTGCATAC
>JBAXGQ010000152.1:0-3138 GCA_037139315.1 Burkholderiaceae bacterium
CAGGTGATTTAATCTTTTCTGGCACGCCTGCTGGTGTAGCTGCAGTAAAAAAAGGTGATGTACTTGAAGGTTTTGTCGCTGGCTTGCCAGTCCTTAAGACGCGGGTTGCTTAGTTAGGCATTTGATCATGCCAAAGCCGACGTACTTTATTACGCATAAATTTGGTCTCTAATTGAGTTCGGCGTGCGACCCAAGTTTGCATGCCTGTTAAAGGTGTGTTGGTTAAAGGAATTCCTAATACTTGGTATCTAGCGCTAACTAAAGGATGGGGATGGCCGTAGCGATTGCGATAACCGTTTTGAGCAAATGCAGCATCAGGTCTCAATAATCTTAGCAATTCGAGCGAGGAAGAAGTTTTACTGCCATGATGGGGTGCCATAAAAATTAAGGCTCGATTAGCCAGGGTCACTAAATCAAAGCCCACAAATTCTGGCTGATTTAAACGACTTACTATTGCAGCTTCTGCCTGCTTCTCAACATCGCCGGTCAACCAAAAGGATGTCCGTGTATTTCTCACTTCTAATACGCAGCTCATTTCATTCGGTTTACCTCTATATTCGCTCGTATCAAAAGTGGTGATCTCGCTAGGATGCCAAATTCGAAACTCAACCTCATCCCACTGCCAATATTGCCCATAGCGACAAGGCAAGCTAAGAATATTTGCTGCTTGAATTTTTTTCAGCACAGGGTTATGCTTCGGCAAAGATCCTATAAATGAGTTGATCTTCACACCCTTGAGTAAGCTGGCTACTCCACCCACATGATCACTATCGCTATGACTAATCACCAAGCGATCAATCGCAGTAATACCTTCCCCACGAAAGTATGGCAATAAGATTTGCTGACCTGCATCATTGTGTTTTCCTTGAATTGGACCAGCATCGTAAAGTAAACGTCGTGTAGCAGTTTCAATTAAAACCGCAGTACCTTGGCCAATATCAAAAACACTTGCCCTAAATTCACCTGGAATTAAGCCAACTGAATTGGGCCAAAATAAAGTGGTGCAAAGTATTAGCCCAAAACAGCGACTTCGCCAACGCAAATGAATTTGACCGGGACGAATCGCTAGTGCTATACCAAGCAACGATAAGGTACAAGCCCAAATTGCAGGTTGATGAGACCAAGCTACCGCCCAAGATAGTGATGCGAGCCAAGTTAATCCCTGGCCCAACCATTCCATGCAGCTATGCGCCAAAATTAAGCAGGGCTTACCAAGCCATTCCGGTAAAAATGCACCGCTTAAAGCAAGTGGTGTCACTACATAACTAATTAAAGGAATTGCCAGGGCATTTGCTAGCGGCGAAACTAAGGAAGTTTGATAAAACCAATACAAGGTAAATGGTATTAAGGCAATCGTCACAACTGCTTGAACTCGACAAGCTTCACGCAAAGCAATGATGGTTCGTGTACACCAAGACGACTCGAGTTCTTTTCCAGTAGGAATACCCAGTAAACCCGCTGAGTCACCCATCGAATAAAGAATGGCAGCAACCGCACCAAATGAAAGCCAGAAACCTGGGGTGTACGGTGCCATTGGATCTATCAAAAAAACCAACACTAGAGCCCACCACCAAATATCAAATGTACGAGGGGTCCGTCCGGACCAAAGCGCTACCGCCACAACCCCCACCATATACATAGTGCGCTGCGCAGGAATTTGAAAGCCAGCTAACCAAGCATATGCAAATGCAGTGAGAAATCCGGCTACCGCTGCTACTTTAGGAATCGGGCACCACAAGGGTAATGCGCCTCTTCGCCATAGTAGTCCCGCTAGGGCTGCCCCCAATCCTGCAATCATCGTGACATGCAAGCCTGAGATACTGATTAAGTGACCGATACCAGTCGCATTAAATATTTGCCAATCTGCTTGAGGAATCGCATTTTGATCGCCTAGCACTAAAGCGATTAGTACGCCACGGTATGGGGCATCCGCAGGTACTAAGCGCTGAATCTTATCGCGCAAAGACCAACGCTGCCGCTCTACCATGGTAAAAAAAGACCAAGGTAGAACTATGGTTTTTTCGATCAACAACTCACCCGATCGTACTGAACCACTAGCGCGATATCCATATTGAAATAACCAGCGCTCAAAATCAAAGCTATATAAATTTAAATTACCATGTGGGCGTTTTAATCTAATCTGTAGTTGCCATACTTGGCCTGGCTTTATTTCCGGAATAGCTTGCTGAGTTCGCCAAGGCGCTTGCCAACTTAAATATACTTTGCGTGGCAATGGTAAGGAATTTAATTCTGCATTTAAATATCGATCAATCACAAAAGAAAATCGCGCGCCCCGAACATCGCCTTGGGGCAAGGCATCAATATACCCCTCAACCCGTAAATCAACGCCTTCATATTGTGCAGCAAGCTCGGTATTTAAGCGCTCGTAAACAGACCAGGTAGTCCAAGCGCAACCCAATAAAAATAATAGGCTAATACCTAGTAAGCGGTGGTAAGAAGATATTTTCCAGGCAATAGTGCAGACTAAAATCGCTACCGCTAAACCAACAACAAATAGCTGTGATAGTGCGGAAAAAAATAGTACAAGAGAACCCCCGGCGATCCACGCCGCTATACCATAACGCAAAATCTATACTACTTGAGAAGAATTTATTTTGCCCAGTAAAGGCGCCCAGCGCGGCAATGCTGCAGCAGCATTTTGCCAAACCGCTTGTGCAAATTCTGCTGGCTCTAAGTTCCTTAGCTGCGCCAGTTCTTTAGCAATGCGGGGCAAAAAAGCCGGTTCGTTATCATGAATCCCCTCTTCCCTTAACCATGCTGGTGGTATATCTGGGGCATCGGTTTCAATCACCATCGCACTCATTGGTAAATCACTTACCAGGCGCCGAATTTGTAAGGCCCGTGGATAAGTTGCCGCACCTCCAAAGCCCAACTTAAAACCCAGATCTAAAAATTGCTCAGCTTGTTGAAAGCTGCCATTAAAAGCATGGGCAATACCACCCGTGATTTTTCTTTGACGTAGTGCTTTCAAAATCGCGTCTTGTGAGCGTCGCACATGCATGATCACAGGTAGATTTAATTGCTGCGCTAAATCAAGTTGTGCCTCAAAGAAAAAAGCTTGACGCTTGGGATCAAGCCCTTCGACAAAATAATCCAGGCCAATTTCCCCAATCCCTA
>JBAXGQ010000153.1:0-3129 GCA_037139315.1 Burkholderiaceae bacterium
ATTGGGGGAAGTCATCAACTCTCTGCCGAAGTATTTATGGATAGCGTTGGCATTACGATGATTCATGTGCCCTATAAAAGCGGCTCCGCTGGCCTGACCGATTTAATGGCCGGCAATGTTGATATGATGTTTGATCAAATGTATTCAGCGATGCCGAGCATTAAAGGCGATAAACTCCGTGCTTTAGCCATTACCAGTAAAAAACGCTCACCACTCTTGCCCGCTATCCCCAGCTTTACTGAGCTTGGTTACCCTAAAGTTGAAGTGCTTAATTGGCAAGGTTTAGTTGCCCCTAAAGGTACGCCCAAAGCGATTATCGATAAACTGAATGCAGCTGCAAATGAAGCTTTAAAAGATCCCCAGTTTCGGGAACTGATGCTCTCTCAAGGTAACGAAATTGGCGGCGGCACACCTGCAGATTTTGCTGCACTAATTAAATCTGAAGCAGCTAAGTGGAGTGCAGTAGTGAAGGCCCACAATATCAAGCCTGAATAACTTGACAATGTTCTCGGGCTACGAAAAGCGAGTCCTATTGAATCATGAAGCTCAACATACTAATTGAGCTCATTTCAATGCCATCAGTAATGACAGTCACTTTTTCACCTGGCAGCTGTAAAGCTAGCGGATAAAGTGCCGGCCAATAATGTTCGGGTGTAGGAATCGCTAAGTGGGCAACCTCGCCAAGACTCTCGTAGTCAATTAAAGCCTGATGTTGGTTTGATTGCATCGCCTGCAAAAAGAAATGATTAAACTCCAGCGCCCAGGGATAGGGGGTAGCATCTTCCTGCCAATGAATAAGTCGTAAGTTATGCACCACATTGCCACTCGCCAGAATTAAAATATTTTCTGCCCGCAAAGGCGCTAATTGACGCGCCAAATCATAATGTCCTTGGGCATCTAAGCTGCCATTTAAACTCATTTGTACTACTGGCACATCTGCAGCAGGATAGAGATAGCGCAGCACCGACCAAGCGCCATGATCAATACCCCATTCATTTTCTTCTAAAACGACTTCTGTCTCTGGTGCCAATAAGGTTTTTACCCGCTGTGCTAGTTGGGGGCTACCGGGTGCCGAATATTGTAGTGAAAATAAGGTTTCTGGAAAGCCGCCAAAATCATGAATCGTTTGGGGCATTTGCATCGCTGTAGCCCAAACTCCGCGGGTTAACCAGTGGGCTGAAATAACTAAAATAGCAGCGGGCCGGGTGAGGTTTTTGCCTAAATCTGCCCAGGCCGCAGTGTACCGATTAGCCTCCAGCGCATACATGGGGCTGCCATGGCCAAGAAAAACGAGTGGTTGTAACTGAATACGGCTGTCGTTTATCTAAAAACGTACCCAATATGTGCGGCAGTAACCGCAAATAAAATTGCCAAACTCGTTGCCACCGCTAACATAACGACTAAAACAATAATCTTGCGATTAATTGCCGATTTTTCTTCACCATGCCATTCATTCATTTAATTCCCCTACTTTTTCTGCGTTAGCTTGAATTATCCACTATATAAGTGGTCAGGATCTTACTTTGGCTACCCAGGAGAGCGCTAAATGCCCGTTAACGTCCACGGCCGGCCTTGCGCATCATGCCCTTGCCACCGCCAAAGCCTGCTTGTGGTCTCCCACCTAAGCTCTGGGGGCCCTTAGCTACTGGCCGTGCTGGGGGCTTACCCACTGCTGGCTTAGCTGGATTCTTATTTTCTGGTTTCTTTTCTTCCGTCACAATTTACTCCTATCGATATCATATTGTCATGATTACTGACTATTCTATCCAAGCTGTCGCCATTAATGCAATTCCGCTCATTTTTGCCATCACCATTCATGAGGCAGCCCATGGTTATGCGGCTAAGCGTTTTGGTGATAACACGGCATATGTACTGGGTCGCGTTACCCTGAATCCCGCTAAACACATCGACTTGGTTGGCACCATCTTAATCCCCTTAGCACTTATTTTAATGGGGTCAGCGTTTTTAATTGGTTACGCGAAACCGGTACCGGTTCGTTTTGACCATTTACGTAACCCCAAAATCGATATGATTTGGGTTGCTTTAGCTGGTCCAGGCTCGAATTTTATCCAAGCCATTATTTGGGCTGCCCTATGGATTGCGTTGCAAGGATTCGGTATCGATGAGCCTTTTCTTATTTCAATGGCTAAAGCAGGGGTACTCTGGAATATTGGCTTGCTGGTGTTTAATTTATTTCCTTTGCCGCCATTGGATGGTGGCCGTATTTTGTCAGGCCTCTTACCAATACGCCAATCACTGGCCTTGGGAAAAATAGAGCCATGGGGATTTTTTATTGTGCTTGGTTTAGCTTTCACGGGTTTCATCACCACTTGGTGGATGCAGCCGCTCAGTGCATTTTTTATTTGGCTGCTCACGCTTATTACAACGCCCCTGCGGCTCCTATTTGGAACATGAACTCAAGATGTCTACTCGTAAAGCATTTCAAACGCTTTTAATCTACCGCATTGGCGTCACCCTCAACTACCAAATTATTATGGTTGCCGTGGGTTGGCATATTTATGAACTAACCAATAGTGTGGTTTCTCTTGGGTTAGTAGGCTTAGCTGAGCTGGTACCTTATTTTGCCTTTGCACTCTATTCAGGTCATGCTGTCGACACCTACTCGCGCCGTTTGATTGCGGCTATTGCCTGCTCAATTCATATTGCTGTGGCGTTTTTCCTTGCTGCTATTGCACTCAATTTAATTAGTCCGCCAGTACCCCTTATTTATACGGCAGTTGCTTTTATTGGAGTCGGCAGAGCGCTGATGCGCCCCTCATATACCGCCATCTTTGGACAAATTATTCCCCGCGCCGAACTCACGCGCTATACCGCGCTCGCTTCTTCGGTATTTCAAATTTGTGTCGTTGCCGGACCTGGCATCGGCGGGCTACTCATTGGCTTGGCTGGTTTATCTTGGACTTATTGTCTAGCCGGTATTTGTGCTGCTGTGGGCCTATATGGTTCTTGGCTCATTCCAGCACAAAAAACGCCACTCAGTACTGTACCCAGTCATTTCTTTACGAGTTTTTTAGAAGGTTTTAATTATGTGCGGAAGCACGAGTTAATTTTAGCGACGATGGCGCTCGATATGTTTGCAGTTTTGCTAGGGGGCGCAGTATCCATCTT
>JBAXGQ010000154.1:0-3124 GCA_037139315.1 Burkholderiaceae bacterium
ATTACTCCAGAGTTAGTCGGACCTTTTAAAGGCGAACCAGGTAGTGAATCATGGTAATCATAGTCGATCCTCTTTTGACAAGATCTCAGCTAACTATAGAGAATAAAAGCGCGTGACTCGCCCTAATATTATTTTTATTGTTGCTGATGACTTAGGTTATGCAGATCTAGGCTGTTATGGTGCTAAGTCAAATGCTTCACCCAACTTAGACCAATTAGCGCTCAATGGCATTCGTTTTACTCAGGGTTACTCAAACTCACCAGTCTGCTCGCCAACGCGCTTTGCTTTGATGACTGGACGTTATCAGTATCGCTTGCGTGGGGCCGCTGAGGAACCAATTAATTTTAAAAGTAGAGGCAACACAATTTTAGGATTGCCAGTGGATATACCTACTTTGCCATCAATGCTGCGGAAGACTGGCTATCAAACCGCCTTATTTGGCAAGTGGCATCTAGGTTTCCCGCCCCAATTTGGACCTTTACTTTCAGGCTACGATGAATTTTTTGGGCCAATGGCAGGTGGCGTTGATTACTTTACCCATTGTGACTCACAGGGAATTCATGATCTTTGGCTCAATGATGAGGAGTCTACCGAAGAAGGTTATCTAACAGACTTACTTTCTAATAAAACCATTGAATATATTCAAAAAAAATCTGTAGCGGCGCGGGAGGGAGCCCCTTTTTTTATTAGCCTTCATTACACTGCCCCGCATTGGCCCTGGGAAACAAGAGATGATACCCATCTGGCAAGTGAAGTAAAAAATAATTTATTTCATCTGCATGGCGGTAATGTAAAAACTTATCAGCAAATGATCCATCACATGGATGAAGGTATTGGCAAAATAGTTTCTACTCTGCAAGCAGAAAATTTGCTTAATGACACGTTGATTATTTTTACAAGCGATAATGGTGGCGAGCGGTTCTCTGATAACTGGCCTTTGGTCGGCGGGAAAATGGATTTAACTGAGGGTGGTATCCGCGTGCCCTGGATTGTGCATTGGCCGGCCCTCATTGCGCAGAATCAAGTGAGCGAACAAATTAGCATCACGATGGACTGGACGGCAACTATATTGGATATAGCTGGTGCGTTAATAGATCCAGATTTTCCTCTCGATGGGATATCCATGCTACCCATTTTAAAAAGCACCACCCACCGATTTGAAAGACCGCTTTATTGGCGCATGAATTATCGAGCACAACGGGCTTATCGTTTAGATGAGTGGAAGTATCTTCAGGTCGATGAAAATGAGTATCTTTTTAATATTGCAGCAGATGAGCGCGAGCGAGCAAATTTAGCGGAATATTTCCCCGCGCGATTAACGGCAATGCGCGAATCTTGGTTGGATTGGAATTTAACGATGCCAGCAATTCCGCAGGGCGCTAATATTAGCGTCGGATATTCAATTCAAAATATGCCACAAAGATAGGTGATCACTTGGAACAAAAAATCAAAATAATACTTTCCTGTATTTTTATTTTATTTAGTTCGTACAGTACGGCGCAGTCGCCCCAGTCTTACCCAAATCGGCCGGTTAAATTCATTGTGCCCCTAACGCCCGGTTCTGGAGTTGATATTGTGGCGCGGATTGTGGCTAAGAATTTAAGTGAAACTTGGAAGCAGCCGGTAGTGGTAGAAAATCGCCCTGGAGCAGGGGGTTTAATTGGGACGGGCGCAGTAGTGAACGCCGAACCTGATGGCTATACGCTTTTAGTTCAGTCAGCTTCTTATGCCGCCAACCCAGCAATTTATAAAAAATTGCCCTACGATCCCTTAAAAGCGCTTGTTGATATTAATATTTTAGGAATCACACCTTATTTAATGTCCACCTCACCCAGTGGACCGTATCAATCCCTTAAGGATTTGGTCTTGGCAGCCAAAGCCAAGCCAGGAGAAATTCCATTTGCATCGGCAGGCATTGGCAGCTCAACCCATTTAGCGGCAGAATATTTTAATCAAATCGCTGGTATTAAAATGGTTCATGTGCCCTATAAGGGTGGGCCAGATGCAATGCAAGATCTCATGAGTAATCGTGTTGCCTTTTTTATGATTGCTTTTGACACCGCAATTACACAAGTCAACGCTGGAAAATTAAAGGCCCTTGGCGTAACGACCCAGATGCGTTCTGAGGCTGCTCCCAATATTCCAACGATAGCTGAGCAAGGCTACCCTACATATGAGATGAGTTTGTGGTTTGGTTTATGGGCACCTAGCGCAACGCCAGCAGCAATCATTCAAAAAATTAACGCCGATATTAATTTAGCTATGCAAGATAAGGAAGTAATGAATGCTTATGCTAAGGCAGGCATACGTTCTAGGCAAATGACCACAGATGAGTTTAAGAAATTTGTGCGTGCAGAAATGACAAAATATGAAAAGATCGCCCAGTTTGCTGGCATTGAGGCCCAGTAAGCACCAGCCCATCAGTTAGTACCGGATTCATATTAGAAGAGTAATATAAGAATCCGCATAATTATTTCCCCCCCCACACCTAAAGGCTCATGATGACGATTTCAATGTACCAAGCTAGCGCTCCGCGCTTCATCCATGTTTTAAAGAACCTATCGGCCATATTAGATAAGACCCAAGCCCATATTGATGCGAAAAAATTAGATGCCACCGCCTTTACTTTGTTCCGTTTATTTCCCGATATGCTTAACCTCACCCGACAAATTCAAATTGCAACTGATACAGCGAAAGGTTTAGTTGGCCGATTGGCTGGAGTAGAAATTCCTGTGTATGAAGATAATGAACAATCTATCGCAGATTTACAGTTACGCATTGCTAAGACGATTACTTTTATCGAGGGAATTAAACCTGAGCAGATTGATGGCACTGAAGACAAGGACATCGTTACCAAGCGGGGCGATAAAGAGACCCATTACAAAGGCCTCCAGTTTTTATTAGCCCATGCCATTCCTAATGTGTATTTTCATGTAACTACTGCCTATAATATTTTGCGTCATAACGGCGTTGAGATTGGTAAACGAGATTATTTAGGTAGTATTTAACAGCACATTATTTTCATCAAACTTTAAACTAATTGAGTTTACGAAAGATGCATTTCAGCAACAGCCTGGACTAAAGTGATGAATCTCGATCGTTATGATCTCGCTTGATTTTATTC
>JBAXGQ010000155.1:0-3098 GCA_037139315.1 Burkholderiaceae bacterium
TTGCCTTTTCAAAAATAGGTCTTCAAGGCCTTAAAAAGACTTTATCAACTTGATATAACTAAATAGATATATAAGATCAACTTTATATTATTTAAAGAAATAAACAGGTTCTAGGACAATCCTTTCCTATGTACCAATATGACCCAATCGACCAAGCGCTCGTAGATGAGCGGGTAATTCAATTCCGCGACCAAGTAGAACGCCGCATTAACGGCAGTCTGCCAGAAAGCGAGTTTCGGCCCTTACGCTTACAAAATGGGCTTTACCTGCAGCGGCATGCTTATATGCTGCGTGTTGCCATCCCTTATGGCCTTCTAAGTAGTAAGCAATTACTTACTTTAGCGGATATTGCCGATCGTTACGACCAAGGATATGGCCATTTCACGACCCGACAAAATATCCAATTCAATTGGGTTGAGCTTGAGCAGACCCCAGATATTTTGGCTGATCTAGCTAAGGTAGAAATGCATGCAATTCAAACCTCGGGAAATTGCATCCGCAATATAACCAGCGACCCCTTTGCTGGAGTTGCCGCTGATGAAGTCGTCGACCCACGGCCAATTTGTGAGTTACTACGTCAATGGTCTACTTTGCATCCAGAGTTTGCCTTCTTACCGCGTAAATTTAAATTTGCCATCAATGGCTCAACAGAAGATCGCACCGTTCTCTTGTGTCACGATGTTGGCATTCAATTACACAAAGATAGTAATGGCGAAATTCTGGCAGATATTTATGCCGGTGGCGGAATGGGTAGAACACCCATTCTAGGTAATTTAGTTCACACCAATTTACCCTGGCAAAAATTGCCGAGCTATTTAACTGCATTATTACGGGTGTATAACCGCTTTGGTCGTCGCGATAATCTCTATAAAGCCCGCATCAAAATTTTAGTGAAGGCCTTAAGTCCGGAAGAGTTTGCGCGCCAGGTGAATATTGAATGGCGCCAAATTCAAGAGAGTGATCACAACTTTACCCCTGCCGAGTGGCAACGCGTTGCACAACACTTTACTAAACCAGCATATCGAATACTCCCATCACTCGATTCAGCTACAGTTGCGATACAAGCCGATACAAGCTCACGCCCAGCTTTCCAACGTTGGCTCGAGCGTAACGTACGCGCCCACCAAATAGCAGGCTATGCTAGCGTCGTACTTTCCCTTAAACCCCATGCCACACAAGCTCCTGGTGATGCGACTGCCAAGCAAATGCGCGCGATTGCCAACTTGGCACAGGTCTATAGCTTTGGAGAATTACGGGTAACGCATGAACAAAATTTAGTGCTTGCTGATGTTGAGCAAAGTCAATTATTTGCCCTGTGGTCCGAAGCCAAAAAATCGAATTTAGTTTTACCAAATATTGGCTTACTCACTGACATCATTGCTTGTCCTGGTGGTGATTTTTGCTCATTAGCGAATGCTAAATCATTGCCCATTGCCAAAGCAATTCAAGAACGCTTTGATAATTTAGATTATTTATTTGATTTAGGCGATTTATCCGTCAACATTTCGGGATGCATTAACTCTTGTGGGCACCATCATGTTGGTAATATTGGAATTCTGGGCGTCGATAAAGATGGTGAAGAGTGGTATCAAATTACGCTTGGCGGCGAACAAGGTATAGACGCTGCTATTGGCAAAGTAATCGGGCCATCATTTGGTGCGCTCGATATTCCAGCGGTCATGGATGACATTCTCAAAGTGTATGTGAATGAACGTCACATTGATGAACGTTTTATCGATACCTATCGCCGCTTAGGTTTAGCGCCATTTAAAACTGCTGCCTATCTGAATCAAAAATTATCAGCGGAGCTTGTATGAAAATGACTGCGTTAGTTGAATATCGCTTGGGTCATCGCGCTACTTTTATTCAGAATGAATGGACCGTTTGGGGCCTACCACTAGCCGAAGGTAAATCAGCCCAAGACCCTAGTTCAGACCTGCCCCCAGTAGTAGGCAAGGTGATCATACCCTTCTCTTGGTGGCTAGAACATCGAGACACCGCTGAGATCACCAGGCGGACTGCCCAGAGCGAGATCGCGGTCTGGTTTGCAGGTACCGATGACGTCCTCGCCCATGCTGCAGTAATTGAAAAATCATCAGTGTGGCCTTTAGTGGCTGTTCATTTCCCTATTTTTACGGATGGTCGCGGCTATAGTACTGCCGCATTGTTACGTGAGCGCTTGCATTGGCAAGGCAATATTTTAGCCATTGGAGATGTGCTGATCGATCAACTACGGCAAATGAGTCGGGTTGGTTTCGATCAATTTTCTTTGCGCGCAGATCAAGATCAAACCTTGGCCTTGAAACAATTCTCGCTATACAGCGTTAACCTTCAACACGCCTGGCGCGATTCTCGTAGTCAACTTATTCAAGCAGCTAAGCATAACTGTCTTGAAGATGAATTGCAGGCCGCTTAGTGAGCAAGGTATATTTAGTTGGTGCCGGACCCGGCGCTGCCGATTTAATTACTGTACGCGGAGCGAACTTATTAGCGCGCGCGCAAATTGTGTTTCATGATGCTTTGGTTGAGCCTGAAATGCTTGCTTTGTGTCCTCAAGCGATTCTCGTACCAGTCGGTAAACGCTGCGGGCAATTATCATCATCGCAACGTTTTATTAATAAGCGTTTAGTTGATGCTGCCCAGCGCTATGAAATTGTGGTGCGCTTAAAGGGTGGCGACCCCATGCTATTTGGCCGTGCTGATGAAGAATTGCGGGCCCTAGAAGCGGCTGGTGTGCCAACTGAGGTCGTGCCAGGTATTACGGCTGCGCTCGCCGGTGCAGCGGCCATTAAGCAATCGTTAACTTTGCGTGGTGTAGCTCGGAGTGTGGCCTTCATTACCCAAGCACAAGCAAGCAATGTAGTCACAGACTCTGCTGGGCAGATTGCACCCACAGCAAGCCTTCCCAACGCACATGCAACGGCAGATACCTTGGTGTATTACATGGGCCGCAAAGATGCAGTGAGCATTGCACAAGAATTAATTACTCAAGGGCGCTCTATGAATACACCTGTGCATTTATTAGAATCTGTAAGCACACCACGTGAACGCATCTTTACAACTACCTTAGCTGAGCTTGCAGATAATCGAACTGAGTC
>JBAXGQ010000156.1:0-3083 GCA_037139315.1 Burkholderiaceae bacterium
TTAATAGTACTTTAAATAGTATTATACGAAATACTATTAACAATAGCAATATCTTTAAAGATGATCGAAATCGCCGATCGACGGGCATCTGAAAATGACGGTTTTCCCTACAAAACCTCATTGCACATTTTATTGCACAGCACCATTCTTATACTTTAAATCATTGAAATATATAGACTTTTGAACAGCCACGAATGCTTCTAAGGCGTAGGTCGCACGTTCGAATCGTGCTGGGCAGGCCAAAGGCCTGGCCCTTGAGATCGTACCAAAATGCCCTGTTTATTATGCTCAATCTTCCAATCTCAAATATTCGTAATAAATTCTATAAAGACCTTGCTTATCTTCGCCAAGCTCAGCTAGACTGATCCCAACAGACCTTTGAGCTGACTTAGCATCCTGCTAAACCTACCGCCCCAGATTTCGAACACTTTCTTAAATTATAAGAAAAGACTGGGCGTATGGACTTTCCTTTTTTGAGATTTGCACTGCAGCATTCTGACTGGGTGCTTCGAGTGCTGATGGAAGTTTTTGTACTCTCTATTTGCTATTCAGTCTATTTGGTCTTCCAAAAGTTGATTCCGGAATATCGTTTTGGAAAAGATTATGAATTTGCGGGCTACATCTATAACGCCATGGGGATTATTTATGGCCTCGTATTTGCTTTTGTTACCGTATTAGTTTGGCAAAACTACAATGGTGTTAGTGAAGCAGTGTCCAAAGAAGCTAGTACCATGAATAATATGTATCACTTGTTTTCTGCTTTCCCAACCGAAATTGAGCGCCCTGGCAAAGAGGGTCTTAGGTCCTACACAAGCACAGTGATCAATAAGGAGTGGCCATTACTAAGTAAGAATCAATTTAGCATTGAGGCCTACCAAGAGATATTAAAAATAACTAGGCTTGTTAATAATTTCCAACCGCAGAATACGGGTCAATCCAATACACATCAACACATGTTGACTTTACTGGGGGATGTTGAGGGTCTGCGGCGAACCCGCATCTACAGTGCCCATTTTGCTCTTTCTTACCCTGCAGTGCTGGGTCTTTTCATAAGTACGATCGTCTTCCTCTGCTTTTCCTGTCTCTTTGAAATGAAGTCTGCACGCACTCATATCATTCTCATTTTTTTCCTAGGTTCAACTATCGCCGGTGTTGTCTATTTCCTCGTATTATTTATTCACCCCTTCTTAGGGCCAATGGCAATCCCTCCTGATGCCTTTGTGAATTTATTAAAGATTGCTTGGGCTTACTAGATAAATAAAGAATCCATAACCTTAAACTGACCTAATCTTTAGTGCCGCCCCAGATTTGAACATAGTACACTCATAAAGGGCATTGTGGCTTCCATTAAGACCTTTTTCAGTCAAAACCTTACCTCTTCGCTAATAGTTATGTTCAGCATTTTATGAATTTCAACTTTTGTCAATTGGAGCTACCTTAATGTCTATACACATTAAGCTCGATCAAGTTTTAAAGCTACCACCATTTTGGCTCGCTTTTGCGTTTATGGCTTTAGTGAGTCTGCCGATGTCTTTCGTAGCATTTCCAATCACTGCTGCACCTTTGGGAGTTTTGCCGTCGGTAGGCATTATTGCGTTTATTACTTTAATTGTTTGTATAAGTATTGCGGCCATTTCAGAGGCTATTGTCTTGTTGCCTCCTGACAGTAGACCAAAAAATCTCCATGATTTAGTTGTAATTTATCTTGGAAAAAGAGCGGGTACGATTACTGCTCTTGCAATTATGGTTATCTTTTTTGTAGTGCTGGTAGCCTGCTTTATTTCAATAGTTGCGACACTCAATGCATTTACTGGATGGCCTAAGTTTTTTTGGCTTGCCCTGCTCGGCATACTGATATTGCTAGTAATTTCATTTGGATCGATTGCACATAGCTTATCTCTTGTTGCCGGTGCATTAGCATTACTAATTATGCTTGCCATAATTGCCGCCCTCATTCCATTTATAGATCTTGAAAGAATTCTATATATTCAATTGCCATTTACAGATGATCGCGGTTTAGCCCCTAATATATGGTCTGGGTTCTTAGGTGTGATGATCTTGTCCTTTATTGGCCCTTTGTTACTTGTTCCTTCTGCAACCTATGTTTTGCCTAATAATCCTGAGGCAAATTTATTTATTAAGGGTAGCCTTTGGGGAATCATTTTTCAAGCTGTAGTGATGATTTTATGGATTTTTGCAGTTGATTCGAGTGTATTGCCCGCTGAGTTAATTGGGCTACATGGCACGGTGCTCATTGAACTTGGCAAAATTACCGATCCGTTTATAAAAATTTCTGGCGCGATGTTAGTTTTGATCTTACCTGGCCTTGCAGCCATTCGAAGTGCAGCTCAGCTAGGGGTACAGATACGACTATTTTTTGTACAAGACAATCAAGTTCAGGAACAAAATCTGCGTCTAATTAACCAATACCTGCTTCCTACGATTCCAACCATAGTCGCTTTAGTCTTAGTAGCGCTATTAATTGATGCAGACAAGGCCAATGTGTCTGTTTTCTTATCTATTGGCGGGATACTTGGCTCGTCAATTACTACTGGCATTATTCCCACGATGCTATATAAGGCAGTCATCCAAAAAAATATTAAGCCAACCATCCCTTTGCTACGCTTTTTTAGAAGCCATCTAGCAATCATTTTGAACTTTATGTTTTTTATAGTTGTGCTACTTCTTTATGGATTAGTGATTTGGGATTCAATCATTATTCAAATAATTGCATGCACAATTGCAGCTTTAGCAATTACTCAACTATTAGGATTATTTTCGAAGCCTAAGTTATAAATGTTGGCCTAGTGAATTGAGAGCAATTAATTTCAAAAAACTGATCAGCAACAGTACATGACAGTCCTAAGGCCGATTTGTCGGTTTACCCGACAAATTTACCCACCAAACCATCCAACTCCCTGTGAATGCCACCCAAGATCCATGGCATTCCACCTAACTCCAAGGTTCTCGGTGCCTACTGAACACCTGATCTAAACACCTTAAAAGTATTGTTTAAGCTATTGTTTTTGCTCATTTTTCCAGCTTCTAAGGCGTAGGTCGCACGTTCGAATCGTGCTGGGCAG
>JBAXGQ010000157.1:0-3074 GCA_037139315.1 Burkholderiaceae bacterium
GGCTTACGCGTTTTAGCCTCTACTATCACCCCATTACAACTTAGTCCAGTAGTCGTCAATAATGCGTCCATTCTCGAGTGCGCTTCATTTATTAGTGGTACCGCCTGGGGTCCGGTGAAATTAGCCGACGTCAAAATGAGCTCGGAAGTAGCAAGTTCAATTCCGATTCAAATTCTGGCAGATCCAAGCTATAGTGCGATTCCGAGTGCATGCGGTGGCTCACAGGATACGCAAATCTCAACTACCCTTAAGACGAATGGTATTTTAGGCGTTGGCTTATTTATTAACGATAGCCAAAGTTACTTTAACTGCGTCCCAACGACTTTCAGTAATTGCCGTATTAGCCTAAGTCTAGCTCCCAATCTACAGGTGCAAAATCCCGTTGCTGCTTTTCCTGTTGATAACAATGGCGTGATCATTAAACTTCCTGCTGTTGGCGTCACGGGGTCCAAATTAGTCACCGGCTCGCTAACTTTTGGCATCGACACCCAAACTAATAATTCATCGACTGGTTCTTACGTCATTCCCACCACTAGCAGCGGTTATTTCACCACTTTCTTCAATAACACGACTTTTATTAATAGCTTTATAGATAGCGGTTCAAATGGGCTCTATTTTCCATCGGGAAGCTTAAGTTCTGTCTTGATAAATTGTTCGTCAGCCTCATTGGCTGGTTTTTATTGTCCCGCTGCCACACAATCATATATGGCCTCTCTTACTTTAAAGAATAATATTCAAAGTAATGTGACCTTTTCTGCTGCTAATGCCAGAACTTTGGTGGCTAACGGGAACTATGCTTATAACAATATTACCGGTCAAATTGGTGGCAATTTATTTGACTGGGGTCTGCCCTTTTTCTTTGGCAAAACCGTATTTATCGGCATTACTGGACGAGCGAGCAGTGCTGGTATAGGGCCTTATTACGCTTATACGAATTAAATTTCTTTTGGTCTTAACCGCCGCCCCTGCGGGTATATAAATCAAATTTAGCTATTACCTGCGCTACTTGCTCTGCATTAAAAGCACTCATTGCAAATGAAAAATTGACCTCAAGCACAGGAATTTTCAGTAAAGCAATTTGTTGAGCAGGTTTGGTGTGGGCAGCAATCACTAATGCGGCGCTGGGAACGTCATAATGCGTTTTGTCATCGATTACTACTGAAGTAGATTGTAGTAATTCACCCAAAGCGTTTGGTAGCCAACGAATTAAATCTTCCGCCGAACAACCCATCACTCGCTGTACTTGAATTGCATTCACCCTAAAAATTAACCGCCTGCAACCGGGGGGCAAATCGCCAGGGCATCATTTTCTTTTAAAACCGAGTTCAAGCGATCCTGTGGTGGAATATATTTACCATTAATCATGACTAAATGGGCTTGCGGATGCGGGATAAAATGAATATCCATTACTTGACTTACAGTAGCACCGTCAGGCACCTGAATAATCGCCTCAATCGTGTTGATTTTATTAGCGGGTAAATAGCGATTGAGGCTGGCAAAAAGCTTGAGGGTAACTTGCATAAGTAAAGCTTAATTCATTCAAGCAGATTGTGCTTGCCCTTGCGCTAAATACGCTTCCACTAGCAGGGTAGGATCTTGCAGCAACCTTTCTTTCCAGGCGCCTAAGGCAATCTTGGTCTGTATCAAGCCACGTAAGACACCAACATGCTCAGTAAAACCTAAGCTAGTTGCGCCAATTAAGACATCGCCTAAAAATTCTAAACGTAGATATTTGAACCGTTGCGGGTCACACAGTTCAATGTGATCACCGCCTTTAGCCCCAGACCATAAGCCAAATGAGGAGGCAATTAAACCTAAAGTATCTAATACATTCACCTGTAAGGTGCCAATACTGTTAACTTTACCGCCGGTCATATTGATCGCAGCAACGCCAGCTTGCTCTGCAGCATTCGGTTGAATGGCGTTAATCATGCGCTCTCCAGTGAGAAAATCAACGCTTTCAGTTACATCACCCGCTGCATAAATATCTGCAATTGAACTTTGCATTTGCGCATTCACTAAAATTCCAGTTTTTATATCTAGGCCTGAGTCTTGCAAAAACGCAATATTGGGGCGCACTCCTGCTGCTGAAATCACTAAATCAACCTCGATGGTTTGACCATTCGATAATTTCACTGCTAAAGCTGATTTACCTTGGGTGATTGCCTCCACTTTGGTGTCTGTAAAAACGGTGATGCCCTTAGCTTGAACCCATTCTTTAATTAAACCGCCTGCCTTTTCGGTCATCATGCGTGGCACCATCCGGTTACCCATTTCAACCACGGTTAGCTCTACCCCTCTGCTTGCTAAAGCCTCAAGAATGATGCAACCAATAAAACCTGCCCCCATTTGTAAAACACGCGCTCCGGGTTTAGCTAATTTATCAATTGCGCGGGCGTCTTCTAAAGTCCAACAATGATGCACTCCCGGCAAATCAATTCCGGGAATGGGGGGTTGCACAGGTACAGAACCAGTAGCAATCAGTAACTTATCAAAATTAATTTTTTGTTGTTTTTTATTGCCCTCTTCTACTTGCAGTGATTTATTTTTGGCATCGAGTGAAAGTACTCGACCCTGTAGTTGTTGAATTTTTAATTGCTCGAAATGCTTGGCAGTTTTCCGTAAATACGTTCCCGCTTCGTCAATATTACCGACCAATAAATAAGGGATTGCCATACGGGAATATGGGGGTGAGATCTCATCACCAATGAGCACAATCTCATCAACAGGACAGCGCTTACGTATAGTCTCAGCTGCAATAACGCCAGCTGGCCCATTGCCAATAATGACATGCTTCATAGCGGTAATTAAAGACCTAAACGCTTACGGGTATCGGCATTAATTTGCCCATCGCTATCCCAGCCGCGAATCTTGTAATACTGCGGCAACATCTTACCCAAGCCAGACACTGTACCTTTGCCAGGCCCGGTTTTTGCAGCTTCAGTCATTAAGCGCTTCGGTAACTTATCGTCTTTACTAGTAAAGCCAGCGCGATTATTAAAATCACGCTCCATATTCCAAATACGCTCACCAATTAAATTCAGATTATCAACTGTGAACTCATCACCGCAAGC
>JBAXGQ010000158.1:0-3000 GCA_037139315.1 Burkholderiaceae bacterium
GTATTAAATAACGGCAAGTTTATTTTATTGACCAATAATTTTTGTTTTATTTTCTGAATTTTTTCAGGACTATTACCATATTCAATTGCTATAGTTTCGTAAGTAGTTTGATTTTCTGCAATTAATTCTGGCAAGCCAATTGCCTGCAACAGGCTAGCTGATACTCTGCCGGGGAAAGTGCTGCCTTGCTTTGTCAACAATGGTAAGCCAGCCCATAAAGCATCACTAGCTGTAGTGTGGGCGTTGCAAGGTGAAGTATCTAAAAATAAATCAGCTTGCTGATGGCGGGCAAGATGCTCAGCCAGGGGTAAGCGATTGGCAAAAATAAGGCGTGCTGGATCGATACCCTGCGCCTTAGCTGCCTTGCATAAATTTTCTTTCGCTACTGAATTATCGGCTAGTAGCCATAGAACGCTACCCTTTACTGCGCGCAATATATTCATCCATGTAGTAAATATTTGTGGGGTAATTTTGTAATTATTGTTAAAACAGCAATAAACAAAGCCGACCTCTGGCAAGCCTAATTCAGTGCGTGAAAATTTGCGGTTAGCAATTTTGCGTTTGGCATCATTTACTTGATATGAGTTTGGCAAGTAAGCGATTTTCTCATCATAAAATTGTTTACTAGCAGGGGGTATGACAACGGGATCGGCAACGAGATAGTCTATATAGGGGGCCCCCAGAGTTCCTGGAAAACCTAAAAAATTGACTTGTATCGGACTGGGTTTATAAGCAAAAATGCCCTGTCGCCCCTTGCCAAAGTAGCCATTTAAATTAACCAATATATCAATATCCATTTGCTTAATTAATTGCGCTACTTCTATGTCTGGTAAGTTGCGAATATCAATGATTTGATCGAATGCATCTTCTATGCGTGCGCGAATTTCGCTGTTGTCTGCGACCCCATTATCAAAAGCGATAATTTCAAACTTTGCTCGATTATGATTTTCATAGAGTCCTGTCATTAGAATTGAAGTGGCCTGCTCTCTAAATTCACCACAAAGGTAGCCAATCCGAATTTTTAATTGATGCTCTTTTTGAATTTTTTCTGCAGGCAATGTTTGTCTAGGATAAAAATCAGCAGCGAATATTTCGGCGCATAACTGCAAATCGCGTTCTGATTCTGAAAAGGCCATGAGTCCAAACGGTTCAGCTACCTTATTACCTGCTAGTAGCCCCAGATGAATTTCGTTATATAGCTCGTCTAAACCTGCCCATTCACAAATAAGCATCTTGTGGTGCAGCAGTATTCCAAGTAAGAAATTTTCTTGTGGCTTTATTTTGTATGCTTGACTATACGCGGCTAAGGCCTCTTGATATTGTCCTAATTCGCTTAATGTTTTCCCTTTATTAAACCAAGGCTGAATAAAATTGGGCTCAATCTCTATTGCTTTGTCGTAGCACGCTAAGGCATCATCACTTTTACCTAAATGATCGAGGCATTTTCCATAATTTACCCAGGCATTCACGTTATCAGGCGCTAATTGAGTTGCTTTAAGGTGATGCTGTAATGCATCGCGCTCCTGCTGAGAGTCTGACAGGGCTTTGGCTAAGTTGTAATGCAGCTCACTATCATTAGGCGCGATTTTTACTGCTTTTTTAAAGTATTGAATTGCTTCTGTGTGTCTTTTTGCTAAACCACACACTACCCCCATTAAATGAAGGGCGGCACTATTTTTAGGTTGCGAGCGAATGCATTGCTGTAATAAGGATTCCGCACCAATGAGGTTGCCATTTTCCAATGCCATGATGGCTTGATAAAATAGCGGGTGGGTTTGAGGATTCACTAATCTAGTCGCGTCGATTTTTCTGTCATTATTACAGCTGCTAGCCTTATTTGGGCTAAAGACGTTATTAAACCAAGGCTAAAGCCTCGATCTCAATCAAAAAACCATGGTGCAATTCAGGTACGGGAACTACGGCTCGTGCCGGCAGAGCGGCGTCAGCCCATTGAGCATAGATAGTATTGAAAAGCGGCCAGTAATTAATATTGGTTATGTAAACGCGTACCTGTACTAGGTTCTCGATACTGGTACTAGCTGCCTCTAATGCGGCCTGTAGGTTAATCAATACTTGCTTAGCTTGATCTTCAAAGCTAGCGGAATTCAATTGCTGACCTGCTGCTGTAATCGGTAGTTGCCCGGAAATAAAGGCCATCCCATTGGCAACCACAACATGGCTGTAGTGCCCTCCGGGAGTGGCCATCGTCTTAGGATTGCAGTACTTCATCTTTGACATCAGCAATTACCAGCCATAAAAACGATCCCATGCAGGGCCGATGACCTGCTGGGTATTAATGGGATGGTAGGTAGGAAATTGGGCTCCGGTTGCACAAGCATGATTAGGCAAAATGCGTAATTGTGTGCCCACAGGAAAGCGGGCTGTGATGGCTTGATCATTATCTGACTTAACTTGACTTAAGATGCCGTGCTCCTGATTTGCGGCGATGAGTTGATAGCCCTCAATTACGATGCCACTTGCATCGCAAACTTGCCCATATCCATAATCAGTTAATTGTTTTTGCGTGCCTCGATCGCGGCTCATTGCCATCCATCCTGCGTCTACAATTGCCCACCCTTTATCTGCTTGATGGCCAATCACAGTAGTTAAAACACTAAGCGCAATATCGTTTACAGAACATACTCCGACGTTTGACATGACTAAATCATAGAAAACATATACTCCTGCTCTTACTTCGGTTATGCCCTCGAGCTGCTGTGCTGATAGTGCAGTGGGAGTTGAGCCAATGCTGACATGGGGGCATGGTAGGCCAGCCGTGCGCAGTCGACTTGCTGCCAACACACACAGACTACGCTCTTGTTCAGCCAACATTTGTAGTGCAGCTGGGGTATTGAGATCATAACTTGAGCCAGCATGGGTCATTACTCCGCCCAAGGTTTTTTTATGCCGATTCAAAATGTGGCCAATAGTAAGTAATTCTTCGCTCTCCGGCTTCACGCCAGAGCGATGACCATCCGTATCAATTTCAATCCAAACTTC
>JBAXGQ010000159.1:0-2968 GCA_037139315.1 Burkholderiaceae bacterium
GGCGAGCCGATGCAATTAATTCAAAAAGCGTTAGTCCTTGATCCAAAAAACCT
Source organism: Burkholderiaceae bacterium (assembly GCA_037139315.1). GTDB lineage: Bacteria > Pseudomonadota > Gammaproteobacteria > Burkholderiales > Burkholderiaceae > Polynucleobacter. The sequence continues at coordinate 54 of JBAXGQ010000159.1, forward strand.
GAAAGTACTTGCCTTAGCTGGTACTGCCTATTTTGAGTTGGGTGATTATGCTAAAGCTGAAAAGTACTGGCAACAAGCTTATACCTTAGCGCCAGCAGAGAGTGACTTTGCCAAAGGCATGGCAGAAAATATTACGGCGGCAAAAAATGCCGCCGCTAAAAAATAAAACTGCGCTACAACTAGCCTAAAACTAAAACTGGTAAGGTCGCATGCACAATCACTTCTTGTGCTTCGCTACCTAACAACATGCCCTTAATTCCGGAGCGCTTGTGAGAAGCCATCACAATCACATCGGCTTTTGATTTTTTGGCGGCCTCTAAAATACCTTCAGCTAAATTCGGGTGATATAAGTGGAGTGTGCTCACTTTGAGTCCCATACCTAATAAAGGCGCAGCTTTTTTGAAAAGTGCTTTTGCATAAGAATCGCAAGCTTTTTTATGCTCTTTCTGAGTAAAACCATAGCCCAAGGTACTGTCGCCATAAACCATTGGCGGAGTCGGGTCTGACACATAGGCCAAAACCACCTGGGAACCATCTGCCTTAGCTAAAGCGGCAACCTTTTTTAAAGCCTTTTTTGTTAGTTCTGAACCGTCAATCGGAACCAATAATTGCTTAAACATAAACACTCCTTGTTGAGTAACAAATCTATATCCATGATAATGCTCTTATTGACTCATAAACAATTAAAAAAGGTGAACTGAAATGCTCAAGTATTTAATTACTTATTTCTCTGTTTTGATCACCCTCTTGGCGCTCGACCTCACTTGGCTGCTGGGAATTGCCAAAAACCTCTACCAGTCGCAAATGGGCTCCTTGATGTCGCCTGAGCCTAAGCTGGGTGCTGGTCTAGCCTTTTATCTGCTTTATGCATTAGGGGTCTGTATTTTTGTTGTTGGGCCAGCCCTATCGAAAGAATCATGGCTTTATGCCTTGGGTATGGGCGCGCTGTTTGGCTTCTTTTGCTATATGACCTATGATTTAACCAATTTAGCCGTGGTGCGCGATTTTCCTACGCAATTGGCTTTTATTGATATTGCTTGGGGCTGCTGCGTAACCGCGATCACCTCTACATTTGCTTATTGGGTTGTCAATAAATTGGCTTGATCTAGTAAATGAGCTATCGCCCGCAATTATTAGAATCATTTGCAGGCCGCTAGCGTTATCTACTCCAGCCTTGACGTTTTTCATACATCACAAACAATACACCCCAAATGACAATTGCACCATAAGCCCAGACCCAAGCATCAGCCGAGCTACGCGAACCAGTTAAATCTAAAACAAAACCAAAAATAGCAGGTCCTAATAATCCGCCCCCAAAGCCCATTAAAGAATGTAAGCCCATCGCTGCACCTTTAATATTTGCTGGTGCACTCATCACTAAGCCCGCAGTGAGCGTTGCCGAATCAGCCATAATCAAAATCGCATGGGCAATAGCTAAGCTAACGATCAACCACCACGCTTGTCCCGATGCAGTCGCTAAGGCGATCCCCGCTACTGCGCTGCCTAACATCACAAAAGAAATCCAATTTTTTCGACCAACGCGTAGAGCAATTTCATTACCAATGATCGAAGCTGGTACACCGAAGAAATTAATAATGCCTGCTAAGGTGGTAATCGCCAAGAAAAAATCACTGCCAGAAGCCAGCGCACAAAACCCGAAAAAAGCCACTAGCCAGCTACGTGAGGCAAATAGCTCTAGCGAATGCGTTGTATAACCAAAAATATAACCAGCTGCGTCACGATTATGCAAAACTAAGCGCCACGTTTTTACTGGGAATAAATCACGCCAATGCAAATTTAAACCACTAAGTCCTGCTACAGGCTTTAAGGGTGGAATAAAAAATAAAACGATTAACATCGCTGTCAGTGGCCCTAAGGCAATCCAACGATACACTGCCTGCCAATCTTGGGCCTCTAAAATCCAACCCGACAGCATATATGAAAAGCCTGTGCCGATCCCAAAGAAGGCGGTATAAAAAGAGATGTGCCGGCTTAATTCGACCTGTTGCAACCGATCCGAAAGGATTTTTAAACCTGGCATATAAGTGCCAGCAAGCCCAGCGCCACAGATCACCATAAAAACTACCGCTGACCAAAATCCGGTAGCTAAATACCCCATTCCCAATAGACCAAAAAACCCGAGCAAGCCGCCAACAAAATAAATTTTGCGCGCATCAATACGGTCGGTTAATGCAGTGGCAAATGGTACTGCACACATATAGCCCAAGAAAATTGCGCTGGCGATTAAGCCGGATTGCAAATTGCTGAGTTGCCATAAGTTTTGCAACGGCAACAAGGTGGTTGCATAGCAGGCAAAACCCAACAAAGCGCACGACTGCGCCAACAACATAATGGGGGTGAAATTATTGCTCTTGACCAACTTGTTCTTGAAAACCATGCGCCCTAAAGGTTAGTACCAAGGTATCGCGATAGCCCCCTGGCTGTAGCGGTTGAATTGGCGTTGATTCATGGATCATGCGTTCATCATCCATTAGTAATAGTGACCAAGAGTCGGTTAAGGTAAAGCGTTGTCCAGCAGAACCTTGGGCCTCAAAAATACGCGTCTCACCACCTTTAATATCATGGCGATCGACTAAAAATACCGCGACGTAATCAACGCCATCGCGGTGCGCGCCCTCTGGCGTTGGCCGACCGATACCATCGGCAGTATCAATCCGAAATTGATGGGCCTCCACAAACCAAGTAGGCACCGGTTTTACTTGGCTTACTATTTTTGTAGTAGCGCATAAGAGTTTTTGCCACACGGGATCACGCGATAAATCACTCACGATCGGCTCAAACCAACGGTGAATTCCACCATGTAAAGCGTTGTAGTTAAGCGATTGCCAGTGTGCGCGATGGGGCATAAGCTCTAATGCACCTTGATGAATTCGATAACTATCATGCCTTCTAAA
>JBAXGQ010000160.1:0-2949 GCA_037139315.1 Burkholderiaceae bacterium
TTTGCTACATACTTCTCTAGCAATCCTTTGGTCCCAGGATCAAGTCCTATAGGGCACACCAGAAAAGCAAGCCCTCACTAGCGAAGGTGCTTTTCTTTAAAATAGGTTCCTTTATGGAACTTAAAGTGCTATAATGGAACTCTGTAACAGGAGGCTGCTATGTCTATTAATGTGAAATTATCTGAGAATTTAGTTGAACAAGCCAAAGTCTATGGAAACATTGAGCATCGCTCAGTGCCTAAGCAGATTGAGTATTGGTCGCAAATTGGCAAGATTGCCCAAGAAAATCCAGACTTACCGTTTTATTTAATTCGTGAAATCTTGATTGCAGATCAAGAGCCAGTAATTGGTGAATACGTTTTTAGTTAATGCGTTTACTGATTACGGCCAGTTTTACGAGGGCCATAAAAAAATTACATGCCTCCCAAAAAGTGGAGTTAGATCCTGCGCTCAAACTTATTTCTAAAGATCCTATCATTGGTGAGGCAAAAGTAGGAGATTTACTGGGGGTGTATGTTTATAAATTCAAACTTTCCCAGCAGCAGTGTTTATTAGCTTATCGAATTTTAGATCAAGAAAGTATTAAGCTTTTAACGTTTGGCCCACCTGAAAATTTCTATCGAAATTTAAAGCGTCAAGGCAAGTAATCCCTAACTTTTCAAAGCTATCGTCTAATAATCAGGTTCAAGCCCTCTTGGGCCCGGCAAAAAATACCAAAACTACTTTCGGGCAGTTTTTTTCATGCATATTTGGATAAAATTTTCAAAATTATTATTTATAATATTGCTGTATTAATAATTGACTTTAGATATGAATTTTTTACATTATTCCTAGCTTAGTAGTTCCGAAGATGAGATCTAAAAAATGAATTCAAGACGCAACCTTTTAAAAGCAGGTCTAGCCATGACGGCTTCAGCTACTTTACCTGGCTGTGGTGATAGTAGTACGAGCTCTACTGGTAATTATCCTTCTACCACGCCCACGAGCACACCCAATATTCTTTTTATCGTCGTTGACCAGATGCGCTATCCGAAAGTATTTCCTACGGGTATCACTAGTCCTGGCCAATTTCTGCAAACTTTTATGCCGAATACTTATTCCATCTGGCAAAGTGGCGTGAAGTTTGGCAATAATATTGTTGGCGCTACTGCCTGTGGCCCGGCTCGCGCCGTTTTTGTCACTGGCTTATATACCCAGCAAACATGGTGTACGGCCACAATTGCTCCGGCTTTAGGAAATTCTCCCCCTTGGCTTGATACTGCTTTTCCAACCTATGGCAAATTATTACAAGCAGCAGGGTATCAAACTCCATATGTAGGTAAATGGCATTTATCGATTACTGATCAACCCTCACCAACCTCCGGAAACCTTGGTTTAGCAGCCTATGGTTTTGAAGGCTTTACGGATGGCGTTTCGGTTGATGCTGCAAACCTTCAGGGCAGCTATGGCAATCCACCTTATTATCAAAATGATGAATATATTGCCAGCACTTCTGCGAATTGGTTAAGTCAGAAAAAAGTGGGAGATAAACCCTGGTGCTTAACCTGTAGTTTCCAAAATCCTCATGATTATCAATTTTTTCCTGCGGGTACAGAGTTTCAAACTTTTACTAATCTATTTGCTAGTAAAGAGACTAATCCTCGGGGCTATATTCAAGCAGTTAATTACAGTACACAAGTTGTGTTGGGCGTAAGTTGGGCTAATAATGCCTGGGCAAATCCACCAAATTATGGTTACAACCTAATTAACGGCGTTCCGCCTAATTGGGAATCAACTGCCTCAATTGCTGCTAATAAACCGACTTGGCAATCGGTTGCAAATACTTGGAATGGGATGCAATTTGGGGGGGTGAGTGAGCGCAGTGGCACTAGCTCTTATTCAGTTGTGCTTTACCCTAATGCGAAAACCTACCTCGGTTATAAACCCCCCTCCTTAATTGGCATCGGTGTTGCACCCTATAGTTACTGGCAGCGTGGTTTGGATGCATATACTTTAGGTATGACCTTAGTTGATAAGCATATTGGCACGGTATTGCAATCCCTACCCAAAGATGTGGCAAAAAATACGATTATTGTATTTACTTCAGATCATGGAGAGCTTGCAGGTGCCCATGGCTTTTTAGCGAATAAATCCTGCTGCTTTTATGATGAAGCCGTAAGAGTACCCCTAATTGTTTCAGACCCAACCGGACAATTTACGGGCGACCTAGCAACGATTCGTAATCAATTAACTTCGCATGTTGATTTAGCGCCAATGCTCATGAGCTTTGCTTATAGTGGAACCAATGCATGGATGAAGGGTGACTATGCAACTTTATATGGTCAGCGCTTTAATATGTTCCCCTTACTTAAATCAGCTAGCGCTACGGGTCGCCCCTATGCCTTATATTCAACTGATGAAAGTATCACTGATAGCCTCGATTATGCTACTGCACCAGACCCTTCTGGCAATCAAACACCATTTCATATTCTCGGTATGGTAACCCTAGCAAATAAAGTAGCGGTATATTCAAACTGGATACCCGATACAGTCACAATTTCACCCATCGGCTTACAACAATTTGAATATTATGATTACACTACACCAAGTGGCGCAATGGAAGTTGACAATACCTATGCAACTGATCCTAAGGGAGCGGCGACGGCACAGTTACTGTTAACCGATTTAGCTCCAAATGAGATGAGGGCGCCTTTACCAAGCTCACTACGTTCTGCTCAAGATATTGCTAAAGCGCAATTAGTTGCTTACTATGCCACGCAAGATAGTGACTCGAATGCAAACGATATTTAAACGGTATTAATTGGGTTTAAGCCATCTTAGGTACATTAGTATGTTAAATCATGTTCAGCATGAAATCTGGTTTTGTCTTAAGATTGATTAATATTCAATAATTCAACTTTTGGGAATCGATATGTTTGCTAAAACAATACTTAGTATGCTTGCCTTGGG
>JBAXGQ010000161.1:0-2935 GCA_037139315.1 Burkholderiaceae bacterium
AAAACAATGGTGCCAAACGCTGTGCCACTCATACGCGCATCAGAAATACGCACCATGTCTTTCACGCCGGCTTGGGCCAATTTTTTTGGAATCGGTAAGTATCCCGCCTCAGGCATACCGGGAGCGCCTTTGGGTCCAGCATTTTGTAAAACCAAAATATCATCCGCCCGCACATCTAAATCATCACGATCAATGCGCAAGGCTAAATCCTCTAAGGAAGTAAAAACCACAGCACGTCCCCGATGTTGTAATAAGGCTGGGGTTGCAGCAGCGTGTTTAATCACCGCCCCGCGTGGCGCTAAATTTCCTTTTAATACGGCTAAACCGCCAACCGGAAAAATGGGTTCAGTCGCAATTCGAATCACTTTTTTATCGCGCGTCGTACTTTTTTTATGATTAGCAGACTCAATTTCCTCGCCCAGGGTACGTCCACTAATCGTCATGCAATCTAAATAAAGGTGGGGTTTTAATTCTTGCAGGATCGCCATTAAGCCGCCATCTTCATACAAATGTTCCATGTAATGGCTACCGCTTGGTTTTAAATCAACCAGTACTGGTACATGACGACCTAAGCGGTCAATGGCTTCTAGATCAATCTTGATCCCCAGCCGTGCGGCAATTGCAGTGAAGTGGATCAACGCATTCGTTGAGCCACCAATAGCATGTAGCACAGTAAAGGCATTCGTTAAAGCCTGTGGCGTCAAAATAGCTTGACTAGAAAAATGACTTGGATTGGGCAATTGCGCCAACTCGACTGCGCGCCGACCAGTAAATTCAGCAAGACGAAAGCGTTCAGCCATCACTGCGGGTACCGCTGCCGTACCAGCTAAGCTCATGCCTGCAGCTTCAACCATGCAAGCAATCGTGCTGGCCGTACCCATCACCATACAGGTACCAGTAGTAGGCGCTAATTTTTCATTGACGGCATCAATTTCAGTTTGATCAATTTCATGGGCGCGGAACTTAGCCCAGTAGCGCCGGCAATCGGTGCAAGCACCTAAGCGATCGCCCTGATAAGTAGTGGTTAGCATCGGTCCCGTCGGAATTGAAATGACCGGTACAGTCACACTTGCAGCGGCCATTAATTGCGCCGGAATTGTTTTATCACAGCCGCCTATTAATACGACAGCGTCAACCGGTTGAGCGCGAATCATTTCTTCTGTATCTAAGGCCATCAAATTCCGTAAATACATACTGGTCGGAAAGGCAAATGACTCATGAATCGAAATGGTTGGGAATACCATCGGCATCCCACCAGCTTGCATTACACCGCGCTTAACTGCTTCGATCATCTGCGGCACATTGCCATGACAAGGATTAAAGTCGCTAAAGGTATTGGTAATGCCAATAATTGGCCGGTCCAGGGCACTATCGCTATAGCCCATCGCTTTGATAAAGGCCTTCCGCAAAAATAGCGAAAATCCTGCGTCGCCATAACGTGTCAGCCCCTTTAGCATGCCTTTCGGTGACGTCTTGGATGGATCAGAATTGCTCAATGGTTTATCCCAAAAGTTATTAAAGAATCAGGGTAGCAGGATTAAGAAAACACTTACAATGTGCCATTATTTCAAGAAAACATAAAGAGACATGATTCCCGCTAACACGGTACTTCAAGTTGGCCCCTTTTCAGGCCCTATGCAGGCTGAAATCGACCGTCGCCTACCGCACGGTAATTATGGCAAGCTTCTCAATGCCCAAGATAAACCCCCAGCTGGCTCCTATAGGGCGATCCTCACCCGCTCACCCACCATTATTCCCATTAGCCTTTTAGAGCAATTACCAAACTTAGAAATTATCGCCAATTGTGGAGTTGGTTATGACAATTTGCCGCTCGAATACTTGCAGCAGCGCAACATCGTTGCCACCAATACGCCAGGAGTGCTCAATGATGCGGTGTGCGAACTTACCATGGGCTTGCTGCTGTCTTTAATGCGCCAAATACCGGCGGCAGAGCAGTATTTGCGCTCACGAAAGTGGGCTCAGGGGCCCTATACCTTAACTACTAGCTTAGCCGGAAAACGCGTAGGTATCGTCGGCTTAGGTCGGATTGCCCTCGACCTAGTTGAGCGCCTCGCGCCATTTAAAGTCCAGATTAGCTACACCGGGCCGAATAAAAAAAATGTACCTTATACCTACTATAGCGATATAGTCAGCTTAGCTGCTAATAGTGATGTTTTGATCATGCTCTGCCCTGCGGGGCCAAGCACCGTAAAAATAGCAAATGCTGCAGTATTTAATGCTTTAGGGCCTGCTGGTTATTTTATAAATATTGCGCGCGGCAGCGTGCTCGATGAGTCCGCACTCTTACACGCCCTAGAAAATAAACTGATTGCTGGAGCCGCCTTAGATGTATTTGAAAATGAGCCCAATCCTAATCCCGAATTTTTTAAATTGAGCAATGTTTTGCTTACACCGCATATGGGTAGCGGCACAAATGAAACCCGCATTGCGATGACTAACTTAACCCTTGATAATCTCGACGCTTTTTTTCAACAGCAACCTCTTCTTACCCCAATCCCTTTTGATCTGGAGACCTTATGAAACCGATTGCCTCAACTCTGCCTACCATTCTTTCGCCGGTATTAACCCCCTTTAATGCAGATGGGAGTCCTAATTCCAAGGTCTTACTAAAACAATGTCAATGGCTATCAAAAAATGGGGTTGGTCATGCCGTTTTTGGCACCAATTCGGAAGCAAACTCCATGTCGGCCTCGCAAAAATTACGGGTGCTAGATGATTTATTAAGCGGCGGCCTTGATCCAAGTCACATGATGCCAGGCACCGGCGCTTGCTCGGTAGATGATGCTGTCACCATGACTAAAGCCGCAGTCAAGGCTAAATGTGCTGGTGTTTTAATGTTGCCGCCCTTTTACTATAAGGATGTTTCGGACGATGGCTTGTTTGCCTACTTTGCTGAAGTGATTGAAAAAGTCGG
>JBAXGQ010000162.1:0-2917 GCA_037139315.1 Burkholderiaceae bacterium
CTTCAAAATAAGAGTTATTGTCTTCACCTGTCCATAAACGGATACATCGAATCACCTTAACCCCTCAAAAAAAGAATTTTCAAACGCTACCTTCAGCTACACTTTCAGCAGCAATGAAGCAGAAAAATATAGTCCCAGTATTGCTGCAATTAGTACAGAGATTATTTAATTAAACTCGTAGGAATATTTGCAACATAGCCATTCAATGCAATCGGCCCCGGTAAATAAGTTCCTAAAAGATTATTTTGATAAACAGTATTGGCATATTGGGTAGTGGCCCCAGGAACGACTGCTTGTACCCAGGTTGGCGTAGTTGTAAAACCAGCTGTTTTTAAGGGTCCTATGATGGTTCTAGTCATATTAACCAAAGCGCAGGAAACAGGACCCCCTGAGCTTACTTGACCAAAACCAGCCAAATAATATCCACCGTTGCCATTAGTCGTAATACCTTCAAAATGGGTTAAGGCAGAAGCTTGGTTATTGTAGGTATAAGAGGTCGTATTCGTGATATCCCCTGAGCTTGAATCGTAATCGAGGATATAGGCCTGCTCTTTGGTAGATATATCGGTATAGCCACCCACAATGGTGTAACTGGTACCGCCATTGTGCCAAACCCCATAAGCCGTCACAGCATTGTTGGCATCAGTCACCACTTTAAGATCTGTAAATTGGCCGGTACTAATTTGGTAAATAAAAGCCCGCAATTTACCCAGTGGCGTTTCATAACCGCCAACCACCAAATCATTCATAACGCTATGTGGAATGGTTTGACGCGCGCCCGGGTAACTCAGCGTCACAAATCCAGAAGTAGGATTGTTCGTAACTGGTCCAGTATAAATATAGCCCTGTTGATTAGCATTTTGAGCAGTGGTATAGCTACCAACTAAGTTCACTGCACCATTTGCAAGATTGGCAGCGCTATAAGAATTAGTGCTGGTAATAGTAGCTCCAGCAGAAGATGGGACGGGCATCGTATAGTATGTGCCGCCTCCAGTAAGCGGGCCTTTATAGAGCTGAGCTATATATGCTCCTCCGACTATGGTTGCTCCGGTAATGTAAACATCAGTTGAATTATCAACGCCACGAATACCTGTCAGGCTCATATAATTTGCTGAAGTTGCTATAGGGTTATTCAGGGTTGTATAAGTAATAGTTGTTGAAGAGCTGCTAGTGCTGTCGCCGCCACAGGCTACCAATACGCTGGCGATAAAAATACCAGTTAAAAAATACATGCGTTGAATTACTGATTTCACAAAAAACTCCATTTCGTATATTGGCGACATGCTATTTAAATTAATCTTCATCATATTTCATTTGTGAGACATCAGCAAATATTTTAGTAGTAGGCTTAGGCTTGGCTGAAAATCTATATTAAAAGGTGTAAAGTTACCTTTTACATCAAAATGCTTAGCTCAAGTGACTAAATTTTTACTTTCTTTACAGATTCTAGTTTCTACGTTTTACTACTTAAGCGCGCCTTTTAATTTGACTTTTTTTATTTATCTTTTTTGGTCGATTAATCTTGGTTCAGTTGTCTATCTATTGATTAATGCCAATAAGCTCTATGCACCCTTGTTACCTCCGCTTAAAAGAGCACGATTAGTCTTTACAGTTACTCTTGCATTATTAGAAATAACCATCAATTTAAATTCAAATTCTTATGCGGCAGATAATTTTCATGGCCTGATAAGCGATGCAGAGGTATTAATAACGGGCATTATCTTAGGGGTGCTTTGGTTTCATAACATTACCGCATCAATTAATAAAAAAATTAATTAATTTACATCCCTTGCTAACAGCAGTGAAACGTTTGAACCGCCAAATGCAAATGAATTGCTAATGGCATAAGGAATTGGTATTTCAATGGATCTTAATGGCAAGAAATTAAGATCGCATTCAGGATCAGGAATTTCTAGAAACGCGGTTCCAGGAGCAATCCCTTTGCGCATTGCCTGAATAGTAATAAGCAGCTCTAATGCACCAGCCGCCCCAAGTGTATGACCATGAATGGCTTTCGTTGAGCTAATCGACAGGCGTTTGGCACCTTCATCGCCAAATATTTTTTTTAGGGAAATCGTTTCGGCAATATCGCCTACTTGAGTTGCAGTGCCATGAGCATTTATGTAAACCACTTCGGCGGTGTTTAAGCATGCCTCATCTAGGCTTTGTTGCATTGCTTTAGCTTGACCCAACGGGTCTGGCTTCGTAATGTGCGATGAATCCGAACAGGCGCCATAGCCAATAATTTCCCCAAGAATACTAGCGCCCCGCTGCTTTGCGCTAGACAGGGATTCCAACATAATTGCAGCGGCTCCCTCACCCAATACAAAACCACTCCGGTTTTTCGAAAATGGTTTGCAGGAACTAGCAATATTATTGGGATCAGGAGTGGCCAGTGTTTTCAAAGCCTCCCAGGATTTCACGGAGGCTGCAGTAAATAAACTTTCAGCGCCACCCGCAATTGCGCGATCACAATAACCATGTTTGATGCTGCGATAAGCCTCGCCAATAGCGTGCGCTGAAGAAGCACATGCAGTGGCATAAGTCATCGAGGGGCCCTTAAAACCAGTCTTTAAAGAGATTAGTGCTGCAGCACCATTCGCCATCACTCCAATAACTGTAAAAGGCCTGACTCGCTGCTTTTGTTTGATAAAAATATCATCAAAGGCACTTTCAAGCGTGTTTGCACCGCCAAAAGCAGTGCCCCAAAAAATTCCGCAACGATCTAAGATGTTCTCGGGCAGATCTTTTAAGCCAGAATGCTCAAGCGCTTCGCTAGCCGCAATCCAGGATAAATGGGCTACGCGATCGTACATACTTAGTGTAGAACTATCAAATTGCCTTGCTAGCTCGACTGTTACCAATCCTGCGCAGCTTAAATCAACTGGAATAGGTAAAGCGTTAGAAAAACCGCCAA
>JBAXGQ010000163.1:0-2902 GCA_037139315.1 Burkholderiaceae bacterium
CATCTTGACGATCCCAAACCTTATAGCGAAATACAGTTAACTTCAATTAGTCGCACTCAAATTAAATTTATGAGCCAAGGCGATGATTTACATAGCGACTGACGTAGGCTTTACGAGCTTCTATCCAGGCTGCAATAAGAGTGTCTAGTAAGCTAAAAATTGGTTTCATAATTACAGTCCTTTGGATGAGTAATAGCTATATAGGTATTCACGGGTAATCTCTTCTACCTGCTGATGGGTAGTAGGGCTGCGACTATTGATGTAGCGATCTAAATCATGGCTTTTAGTTTGTTTGCTAAAAACTCGACTCAAGAGACTCAATAATTGTGTCATTTAAGGCTCCTTAAGGTTAAATACTAGGGTTAATACCTAGTTAGTATGCGCCTTATTTATGAATGTTGCATGACAGCAAAACACTTAGTTGGATATATAAGTAGCCTGAGATCTCCAACGAGAAACATTAAAAGGATTGAAATCTGCTTAGATTCCAAACCCTTGATCTCGTCTAAAACAGCAACAAGATCTACGCAGGCTCTGTTATCTGGGTTCCTTTGCCATAAATCATGCTCATATTGACAGGGGCAAATCCAAGGTTTAATAAAAAAATATCTGTTAGCAGGGGATCATTTTTTTCGAGAATTGCCTCAATTCTCGTCCTAAGGCGATAATTGCTAATCAGTATGTCAGTGCTGGTACTCCAAATATCTCCACAAGTTGCCCCTAGGGCTTCAGGCAAATCGTAATAGTTTCCATCCTTAGATAATTTAGGTAGAAGATTAGGTTTGAACTGAAGGGTGGCATAGTGATACAGATAGCCAAAGCGAATAGCGTTCTCACCCTTTAGGTAGGTAGTAGATTCTTCGTAGGACTTAAAGCAGTCAAACTTGATGAGGCCCAGTAATGATGAATGACAATCATTACTGACAGGGTTTTGGTAAATATCGAATGCCACGCAAAATCCGCTTCTTTAATGCTCAAGTTTTGGTCTTGAGTCTTTTTAATCAAAAAAAATACTACTAGGGGTTTATGTAGATTTGATGACACTTAAATATTCGTTATTACTGATAATGATTTACTGTAAAAATACTGTGTTAGATTCACTGCTCACTCACAAATGGAATTCAAGAAATGAATAAAGCAGAATTAATCGAAAAGATTGCTAGCCAAGCAGATATGACAAAAGCATCGGCAGAGCGAGTATTGAATTCGTCGATTGAGCAAATTATCAAATCAGTTACCAAAGGTGAGGATGTCCAGTTAATTGGTTTTGGTACCTTCAAGTCAGGTAAACGTGCCGCTCGTATTGGTCGGAACCCTCAAACTGGTGCCGAACTCAAGATTCCAGCTGCAAAGACAGTGAAGTTTTCTGCCGGCAAAGCATTTAAAGATGCCGTAAATAAACGCAAGGAGTAAAACTAACAATTATTAAAGGCCTAAGTAATTTCGTTATTTAAAATTGCCATGGCTAGAGGTGTGATTTAAATCAACTAATTCAATTAGTTCCTATATATCATTTATGAAATGGTTTTTCTCTCTTACGCTGTTTTTACTAATACCCCAAGTCTATGCCCAAGAAAACGCAAACCCATTTGATGTCCAGGTTAGCGTAAACCCTGTTGAGGGCCGTTATCAGATTCAGGCCAGTTATGTCGTACCAATCAACATCTGTAGTGCATTTGCATTTATTACTGATTACGAAGGAATGAAGAGCATCCCAGGTATTTTGGAAGTTAAGGTTATATCAAGAGCAGGCAACAAAGTTCGTGTTCAAAGGGTAATTGAAGAGCAAATACTCTTTTTTCCAATAGAGATGAAATCTATTATGGAATATACAGAAGTGCCGAACAGATTGCTAAATTTTGAGCAAATTAGTGGCGATACAAAGTTTTATAAAGGTAGCTGGAAATTGACCACAGACAAGAATAAAACTTTCTTTAAGTATGAGGCATTGGTAGAGCCTAACTTATTGATCCCCTCAGCAGTAATTGAGTATTTTATGAAAAATAGTATTCAGGGGCGATTTGAGTTAATGGCTCGAAGAGCTTCTCAATATAGGGTTACTGAAATGTTGGCTTGTAAGTAGCCATCTCATTTTTCTCAAGATAGAAATTATTTAAAACGATATGCTTAACCGTCGATTTAAATCCTTTGGTCCCAGGTTCAAGTCCTGGAGGGCCCACCAAAAAACGGTACGTACCGGACACATGGTTTACAGTTGCTGTTCACCCTAACTATTTTTTCCCATAAGCGGCATCATGGTCTGGCTCTATCAATAAGACTCGTAAAAAGTGATTTTCTCTAAAGCCAATCCCTCGAATAGATTTGCTTATACGAAAGGAGTAGAGCGCTTCAATATTTTTAGGGGCTGCAATGCTGTGAATCTTTTCCCATTTCAAGCCCTTGTCTCGATAGATCTGGTTCCAGGTTAGTTGTGTGAGCTTTTTAAAGGTAGCAAGTGCCTTTTCTTGCTCTGCTAGCTCTAAATCACTCCAGGCGGATTGAAAAACAGGACTATTAAGATCAAGCTCGACTAATGGCTCAGGCTTTACGTTTCGTGCCATGCGCTTTAGCCATTTTTAATTTAGAAAGGTTGCTTGCTTTAGCAGGTGTTTTTTGTGCCCAAGCGAAAGCAGCAGTTAAATCCTTTTTAAGGGCTGGCGTATGCATCCACTTTTCATTATCTGGAATGACAGTGGCGGTGCGAATCATCCAAACTCCAGGCTCTGGGCTTTCAACAAGAACCTGACGTCCTGCATATTCTTTTCCAAGCGAGATTTGCCCACTCGATCCAATGGATTTAATAACTTGGTGATCTATAACTGCGCCCATGACATTCTCCTATATTCGTGCTGCATTATTGCATGATGGCATGAATTTTGTCAAATAATGCTTATTGAGTGTT
>JBAXGQ010000164.1:0-2754 GCA_037139315.1 Burkholderiaceae bacterium
ATCATCAGACTGAAGTACTTTGAAGTCATTCAAAGCATATTTACCTAGGGTCAAGTTTTTAACTATTGAAATAAATTTTGCACGGTCGACTATTCCAGAGCTGCCAATACTTTGAAAGCTTGGCGAAATCGTTTTTTCAACTGCATTCATATTTTTGGATTGCATATTCTCCCACCATAAACGGGTGAGTTTTTCTCCCTGCATTTGAGCGCTCTCTTTTTGCTGGGCCAAGACTAAAGAGGAAACCATCAACCCGATAATCACTATGGAGCTGCCAAAAAGAATCTTAAGAAATTTATTTTGCATGATTACTGCTCCTCGTGTATCCCAGCAAGGGATTGATAAGAAAGAAATTTCTTTCAACTCAAATCTTACTCGCTTATCAAGCTTTTAAATCATAAGTAAGGATTTAAAGAATAGCGCTCAATTTCAGTCCATATTAAATTTGAAGGCCTTAAAGCGAAAAAACCAGTATTTACTGCGCTTTTTGACCTAATAGTTAACTAGTTAATGGATTGATCGCCTTAAACTCGAGAAGTCGGGCAAGGTATTGAGTGTCGTCCTGCTTATGGAGGACTATATTGCTGCAATGATTTACTATAGAAATACCCTTTTTTGTGTATGGTGCTCATATTAGTGCAAGTCAGAAAAATGACTCTTAAAAGTGAACTATATTATCTAAATTAAATTAAAAAAGAAAAGCGCTTGCGAAGTTCAAATGAAATTGTGATTATAGGAGATGGATTTTCAGCAGCTATTATGCTAATCCATCTTTTACGCAAGGGTGTTCCAACTACATCTATTACTCTGATTGGATTAGGTGTAATCGGAAAGGGAAATGCCTATTCCTGTTCGAGTCAATCCTATCGACTTAATGTTCGCGAGGATCTACTCATTACTTTTTCAGATGATCCTTTGCATTTTGCAAGGTGGGCGCAGAACCACATTCATGACTCCAAAGCAAAGACTGAAGCAGGTAATTTTTATAGACGCAATGATTTTGGCAATTATGTTGCTGAATTAGTTTCTCATGAATTAGGATCACGGCAATTGCATCATATTGCCGCAAGGGTAACAAAAATCCTTCGCAAAGGAAATGATTGGAGTCTGAGTCTAGATAATCAGGATGAGCTCATCGCTAAACAGCTCATTATTGCTACAGGTAATGCGCCACCCATCTGGCCTTGTAATGTAAATATAAAGCTTGCTTTCCCAGCTTGGATTCATACTCATCTGGTTGAAAATCCATGGACCGGTGAATATTTGCAAGAAATTGGGGTTGATGAAGACATTATTTTACTCGGCGGGGGATTAACAGCGCTTGATGCAATCAATGCGCTTGCAGAGCAAGATCATCGCGGAATGATTTATGTAGTTAGCCCACGAAAAATCTTTCCCCCAGTTCAGGCATCATGGCAAAGGCTTAAAGAACCTCATTGGCCAAAGAAGTTAAGCCCCAGAGACTTAATCCGTTTTATGCGTGCGTATCTTCCCTCTGCTAACGCAGCTAGTTCAGAATGGCAGTGTGCCTGGGAGGAATTAAGGGTTAATTTAAATACGATTTGGCAGCAATTTTCTTTTTCTCAGCGTCTTATTTTATTGCAGCGAGTAGGTTGGATTTGGTCTTTATATCGGTTTCGGGCTTCTCCGCAAACCATTACTAGCTATGAGCACTTAAGAGAAAAAAATCAAATCCATTTCATCTTGGGTCGAGCTAAGCAAATTAGCTGTGCGGAACCTCATATTAGAGTGCTGTTAGATAATGGTGGCCAGTTAGCAGGCGAGAGAATAATTAATTGCACTGGTGTTGGGATCGATCCTTTGCTAAGTAATCTGATCAGTAGCCAACTGGCTATACCTGATGCCCTCCAGCAATCAATTGCGATAGATACTAATTTCCGAGTTTTAGACTCGAATCATCAACCTTGGGAAAACTTGTGGCTGATTGGACCGGCTACCATGGGGAGTTTAGGTGATGTGGTAGCAGCGAGCGCCATTACCAAGCAGGCAGAACAATTAGCAGAGCAGATAAAAATATAGTTATTGTTTTCTTGCGGCGTCGGCCACACACCGAAAGCCAATATAAACTACAGCTATATCACCCGGCTTTGACTCCACATCCGATTCTTGCTGCCGCTCTGGCCCATACCACCATGAAGCGCCGCGCGTAATATACCCGCCATTGCGCTCAGTGGCCGTCCACTCCCAAACATTTCCGCCCATGTCGTATAACCCATTAACTCCGGGTTTGGTCGTACCAGTTTGTACATGTCCTGTACCGCGATTAAGTGCACCTGCCGGCGCTAAACCGCTGTAATTACCGCAGCCACTTAAGCAATGAGAAGCCGTAGGATTTACTCCTCCTGGATAGGAATAGCGCTGTCCTTTGACATATCCGGTTGGCGGGCTAGATCGTTGTTCTAAAAATGCTGCAGCTGTCCACTCTGCATCTGTTGGTAAGCGCTTGCCATAGAAACGACAAATAGAATCTGCCTCCTTTTGATTGAGATGTACTGCAGGCTCATTTTCTTTTGCGGAAACTCCATAAGGCATTTTCCAGGTCCAGCCTGGTTTTTTTACAAACCCCCCTTCATAAGAAAGGCCGCCACCATTTTTCTCGGCTGCACTGACAAAATTAGAGCTAGACGCAAAGCCTTTGACATCCCCAATAGTCATTTCAGTCTGATCCCAAGTCAGGCTGCCAATTTGTACGGTAGGGATTGATGAATTCGGCGCGCTTTGACTAGGAGAGGC
>JBAXGQ010000165.1:0-2658 GCA_037139315.1 Burkholderiaceae bacterium
ATTAAAGAAAAATCACCTGCATCTAAGGGAATTTTCACATAACTAAAGGCGGCAAAAACGCGATAAAACAGTTTATACAACCACCCCCAATAAAAGGGCATATCCCGCTGAATCCGCCTGCCATAAACCACGTCATAGCCCTCTTCCCATTTTGTGTAAAAGGGCTCAATCAGCTCAGGCGGGTCTTGCAAATCTCCATCAAGCAAAACTACTGCTTGCTTGGTTGCAAGCTCCATGCCGCTACGAAAGGCCATTTGCGAACCAAAATTGCGTGAATGCGTGATGCCAATCACATGACGGTCCTTAGCACTTAATTCTAAAATCGCGGCAGCACTTCCGTCTGGGCTGCCATCATTGACAAAAATAATTTCATAATCAACGCCAATTTTTTTAAAAACTGCTGTTAAGCGAGCGTACATAATAGGTATCGCTGGCTCGTCCAAATAACACGCAATAATTGCCGAAATACTGCGCTTTAGATGGGCTGCGTTGAGTTTTGTCAGAGTTTTAAATTCGGCGTCACTTAAAGACTCGATCCACCTGGCAGTTTTTCTAAGGCCATCAGCTAGTGGGGTTTGTGCATGCCAACCCAAAAGCGCTTGGGCCTTCTTGGGGTTGCCATACCATTCAGCTAAATCCCAAGTGCGGTTATCCATTGTGCCAAATTGTGGCTCTTGGGTAACACCAAATTCAGCGCGAGTAATTGCCGCTAATTCTGCAATCGTTGTTTTTACTCCCGAGGCAATATTAAAACTTGCCCCATATAAGTCGGGTTGCATTTTCGCCGCCGCCAAAATAAAGGCTGCGCAAGCATCTTCTACATAGACAAAATCACGTGATGTGAGAGGACTCACAAATGGCGGCAAATTACCCACAAGTGCGTGTCGCACTAAATTGGGAATTAGTCTAGAGGAATCCTCAAGTGGGCCGTATACCGAGTACAAGCGTAAATTAATGGCTGGAAAAGCATGGGTTTTGGCCATGTACTCCAAATGCGTGGTAGCAGCGACTTTAGAAACAGCGTAATGGCTATTAGGCTCACAGCGCTCTATTTCTTCAGGTGCAGCAGAATTTGCCCCATATTCTGATGAACTACCGGCATGAATGTAAGCAGCAATATTTTGTTTAGCGAGCAACTGAACAAAATTGACCATGGCTAAAAAATTGGTTTGGTAAATTAATTCCGCGTCTTCTTCAAATGAATAAGCCCCAAAAGAAACCAGATCAAAAACGGTTTGGGGATTTAAAGATTCAACTAAATTTTTCGTTGCAGATAGATCATTAAGATCAACAGCAATAATTTTTGCATTATCTATAGTGGCTAAACGCCACTCTTTATTGCGCTGCACGATGGCAAATACATCAGCTCGCTCTTTTGATAAAAGATGAAATAAATTAGCGCCAATAAAGCCTGATGCTCCTGTAACAACGATAGGTCCTTTTAAGGAGGCAATATGGGCTTTTAAGGGCATGTTGATTTATTCCTTTAATACCGAGAGTAAAGCTGCAACATCTAATTGCGATTGTTTTCTCAGAAAAGTCTGAGAACCATAGCGCTCATAAATATGGGCTTGAGCGCAGAGATGAAAAAAACGCTGCGGTGCAATACCGCGCTTGACCAATAACAAAGCCAATTCTGCCCCCACCCCACCTCGAGCCACGTGCTCTTCAACCACGCAAACACGCTTTTGACTTTGCAATTGCGATTGTAAAGGTGCTGGCATTGATTCCCATAACACCGGCAGCTCAGCCAAAGCCCACAAATTAGGTCGATTACTCTGGGGTAAGGCGCTTAAGGCGCCTAAAAAAGAGCCAGCAATAGGGCCAACTGCGATAACCACCATGCCATCACCTGCAATTAATTGTCGCCAAGGTGCATAAGGAGGCGCTTCAAATTGCTCAGAAAGCTCCCCTCTGCCCAAACGCAAATACGCTGGATGGGTAGTATCTGCAACACGCCCCACGACGGTCTTGATATCTTCATCAAATACAGGCACAAAGACTTGCATCGCAGGCAAGGTTAAGAGGACTCCATAGTCTTCAATTGCATGGTGGGTAGGCCCCATCACCCCATAGCCATAGCCCCCGCCATTGCCGACAAGTTTGACAGGTAAATCATGAAAGGCAATGTCATTACGAATCTGCTCAAAGGGTCTAGCGTAACAAAATGGCGCAATACTATAGGCCCACGCCTCCATACCTTCTTTAGCTAGGGCTGCTGCTACAGAGATCATATTTTGCTCAGCTACTCCGGCATTAATAAAGCGCTTACCCAGTGCAGCCTGCAGTGGCTCCAAAGCCATATACCCCAAATCTCCAGTTAAAAAAACCAGCTGCGGATTAGTCGCGCGACTTACCATTGCATCGCAAAATGGCTTTCTCATTGGCGATCCATTTCCAGTAAGGCCGCGCGGTACTGCGCCTCTTTTAAAGGTAAATAGTGCCATTCCATGCGGTTTTCCATAAAACTCACGCCCTTACCTTTGGTGGTCTCTAATATGACTACACAAAGCCCTTTAGCGGGTTCACGAAGCGCTTGGCGAATCGCGTTAAGGTCATGACCATCAACGGTGCGCACCTCAAGCTCAAAGCCACTGAGTTTTTGAGCTAAGGGCGCCATCGAGGCTACATCCTTAGTGCTGCCAAATCCTTGTAAAC
>JBAXGQ010000166.1:0-2647 GCA_037139315.1 Burkholderiaceae bacterium
GGGAATACCCTAGTGAATTGCTACACCTTTACGTTGGCGTTTATTTAAAAATTATGCAAGAATTAAATACTAAATAAAAATGATAGAAAAGTGAGGAAATTAATGAAAGCCAAAAAACTCATCATCGCTACAGCACTGGCTGGTGCTTTAGTTACATCAAGCGCTTTTGCCCAATCGGTATTTCAAGGGTTTTATGGCCAAATTGGTATTGGCTATGAATCCTCCGCTCCCAGTTTTTCAGGTGGTAACGTCACTGGCACCCCCTACAATTACTCTATTTCATCCAGTAATCTCAATTACTTTACTGGCACGGTAGCAGCGGGTTATTACTTTCCGATTACAAATGCTTTCCTCCTGGGCATTGGTGCTGAATATTCGCCAATTGAGAGCCCCTCAACTAATTACAGCGTAACCATTCCGAGCGCTAAATACACTGAGCAGCAAGGTGTAAAAAAACAGAGCTCTTATAATATTTTTATCTCACCAGCTTGGGCTATTGATAAAGAGAAGTTGGCGTACGCCAAAATTGGTTATGCAAGCGCTCAATATAAGGCCGAACAAACCGATACCTTTAATGGCTATTCCTTGGGCTTAGGCTATCGTCAGATTATTACGGGTAATTGGTATGGCTTTGGTGAGGTTAACTACACCAGCTACGGCAGCCAAAACTTAGCTAATAATGCTACCGGCACAGTTAGTATTAATGCGACCAACGCCCTTGTTGGAGTTGGTTATAAATTCTAATATGCAAATTAATTGAGAAAACACATCATGAACTCTTTAATACAACGCCTTTTTATCGCCTCTACCTGCGTGATGGGTTTAGCCTCTTGTGGCGGTGGTAATGATTTAGCCTCAGGAAGTTCAGCTGGAGTGACATCCGCTAGTGCGGTTACGCCATCTACAAGTGCAACCAATGACAATAATAGTGCCCGAACTACGATATCCCCAACGATAGCAGCAATAGATAATGTCGGAAATGGTTCACGCAATGCAACAAATATTATTAAAGCGGCTTATTGGGATAACTGGTCCTCGAGCTTGAAAATTCCAGATGCAACCCTTAAAGTAATAGATATAGTATTGGGCGCATTTCCTGTTTTAACATCCACTTCTGCCGACCCCACAATGCTTAGCAATTTCAAACAAGCATATGCTGCAAACCCGAATGTAAAACTTTTTATTAGTCTTGGTGGCCAAAACAGTGGTACACCCACTATCGGTCAAGTACCCGGTATTGTAAGCAACATAATGAGTCAAGTCTCTAGTTACAACGCTGCCCTCGGTGGCGGCAAAATTGCTGGCATTGATCTCGACTTAGAAAATGGCGTTGATGCAGCGACTATTTCAGCCTTTGCGCTAGCCTTTAAGCAAAAGGGTTTATTGGTTTCAGTAGCGCCACAAGCTTATAACTCATCAGGAACAGGGGGCAAAGTAGCTTCAGCTACCCCCTCTAACTTTAATCTTACATCTGGTGGAGTCGGCAATCAATACGCTGCTGCAGTCGCCAGTGGAAATGTTGATTACATCTTTCTCCAAACGTATAACACTGGGGGATGGACTATTGATGGCTGCGATGAAACTATGACCTGTTTTGTAGGTAAGGTGGCAAGCACAATGGCAAATTTAGTTCAACCTCAGTCAACTTGTTCGGCCGGAACATCTCCATATCCAGTTTGTATACCTAATAGCGTCAAAATTTTGATTACAGAACCTGCAAATAGCACCTCTGCCGGAACTAGTATTTTTACGGGATCTCCTACCCCTAGCGGTCAAGCGACGGCATTAAGCGCTTTGAATGCAGAAATAGCTAATTTTCCATCTCAAATTGCAGGTGTAGCAATGTACGAACTTTCGGGGGGATCCGGAGACTATGCGAGCCTTAATTCATCAACTTCTGGTGCATTTAGTACAGCTATTTTTGGGGCTCCAGGGCTACCGCCACCAGCCCCATCCTCAGCCTTTGCCTTAACTATCAAAAATACTGGCACAACAAATTTTGTTGGGGTAATGATAGTTTCGCCAATCGATGCCACCTATAATCCAATTGGTGATGCAAGTAATTTAGCTATAGCGCCAGGTCAATCAACTTGTGCAGGCACCTCTGCAGCTAACCAAACAAATCCAAATTGCTATTCCAATCATTATTTAAATACATATTTTGCAAATAGTGCCGCTTCTGTAACCATCCCAACCATTGCAGTCTATGACTATAGTTCAGCAACTTCGGTATTGAATCAACCAACAAATGGATGGTCTGGTACAGCATGTTTAACCTCTACAACGTTTAAGGCAAATACCACGGTTACTATTTCAGTCAATGGCGACAAAAATACGTGCACGATTTCGAGTCCTTAAATTGGGTTTATGAATCCATTAATACCTAATAGGTATAAAGTATCGTCACATAGCTATGATCCCAATAGCTCCGCTAGATATACATTGAGCTGTTGGGGCTTTCAGCATAAATAGTGCTACTCTTAAATAGGAAGTTAATCATGCTCCCAATTCTCAAAAAAATTACTATTTGTGTTTCTAGCGTCATAGTTTTAGCCTCTTGTGGCGGCGGCAATGATGTCGCCTCTGGTGGGGCTAGTACTGGCGTGACTTCCGCTAGTGCTGTTGCGCCTGCTGCGAGTGTAGCCAG
>JBAXGQ010000167.1:0-2619 GCA_037139315.1 Burkholderiaceae bacterium
AAAACGAGTTCGTCTCGATCTTGGGGCATAGCGGATGCGGTAAGACAACGCTCCTGAATTTAATTGCTGGCTTTGAAGTGCCTACTGCCGGTCGAATCGAATGTGCAGGCAAAGAAGTAAAAGAACCCGGCGCAGATCGTTCGATGGTTTTTCAAGACTATGCTTTATTTCCTTGGCTTACTGTGCGCGACAATATTGCGTTTGGCCTTAGCATTAAGGGCATTGATTCAGCAACGATCAAAAAGGATGTCGAGCATTTTGCTGCCCTAGTAGGTCTGAGCGCCTTTATCGAAAGTTACCCTCATCAATTGTCAGGCGGGATGCGTCAACGGGTATCGATTGCGCGGGCCTTAGCGGTTGATCCTACGGTGCTGCTGATGGATGAGCCTTTTGCTGCTTTAGATGCGCAGAATAGGGCAATGATGCAACAAGAGATGATTCGCATCTTGGCTGAAGAAAGTAAAACCGTGGTACTGGTGACGCATAGCATTGAAGAGTCAATTAATTTATCGGACGTGATTATCGTGATGACGCGTAGGCCCGGCCGAGTTAAAAAAGTGATTCGTGTGCCAGAACCCAGGCGGATGGTTGAAGATACTCCCAGCTATCTAGAAATTCGCAAGCAAATTCGTGACTTAATTTCTGATGAACATGATTTAAGTGAAGTTAGTTGAATTCATTTGATTGGTTTGCAATCGCCCTGTTAGCAATTTCCGCTACCTTAGGCGGATTGTTTAGGCGATTAAGTGGTTTTGGGGGCGCGATGGTGATGTCGCCTTTACTAATGGGCTTCTTACCATTAGCAGTGCTTATTCCGGTCGTGATGTTCATTGAGCTTCTGGGCGGTGTTTGGTTAGCCCGAAATTGGCACGTTGCTAAGGAAGATCGACCGCGCATGTATCGCTTACTGTTAGGCGCTGCCATTTGCTTGCCGATTGGCATACTTGTCAGCATGCAATTTCCCGTGCAATTTTTAAAAATTGCCGCCAGCTCGGCAGTACTCTTCTTTGCGCTCTATTTATTGCTGCAACCCCATGTCCAAGTAGCCCTAACTAAGTTTAAAGATAATTTAGTCGGGTCGGGAGCCGGGCTCTTGTTGGGCTCCTGCGGTATAGGTGGACCGGTAGTGGCGCTATATTTAAATGCTAGTCCATTAGAGTTTACGCGGGCCCGCGCACTACTGTCGCAAGTGACCTCAGGCATGGCGCTATTTGCCATTATTACTGCGAGCCTGATTGGCAGCGATTTATCTTGGCTACCTTTACTCTTAGTTGGCTTACCCGCATTCTTGCTCGGTTTTTATATCGCCCATCGGATTGATCAAGAGCATCTCATTACGCAGGCAAAGATTAAAAAAATCTGCCTATATCTTTTAATTGCTAATGCAATTTTTAACTTAGCCGTAAGCGCACTGATCTAAAGTGGAAATCATCCTCCCCCTCATTGCCGCTGCCAGTATTATCTTATTGGCCTATTTTATTTTTGGCATTACGGGTTTTGGCTCGTCCATTGTCTCGGTACCATTATTAGTCCAGTTATATCCTTTGCAAACCGTAGTGCCGCTAATTGTGGTTTTGGATTTATGCGCTTCTTTTTATCAAGGAAAAAAATCATTTAAACAAGCCAGCTTTAAAGAGCTTTATTGGTTAGCGCCTTTTACTTTAGTGGGTCTGATTATTGGCGTGACTTTGTTATTAGATGCGCCTAAAAGCCCCTTACTAATTACTTTGGGAATTTTTGCTGGCTTGAATGGCGTGCGTATTTTAGTTGCCCGAAATTCCACAGTAGATAAGACAATTTCACAGTTTTGGTCAATTCCCTTTGGAGTGAGTGGGGGTATTTTTACCGCCTTGTTTGCCACTGGCGGCCCCATCTATGCCTCGTATCTAGCGTTGCGTATTCATGATGCCGTTCGCTTAAGAGCAACCATGACCGCCATTATTTTTTCATTGGTGATTTTGCGTTTAGCGCTAATGATTATTACTGGCTTACTTCTCAAGGCCGACGTTGCATTATTGGCCCTAGTTTTAATTCCCTTTATGGCCATTGGCGTATGGGCAGGAACGCGGGCACATATTGGTATTCAATTAAGTACATTAAAGTTAATATATGGGTTGATCTTAGTGTTATCAGGCTGCGGTTTATTATTTAGAGAGGTGTTCTAAATGCGTAAAAATCATTTTTATTCTAGGCGCTATCAATTAGGCTTATTTTTTGCCCTCATTGGCCTACTTAGCGGTATCAGTAGCTTAGCAGTTGCGCAGAATTTCCCGGATAAACCCTTGCGCTTAATTGTGCCATTTCCCCCTGGTGGACCAACTGACATTGTGGCTAGGCCACTCTCACAATTTCTGGGTGAGGATCTGAAGCAGCAGGTGATTATTGATAACAAAGGCGGTGCTGGAGGTACTATTGGGGCAGATTTTGTCGCTCGTGCAGCGCCAGATGGCTATACACTTTTTATGGGTACGGTTGGAACCCATGCAATTAATCCTAGTTTGTATAAAAAATTATCATATGATGCCGTCAAAGATTTTACGCCGATTGCATTGGTAGCTAGCGCACCAATCGTGATTGCCGTTAACTCTAGTAGCCCAATAAAAACCTTAGATGATTTAA
>JBAXGQ010000168.1:0-2614 GCA_037139315.1 Burkholderiaceae bacterium
AAATATGTAAAATTAAGTTGACAAGTCGGTGTGTAATTTTTATATTACACATGTAGTCGAAGTGGTTTTACAGTTTCAGGTATGTAACTTTAGTCATAAAACCCTCGTGCGGGTTTGGCACGAAAGAAGTTTTTATTTCGATGGGAGACAAAAACAATGTCAAACGGAAATGTAAGCCTAACCGGCTTAAATGATGCTGAATCGGAAGAGTTGCACCGTAATCTGATTCAAGGGACCCAGTTTTTCGGCATGATCGCAGCTCTTGCCCATTTGCTGGCTTATATCTACTCGCCTTGGCTCAAATAAAAAGAGGAGATCAAAGATGATTTACGGAAAAATGTGGACCGTTGTAAAACCCACCGTTGGCATTCCTATTTTTATTGCAGCGGTTGCGATTAGTTCTTTCTGCGTACATTTAGCAATTGTTTCTAACACCACTTGGGTCAAAGCCTTTTTACAAGGCAATGCACCAATGCCGGCATCGATGGCAGCAGCACCTATGGCGGCACCTATGGCAGCAGCACCCATGGCAGCACCTGCAGCGAAGAAGTAAAGTACTTTAGCTTTTCGTGCATGGCTGGGATCGCACATCCCAGCCATTTTCTTTGTAGCGCTACGGTAAAATTTTTTAGATGAACCGAGTTACTAAAAAGTTAATTCAAGGTTGGTCTGAGCTAGGCTCACGTTATTTACCTTTTGCTGATGCTGCCTCTGCCGATTTACCCTTATCGCGCCTCTTGCGACTATCCCTTTTTCAAGTATCGGTTGGCATGGCATTAGTACTATTGGTTGGCACTTTAAATCGCGTCATGATTGTCGAGTTGCATGTGCCCGCTTCAATTGTTTCAGTGATGATTTCATTGCCAATTCTGTTTGCCCCCTTTCGCGCCTTAATTGGCTTTCGTTCCGATAATCACAAGTCGGCCTTAGGATGGAGAAGGGTGCCTTATATTTGGATGGGCACCTTAGTGCAATTTGGCGGCTTAGCGATCATGCCATTTGCTTTATTGGTTTTATCGGGCGGCGGTCAATCGAGTCAAGCGCCAGTCTGGATTGGTTGGGCAGCTTCGGCCTTAGCTTTTCTTTTTGTTGGTGCAGGCGTGCACATGACACAAACAGTTGGGCTTGCGCTAGCTACTGATTTAGCGCCGGTTGAAGCGCAGCCGAAAGTGGTAGGTTTAATGTACGTCATGCAACTCTTTGGCATGATTATTAGTGCCTTGGCTTTTGGTTTGGCCCTCGAGCAATTTAGCCCCGCACGTTTAATTCAGGTGATTCAAGCCTCAGCAGTGATTACGATTATTTTGAATGTGATTGCTTTATGGAAGCAGGAAACACGAACCCAAATTCGGAGTCGCGCTAATCAAGCTGAGCCCTCCTTTATGCAGTCATGGCGTACTTTTACTGCCGGTGGAAATGCGGTACGGCGTTTGGTCGTTGTGGGATTTGGCACGATGGCATTCAGTATGAATGACGTGCTCTTAGAGCCCTATGGCGGTGAGTTGTTAAAAATGAGTGTGAGC
Source organism: Burkholderiaceae bacterium (assembly GCA_037139315.1). Lineage (GTDB taxonomy): Bacteria > Pseudomonadota > Gammaproteobacteria > Burkholderiales > Burkholderiaceae > Polynucleobacter. Next base: position 1,524 of record JBAXGQ010000168.1, read on the forward strand.
GCAACTACTGCCTTAACGGCGACTTTAGCGATTGGTGGGCTCTGGGGTTTTACCTGGGCATCAAGAGTCTTAAGTCGCGGCAGCGATCCTTTTCGTATGGCTACATTGGGGGCTTATGTCGGCATCCCAGCATTTATTTTTGTCATTGCAGCAGCGCCATTACAGGTAACACTCGTCTTTATTTTGGGCACTTTTTTAATTGGCTTTGGCGGCGGTCTATTTAGTCATGGCACGCTTACGGCAACCATGAACTTTGCGCCTGCTGAGCAAAGAGGCTTAGCCCTAGGAGCATGGGGTGCAGTGCAGGCTTCAGCAGCAGGAATCGCAATTGGCTTGGGCGGGGTAATTCGCGATCTCGTAGTGGCCTTAGGGAATGCTAAGCTACTACCAGAGGCCCTAAATGGGCCGGCAATTGGCTATTCTCTGGTTTATGCTTTGGAAATTGTCTTATTAATCGCTACAATTTTGGCGATGATGCCGCTTTTACGCACGCAAAGTACTGGCAAATAAACTATTTTCTTATAAAATAGTTTAACTTTAACTAGAGGAGGCTTCACATGAGCGTTGTGCAAATTTTGTTTATTGTCTGGCTGGTAGTTTCTGTAATCACAATCATGCGGATGGTGAAGCCTAATCGAAAATAATTTGAGCCCTGCATTTAATTGATCAAGCGATCGTTGAATGCCTCATTTTTTTGATGGCTTATTCCCAATGAGACGATTTCGTTTCTTAGCTGCAGTCTGCACAGTAATTGCATTGCTCTTTGGCAGTATGTCGCCCGCTATTGCCGCCATGCAAACAGGCAGTGCATCAGCCGCTAGCATGACAATGGAAATTTGTCAGGCGCAGGGGGAAAAAGTAGCTTCCTTAACGATTGATCTTCGCTCTACCTCAGAGTCTGCGCCTAGTAATCCTCTTGGTATGAATCATGATTGCCCACTTTGTATCATGACCCATGCCCCAGTGGCGATTAATGTCAGTATGGCAACGTCGGTTGCACCAGTTGGCGCACTGACACAAGCATTTCCTGCGCTCTTTTACGTTTCACCCAAATCACTTTTTGTTTGGACTTCTCAGCCCGCTCGGGCACC
>JBAXGQ010000169.1:0-2609 GCA_037139315.1 Burkholderiaceae bacterium
CAAGAAAATCTCGGACGTGATGATTTTGCAGCCCTGATTGCCCAGTTAAAGCGCTTAGTACAAGGCTATCAGCCCTTTTACTTAAAGACTTTATAATTAGGAATAATCTTAAAGTGACTATGAGTAAAAATCCCAATTCTTTGCACGGCTCTGTTTTACCGCAAAACCGAACTTTTGGCCTAGTCTTTACTGGCATCTTTTTTCTTATCGCCGCATACAACTGGTTAACGGATTCTGCGCCGATTTATGCTCAGACCTTTGGCGGTTTATCGATTGCATTTTTGTTGGCTACGGTAATTGCTCCAACTTTATTAGCGCCGCTCAATAAGGCTTGGTATCAACTGGGCTTATTAATGGGGCGCGTGGTAAGCCCACTGGTTTTAGGTGTTCTTTTCTTTATTGTGATTACGCCAGTCGCTCTCTTTATGCGTTTAATTGGTCGTGATGCCTTAAGAATTAAAAAACAACACGTTAATTCCTATTGGATTGAGCGCAATCCCCCTGGCCCCAATCCCGAATCATTTAAAGATCAATTTTGAAAAAGAATTTATCGAAACCATCACTTTATATTGTTAATTACCAAATAAAATTAAAGGACTTCAATCCATGTCATTTTTACAAGAGTTATGGAAATTTTTAAAAGTACGCAAAAAGCTCTGGCTTTTACCCATCATCATCGTGATGGTTGTATTGGGCGGCTTGTTAATTTTGGCAGCTAAGAGTGCAGTCGTTGCACCCTTTATCTATACCTTGTTTTAATTTGTACTGCCTTTTTCAGTCCGCTAGTGCGATACCTAACTTAATTGCTTGATGAAAATACTCGGAATTTCTGCTTACTATCATGACTCTGCCGCTTGCTTAGTCGTTGATGGCGAGGTTGTGGCTGCTGCACAGGAGGAGCGCTTTACGCGTAAAAAGCACGATCAGGATTTTCCCAATCAGGCAATTAGTTATTGCTTAAGCGAAGTGGGTTGCAAACCCGAAGAGATTGACTACATTGTTTTTTACGACAAGCCATTTCTTAAATTTGAACGCTTACTAGAAACTTATTTAGCCTATGCGCCAAGTGGTTTTCAGTCATTCGCAACTGCTTTACCCGTCTGGTTAAAAGATAAGCTATTTCAGAAGTCGGTTATTTCAGATGCTCTTAAAAGTTTGTGGGGCAAAAATACCAATTGGACTGAGCGCCTTTTATTTTCTGAGCACCATTTAAGCCATGCTGCGAGCGCCTTCTTTCCATCCCCTTTTGAAGAAGCAGCGATTTTGACGATGGATGGAGTGGGTGAGTGGACGACAACGTCGCTAGCGATTGGTAAAGGCAATTCCTTGGAAGTGCAAAAGGAAATTCATTTCCCCCATTCCTTAGGGTTGCTATATTCAGCAATTACGTATTACACCGGCTTTAAAGTGAACTCAGGTGAATATAAGGTGATGGGCTTAGCTCCCTATGGCGAGCCGAAGTTTGCGCAGCTGATGAAAGATCACCTGATTGATATTAAAGAAGATGGCTCGTTTGCTTTAGATATGAGCTACTTTAATTACTGCACGGGTCTTACCATGACCAACCAAAAGTTTGATGATCTGTTTGGTGGTCCACGACGCAAAGAAGAAGCTCTGTTAACGCAGCGCGAAATGGATTTGGCTGCGTCGATTCAAGCGGTTACCGAAGAAGTGGTCATTAAGTTAGCTAAAGGTATTCAGCAGGCTACTGGTTTAAAGAACTTGTGTTTAGCTGGCGGTGTGGCGCTTAACTGTGTCGCTAATGGCAAGTTGCTACGTGAAAATATCTTTGAGAATATTTGGATTCAGCCGGCTGCAGGAGACGCTGGTGGTGCAGTGGGAGCTGCTTTGGGTGCTTACTACATTATGTTGCAACAGCCCCGCAAACTGAATCCTGCCCTGCAAGATGGCATGAAGGGTTCTTTCCTGGGGCCCCAATTTGAGCAAGCTGATATTGAAAAACGCTTAGCAGCTGCAGGCGCTATTTTTACCAATCACACCGACGCGGAAGTGACTGAATTAACTGCCCAGGCTTTAGCCGAAGGAAAAGCGATTGGCTGGCATCAGGGGCGAATGGAGTTTGGCCCACGCTCCTTGGGCGGTAGATCTATCTTAGCTGATGCACGTTCACCATCAGCGCAAAAATTACTGAACTTTAAAGTCAAATACCGTGAATCATTTCGGCCTTTTGCGCCTAGCGTATTGCGTGAAGATGTGAATGAATGGTTTGATATTAATGTCGACAGCCCTTATATGCTTTTAGTTGCTGATGTGCAAAAGTCAAAACGATTATCGATGACTGCTGAAGAGCAAAAACTCTTTGGTATTGAAAAATTAAATGTTCCGCGCTCTGAAATCCCCGCAGTAACCCACGTCGACTACTCTGCGCGAGTCCAAACGATTCATCAAGAGACAAATCCTAAATATCACGCTTTAGTGAGTCGCTTTAAAGCCCTCACGGGTTGTCCGGTAGTAGTAAATACTTCATTTAATGTGCGGGGTGAGCCGATTGTTTGCACTCCTGAAGATGCTTTTCGTTGTTTGATGGGCACTGAAATTGAATTTCTTGTCGTGGGTAATTCAATTATGCGTAAAGAAGATCAAGACCC
>JBAXGQ010000170.1:0-2601 GCA_037139315.1 Burkholderiaceae bacterium
AAATAATTTTTGCTTATTTGGGTGACTGCCAAGGCCAGCGGCCATTCATTTCCAAAGCTAAAGACCAGCTCAAGAAACAACGAATGACCACGATAGCGCCTAATACGGCGACACTCATTAAGGTTGGGCTAACCGCCACTGTACGAATAATATCTCCCGCAACCAATATCTCAAGGCCTAACAATAAGGCGCGAATGATTTGATTACGAAATAATTTATAAGCATCATCGATGGGCATCTTTGGTAAGTCTTTAATAAACACATATAAGCCCCATAAGACACCCAAGGCTACTACTGCTACGCCCAAGCCATCCATCACATCGCTAACGCCCTGAATAACTTCAATTAATGTCATTGTTTAGTTCCCGCAAAATAGGGCTATTAATTTGGACAAGGCATCAGTATGCCAGTTACCGGGTGTGGCTTAAGCTTGCAAGGGGGTGCTGCTTGCTGCGCAGGTTTTGCTATCGCTGGATTAGTCTCAGGCTGGCTCATCGTTGGTATGCTTGCAGGCCCTTTGTTCACAGGGCTATCAGCATCCCCCGCACTTGCTTTCATCGGGGTAGTAGTACTCGTATCTGGGCAAGGCATGGGAGCACCAGTAATTTGATGTAACCGGGGTTTGCAGGGCTTATCTGCGGCAAAAACGCCAGCAGAATAAACCCCGGTAAGAAACGCCAAAAAAAGAAATAATTTGATAATGTATTTGTCTGGACTGGTACCAGACCTCCTAGTAAAGATACTTGCAGGCATTGTATGCGCTACAGCAAGAATTGCCAACAATTCGCCGTATTTTGAAGGCTAAAATGGCGCATGAAAAGATTTTTATTAATACTAAAAATTGCTAGCTTATGGCTAATCTTTTCTATGGCAAGCAATTTACAAGCACAAGAAATTGACCCGCGCGCTTATAACAATTCCCCTGTCAACATTAATTTTCTTGGCTTAGCTTACAGTCAAGTAAGTAGCCCTAATTTACAACTCTCTTCTGAAATCGTCGCGCTCACGCGAATTGTAGATATCAATGGTCAGTCGGCAAAAATGACTATCGCTTTACCTTATGGACAACTATATGGATCGTATAACACGCGTGGACAATCGATCAGCGGCGTATCGGATGGCTTAATTGATCCGCTCTTGACGCTGTCCGTTAATCTCTATGGTGCTCCCGCGCTTTCTATTGCCGACTTTAAAAACTATCAACAAGATCTGATTATCGGTGCGAGTATTGCGACCTCTATTCCATGGGGAAGCTATGACAGCAGCAAATTATTGAACATTGGCGCAAACCGCTGGTATGTTAAACCTGGTGTTGGCGCTTCACAGGCTTTTGGTCCATGGCAAATAGAGCTCACGGGGTCAGTCACTTATTTCTCTGAAAATAAAAACTTTTATGGCGGCAATACCTTAAGCCAAAGCCCAATTTACTCGAGCGAAGGGCATGTGGTTTATACATTCAAAACTGGTGCTTGGATCGCTGCCGATGCAAATTACTATACCGGCGGACAGACTACGATTGATGGCAGGTCAAATAATAATTATCTGCAAAATTGGCGGGTTGGCGCTACCCTAGCGCTTCCTATTAACCAAAATAATTCGATACGTTTTGCCGCTAGTCAAGGGGTATACGCGAAGGTGGGAAATAATTTCAATGTCATCAATATACTTTGGCAATACCGCTGGGGGCCTGGCATTTGAGTGTTCTGAAAATCAATTAGGTCTTTACGTAATAACCATAAACACAGCGCATGCCTCGGCGTGATGGATCGTGCGTATCATGAATTACCCCATCGATGACAGCAGTTAAGTGTTTTGATACTTTCACAATGACCCGGCCAGGTGGAATTTCGTTAAGTCGTAGATGTGTCTGACAGCCGGCGCCTATTTTCATCGTTGCTACCCATTGAAAACCTTGCGCCAAAATATAATTGTGAAATACGTTACGGTGATTACCATTGCGTGGTGATGAACCGCGCTGATTTAATTGCCTAGCTAGGCGATCGCGTTTGCCATCAGCATAAGCTAAATTTGCCGCTCGTAAAGCTTCATAAACTTGGGCATAAGGCAATTCTGCAGCAATGGCAATCGATCTAATGACACAATCGCCCGTCTCGCCTTTGTAACCCGAAGCCAATCGGCCACCATCATTGCGTTGAAAACCGAGCCTTGATTGGCCCCCACGCAAAAAATGAATCAGACTCTTGAACAAAGCATTTTACTTTCTACATCAATGATAGTTTTTACTTACTTATCTTTAAATATGGGGGGACGCTTTTCAGTAAATGCTGCCATCCCCTCTTTTTGGTCTTCAGTAGCAAAGGTGGAATGGAATAAGCGCCGCTCAAAATGAATACCCTCAGCCAAAGGGACCTCATACGCCATGTTCACCGCTTCTTTTGCCATCATTGCAATTGGTAAAGACATGTTGGCAATTTTTGCAGCTGTTGCCAAGGCATCGCTAATTAATTGATCAGCGGGTACGACTCGACTCACTAAGCCGCTACGCTCTGCTTCAGCTGCATCCATCATCCGGCCTGTTAGAACCATTTCCATGGCCTTCGATTTCCCCACAAACCGGGTTAAGCGCTGCGATCCACCCGC
>JBAXGQ010000171.1:0-2550 GCA_037139315.1 Burkholderiaceae bacterium
ACTTTCTATACGGCTCAATGAAGCCTCGTACTCAAGCGACTCTTGACTTAATTCTGTATGTTACCTTTTTCTTGCCTGGTATTACCGCCTTAGTTTATGCGGGTTACACCTATGCGGCAGAATCTTGGCGCATCGGCGAACACACCACCCAAATTGCTAATGGGCCGCCGCTGTATCCCTTCAAAACTATTATCCCGATTGCTGGTGCTTTTGTACTCCTACAGGGTTTTGTCGAAATTTTGCGCTGTATTGTTTGTATCAAAACAGGTGAATGGCCAGCGCGCTTAAAAGATGCAGAAGAAATAGATGTGATTGAACAGCAACTTGCAGCTTCAACCCACGTTGATGAAGAGGCTCGTCAAATGGGGATGAAAAATGCTAAAGCGATTGATGAAGCCGCACACCAACGCATTGGCCAAACTAAGGAGATAAACCATGAGTGATCCAATACTTGGCCTGAGCATGTTGGGCCTGATCATTGTGGTAATTATGTTGGGCTTTCCTACAGCGTTTACCTTGATGGGGCTCGGCATGATGTTTGGTTTTGCCGCTTTTTATGACCCATCCCAAAGTTGGACTGCCAATAAAGTATTTACCCTGATGGTGCAAAGAACGTTTGGCGGTATGACCAACGATGTGCTGTTGTCCATTCCCCTATTTGTTTTAATGGGCTATGTCATGGAACGAGGGGCATTGGTTGACAAAATGTTCTATAGCATTCAGCTCGCCTTTCGTCGGGTACCCGCATCACTTGCTGTCGCGACCTTAATTGTTTGTACATTTTGGGGCATTGCCAGCGGCCTAGTAGGTGCAGTTGTCGTGCTAATGGGCGTGATCGCCATGAAACCCATGCTCAACGCCGGGTACGATACCCGCTTAGCAGCGGGCGTTATTACTGCTGGCGGTACTCTCGGTATTTTGATTCCTCCCTCAGTAATGATTATTGTGTATGCCGCGGTTGCCGGCCAATCCGTAGTGAAGCTATATGCTGCAGCGATGGTGCCAGGTTTCTTTCTCGCATTTTTATATTTGGTTTACATCATTGGCTGGGCCTTAATAAATCCTAAAGTAGCGCCTAAATTACCCCCTGAAAAACAACAAGTGCCGATTCCTGCGCCTTTGCGTTTTTTACGTGAACAATATTCGCACAATATGTTTATAGCTACCTTTAAGGCGCTATTTTCACCGGCAAAGCTTATCAACGCACCTGCGGGGGCACGCCTTACATTTGGCAAAATTGCCCAAAATGTTCTGGCAGTCTTAACGCCATTTATTCTAGCTGCGGTGACTCTATGGGGTGTTTGGTGGTATGTCATCATTCATCAGCAAGCCGAACGCGATGCGCAAAATGTCCCAGTGGCTACTCAAGTTGCAAAAGTTGCTACTGCCGATAAAGCTGCGCCAGCTGAAGAAGGTTTGGTTTCTCTGGATGCCACATCGGATAATATTAAAACTAAAGAAGTTGAAGAAGCTGATGCGCCATTAGTTGCGCTTGATGCTGCTGCTGGCGATGCACCAACTGCAGGCGCGGCCGAACCTGAAGCGGCTGCAGGTCCGCCAGAAAACTTTGAGCTGTATTTTGGCTTAAGCTCGGTGCTACTGCTCTTACTCTTGATCTACTACTATATTAAGCTCGATGAGGAACAGTTTGAAATTCTCAAGCTGCTGATTGAATCGGTATTGCCTTTAGGCGTGCTCACCATTCTAGTTTTAGCGGTGATCTTATTGGGCATTACTACGGCAACAGAATCAGCTGCAGTAGGAGCGTTTGGTGCGTTTCTTCTGGCATATCAAGCTGGCACTTTAAACTTTGATCGGACTAAGCAGGCCGTCTTTCTCACTGCCAAAACAACGTCCATGGTGTGTTGGTTATTTGTTGGATCAGCTTTGTTCTCTGCTGTTTTTACAATCCTTGGCGGCCAATCGATCATTGAAAAATGGGTGCTCATGCTAGACCTGACGCCAATTCAATTCATGTTGCTTTCACAAGCAATTATTTTCTTCCTTGGCTGGCCTTTAGAGTGGACTGAGATCATTGTCATTTTTGTACCAATCTTCTTGCCACTCTTGGCACACTTCCAAATCGATCCTTTGTTATGGGGTACCTTGGTCTTTGTAAACTTGCAAGCAGCTTTCCTATCGCCACCGGTAGCGATGTCGGCCTTCTATCTAAAAGGGGTATCACCGCCAGGTGTAACGCTCAATCAGATTTTTGCCGGCATGATGCCTTATATGTTCATCGTTATTTTGTGCATGGTCTTCATGTATATCTGGCCAGGCATGACGCTGTGGTTACCGAAATTTCTTTATGGGGGCTAAATAGCGATATTGCTTCAGTATTATTTAATTAAAAAGCGCCCTCATAGGCGCTTTTTTATTTCTGTGCAGCAACTGCCATATGGGTATAGGCCATCTTTACCAATGGGCATGACATATTGACGCTCAACCCTTTTTGAATCATTTGACCCAAAATATGTTCGTGCTCAGTTTTCTGCTTAGACAGCAAATCGCGTAACATCGATGCAGTAAATGGGGAACCCACTTGCGTTA
>JBAXGQ010000172.1:0-2526 GCA_037139315.1 Burkholderiaceae bacterium
GAATGCGTATTGTCAGTATCAGTCAAGATACCCACCCCAATCAAATTACCTGGAACTTCGCCATAGGCGGCAAGGAAATCGGCCGAGAGGTCACGCTGATGTTTACGCCATTCACCAACCCCATCCCAACCTGAATCTACTACCACCATTTTGATGCGCGCAGAATTGGCATTCGGAATGATGCTATCGACAGCCCCTTTGCCTGCCCAGATATACATTAAGGTTGCATAAGGCATTTCTTGTCCGCTAATTAAGCTAGCCATTTCAAATGCCAGGCGATCTTTTAAGGGAAGTTTTGATTTATTACCGTCAAAGGCAATTAAGATGCGCAGCGGAGCGTCATCGGTTGCACGCTCGGCATTATCGGCAGTCGGAATCGAGCCCACCGCTTTCCACTCCCATTGCAACCAGGCATTTTTAGGTGACTGGGGTTTGAGCTTCACAGCTAAGCCAGATGCCGCTGACTGCGCATTAGCGCTTAAGACTGTCCGCCCTTGATAATTCTCGAGGCGGTAGACGGTATTTTTCTTATAAGGTGCCAAACGATAAAACTGCCAACCTTTAGGAAGGCCAGTTTGCCCACTTTGGCCTGAAAATTTCATCACTGAATCTTGAGGTTCGGCTAGCTCTTGACTTGAAGCGCCACCGGCTTGACCATCTGCCGAGACCAAAATGGGCCCGCTGCAGGCGGCCAGCTGCAGCACTGCTGCAATAAAGATCAGACGGCTAAAAAGAGGGCTTAACTTCATCAATTGGAATTGTCCCAGAGATTCTGCGCAGACCAGTCTAAAATCATCTTTTTAATCCTACAGCACTACTTCAACCCACCCCTTTAAAGACTCGATCATGACAAACACCTCAGTAAAAAGCGCCAACCCAGCACAATGCAAAATTGGTTTTATTGGTACCGGCATTATGGGCAGCAGCATGGCTGGTCATTTGCTCGCTGCAGGCTATCCAGTGCAGGTCTTTAACCGCACAAAGGAAAAAGCGGCTGGCCTAATTGCGCGCGGCGCAACGTGGGCTAACTCGCTTGCTGAATTAGCTGCACAAGCAGATGTAATTATTACTATTATTGGTTATCCCCGTGATGTAGAAGAGACCTATTTGGGTCCGCAGGGCATTTTGGCTAATGCTCGGAATGGCACGATTGCCATCGATATGACTACTTCCAGCCCTGCCTTAGCGGTACAAATTGCCGCTGCAGGGTCTAAAAAGGGGGTTGCCTGCCTCGATGCGCCGGTCTCAGGTGGTGATGTGGGTGCCCGTGATGCCAAACTCTCCATCATGGTTGGCGGAGATGCTACAGCCTTTGACCAAGTTCTCCCCTTATTTCAGCTGATGGGTAACAACATTGCCCTCTTGGGGCCTGCAGGTTCTGGACAAAACACCAAGCTTTGCAATCAAATTGTGATTGCCTCAACCATTATGGGAGTGTGTGAAGGTCTCTCGTTTGCCAAGAAAGCGGGTCTTGATCCTTTAGCAGTGCTTAAAGTGATTGGTAGCGGTGCCGCAAGTAGCACTCAATTAAATATGTTGGGCCCCAAAATGGTTCAAGGTGACTTTGCGCCCGGCTTCATGATTGAACATTTAGTGAAAGACCTTGGTATATCGATTACCGAGTCAGAGCAAATGGGCCTTCATTTGCCAGGCTTAAATCAAGCTAAGAAACTCTATGATCTTCTAATGACTAAAGAACTAGGTCGCTCAGGAACACAAGCCCTCTTTAAGGTGTATTTGGAAAACCTAGCCTAAACAGCCTGCAAGAAAAGAACGCATGACCACTTTCTTGCGCGCGTCAGCACTACTGCGCTGGACTTTATGCTGTGTGTTAATTGCCGCATTGATTCATTTGGCACTGGGCTTTACCGTTGAGTTTTCAGTTGACGAAGCGCACTATGCCTTATATGCCAAACACCTGGCTTGGAGTTATTTTGATCACCCTCCTTTAGTCGGCTGGATTCAATGGCCTTTAGTGGTTAATGACTTCAGTGAAGGTGTAATCCGCTTCATACCTGAAATACTGTGGCTTATTTCATGTGCCTTGGTGTATTACATCACCAACGATTTAATACTCTATTTGCAATCTAACACCCGCAACTCACTTGCACAGCAATTGCCCTCAAAGCAAATGGCTAGTGTTGCTGCAGTCATTGCCATCGTCTTAGCGCCTTTGCCACATGTTTTAGCAATTGGTCTCTTACCCGATTCACTCTTAACGCCGCTGGTATTAACTGTATTGTGGCTAGCCATTTGCTGGCTGCAACAAGCGCAGCAGTTTTATGTCTGGCAATGGATTATGTTGGGCGTAGTGCTAGGTCTAGCTGGTTTAAGTAAATACACTGCTATTTTTAGCGCGCTTGCACTTGCGCTAGTTTTTTTATTATCCCCCCGTAAGAACTGGCTCAATCAGTCCGGATTTTGGGTAGCATGTCTCATTGCACTCGTTGCTATCAGCCCGATTATTTTCTGGAATTGGGCCCATGAATGGATTTCCTTTCAATATCAAATCAATCATGGCGGTGG
>JBAXGQ010000173.1:0-2520 GCA_037139315.1 Burkholderiaceae bacterium
ACAAGACTGGGCATTTTGCACCGACAAATGATTACACTATTCCAACATTTACTAAAGCATTTCATGTTGAGTTGGTAGATATAAATGGCGATGGCAAATTTGATGTTGTAGCAGGAAGTCACGAATGGCAAGATCGCACACAAATTGTTATTAATCCTGGCAATAATAAATTTGCCAACGCCCAAACTATTACTATTCCTAGCGTACCTGGTGCAGGTACGATTGTCGATTTTGTGTTTACCCCCAGTAACAATTCAGTTTATATTTTGCGAACAGGTGATGGCCAAAGCAATGGTACAACATTCTACGAAGGACTTTGGTTACAAAAGTTTTCAATCGACACTCGTATCAGTACAATAGTGTTTGCCAATCAATCATGGACTGATAGCCGTTATCAATATCCCCGTAAATGGTTGCGCTGGATTGATGAGGAAGGTGGATTCATTGTCAGCAATTGGGGCAATGAATTCAGTGTCAAGGTGGATAATATTGCGCCAGCAGTTGTCACTGTTAAACCCGAATTTGACGTGCCGGATGGCGGTGGAGATTGATTGATGGCTACTCTACTGAGTGGTTAATCGCACCAGGATATCTGTGGCTTTAACGGAATAATAAATGAATCGACTTGTTTTGATTCATTAATAGGCTGGGAGTCTACTGCCATCTTTGCCGCCTAACCTAATAGAAAAGGTAGTCTATAAAAATACTGTATTGATATTTAGCCTTAAGGACAACTAATAAACTAGATCTTGTTAAAAAATTACCCTTTATTTATGATGACTTTTCACTAAAAGAAACCATTTCCCATTCCATTGCTGCATGAATACCATGGCCGCGAGTATTTTTTGCAAATGTTTCAAGTCTGATTGCTCTTTTACATTTTTCCGGGTCGATCCAAAATTTTTTTATAAAGGAATTTCCAAAATCATCTTTGCCATCAGTCACAATAAAATAAGCATTAAAGCGGCCTGCTTTTGTTTCTATTTCTACTCGATCTTTTATCTTTAGCTCTTCGTAGTTTAGGCTTTTTTTTCCATCCTCCCTTGCCCACCAATATTCAGTACTCCATCTATGGCCAACTTGATAAACTGCTGGATAATATTGTGTGGGCGTAAGAAATCGACTATTTCCTGACTTTATATCATTACCCAATAAATCAGTAATGGTTCTACCATTATTAAATACAACTTGATTTGGTTCAACGCTCGTTACCGTTTGTTTAAATGTTCTTATTACCACTTTAGTAATCAAATCTCTTTCTTCAAAGGTATAGGTATCTCCTACATAATGACTTTCGCGTGCTTGGATCGTCCCTTTTGAATATGGATTGTCTTTGCTATTTCTTATAATGAGTTTTTTCTCACCTTTTTTTGCTAAAAGAATATTTAAATGGGCCTCAGCTAATTCTGCATAAAATCCTGAGGGATATTTCTCTAAATAGTTAATAGTTAATTGGGAGTCGCTACTTGCAGCCGCCTTTTCCCAAAGCGCTAATTGTTCATTAAGTTGGTCGCTAGAGTCTGCCATTTCTAGCTCCCCTTAACAGCGGATTCGAACTGCGCTGGTTTAATTCCTGCGGCATTAAAATAAAAATCCTCTTCCAGGGATGTGCTCTCCCAAGGAATTTGCTGCCCCTTAGAAGCTAGTCTTACTTTAAGGCGTACCCGCTTAAATACATCCTCAATCTTGGCCTCGGGGTTACGCATTTCTCTTAGAAGATTTTCAGTGAAAAGTCCATTTGTACCACCGCCATCACTAGCAACATTTCCGGGGGCTGTGGCATAACACAGCAAAGAATTAGGGGGAGCGTCAAACTGACTCAGACCTTTTTGCTCTGTAGGCAGTTTTTTTCCAAATGGATTATCACGACACGCATCGAGAATAATGATATTCATCGGATTTTGAGCTTTATTAAGGGCTAGTAGCATATTGTTTAGCTCGAATGTCTGTTTAGGTATGTCATCAACACGATCAATATTTGCATCGACTGGAATTAAATAATTTCTCCAGGCTAACTGAACTCCGTGCCCCGCATAGTAAAAAAGGCCAACCGCCTTAAACTTAGCAATACGCCCGCTGTAAGCCTGAATAGCAGACCCTAAATCTTTTAGATTTGAATCTAAAAGCACTTGAGTATCAAAACCCAACACTTTCAGCTCTTTACCCATTGCAGTGGCATCGTTAAAAGGATTAGTCAGTGGACTATCGGGATATTTGCTATTGCCAATAATCAATGCAATACGTGGAGCATCAATTCCTTTGGCCGCCTCTAGTAGCCCAGAAGGGATAAGAGACGTGCCCGCCAAAAAGCCAGCAGTTTTAAGAATGCTTCTTCGTTGAATGTTTGTGGACATTTGCTATGGATATTAGCAGGATCTATCAACGAAAAACCACCCGAAGGTGGTTTTGGTGTTTCTTGGTAGCCTGGGGTTGAATCGACCAGGGCTGAAGATGGTAAATATATCCCCCCAAGCGTTTCTTAAAGTAACGCTCAAAAAAATACCAACCCTAGAGTTGGTA
>JBAXGQ010000174.1:0-2517 GCA_037139315.1 Burkholderiaceae bacterium
AAAGCATGCATGATGCCCCAAACTGTGCCAAACAGGCCAATATAGGGAGAGACTGAACCCACCGAAGCTAAAAAGGGCAAATTCGCCTCGAGACGGTCCATTTCGCGTTGGTAGGCAGCCTTCATAGCACGGCGAGCAGCATCAATTTCACGGGCTTTCAAGAATTCCTGCATTCCAGCCGCAAAAATGCGCTCGAGTACCGCAGCGCTATGGGTAGTGCGTTGGGCAGATTCCAAGAGGGTATTGAGATCGCCGCCAGACCAAAAATCCCGTTCAAAACGTTCAGTATCTTTGCGCACAGCACGCAAAATCGCACTTTTCTTAAAAATAATGGCCCAAGATGCAATTGACATCACCATTAATAAGGCCATAACGCACTGCACAAGCAGGCTGGCATTAAGGACGAGGGAGAGAATAGAGAGGTCTTGAGCTGAATTCATGGGGTTTTTGTATGATGTAGGGTGATTTTATCGCTAAAACCAAATGCCACTAAATGCGATGCGTAATAATTGCGTAGTTAAGTCAGTAGAATAATTCAACAGAATAAATAAGCCCAAAAAAACGATAGGAGCTGTAGATGTTTGACCGTCAAAATACTTTAGCCAAAACCGACCCTGAATTATGGGCCAGTATTCAAAATGAAAATCGCCGTCAGGAAGATCACATTGAATTAATTGCCTCTGAAAACTACACCTCACCAGCAGTGATGCAGGCGCAAGGTTCGCAATTAACCAATAAATATGCCGAGGGTTATCCAGGTAAGCGTTATTACGGGGGTTGTGAATTTGTTGATGTTGCTGAGCAATTAGCCATCGATCGTGCAAAAGCTTTGTTTGGTGCAGAAGCTGCTAATGTGCAACCCCATTGCGGTGCCTCTGCCAATCAGGCAGTATTTTTAGCTTTCCTAAAACCCGGTGATACCTTTATGGGCATGAGCTTAGCAGAAGGCGGCCACTTAACCCACGGTATGGCTTTAAATTTAAGTGGCAAATGGTTTAATCCCATTGCTTATGGTTTAGATAAGAACGAAGTTATCGACTATGAGCAAATGGAACGTTTGGCGCGTGAGCACAAACCCAAACTTATTATCGCCGGCGCTTCAGCTTATTCTCTCAAAATTGATTTTGCGCGCTTTGCAAAAGTGGCTAAAGAAATTGGTGCGATATTTATGGTTGATATGGCGCACTATGCCGGTTTAATTGCTGCCGGTGTGTATCCTAATCCTGTACCGCATGCAGATGTAGTTACTTCAACCACACATAAGAGTTTACGTGGCCCCCGTGGCGGCATCATTTTGATGAAAGCGGAACACGAAAAAGCCATTAACTCCGCAGTATTTCCTGGCTTACAGGGCGGCCCCTTAATGCATGTCATTGCCGCTAAAGCCACCGCCTTTAAAGAGGCGCTTGAGCCCGGTTTTAAAGATTACCAAAAGCAAGTGATTGCCAATGCAAAGGCTTTAGCTGCGGCATTAACTGAGCGCGGTTTACGAATTGTTTCCGGCGGCACTGAGGCGCATGTCATGTTAGTTGATTTACGCGCCAAGAAAATGACTGGCAAAGAAGCTGAGCGTATTTTGGGTGAAGCGCATATTACCGTTAACAAAAATGGCATACCAAATGATCCTGAAAAAGCCATGGTAACGAGTGGTATTCGCTTAGGTTCACCAGCGATGACAACTCGTGGTTTTAAAGAGGCTGAAGCCAAGCAAGTGGGTTATATGATTGCCGACTTACTTGATAACCCCAATGATCCTGCCAATATTGCTAAAGTCAAAGCACAGGTAGGTGAGTTAACTAAGCGCTTCCCGGTTTACGGCTAAAAATAGAAATTCAGGGTGCGCTGTCCATTCTGTCATGGTGACGATACTCAGGTAATGGATACGCGTGAGTCCGACGAGGGTGATTCGATTCGCCGTCGTCGGCGCTGCGCTTCTTGCGATAAACGGTTTACAACGTATGAGCGTGCTGAGTTAACCCTGCCCGCAATTGTGAAGAAAAATGGCAGTCGAGTTGAATACAGTCACGAAAAATTAATTAGCTCGATTCGTTTGGCCTTACGCAAGCGCCCTGTTTCGGCTGATGCAGTTGATGAAGCGGTAGGCCGTATCGAAGAAAAACTCTTAAGCTTGGGTGAAAAAGAAATTCCGAGTGAGCGCGTCGGTGAGTTAGTCATGCGTGAGCTAAAACGCCTTGATAAAGTAGCCTATATCCGGTTTGCTTCGGTATACCGCAGTTTTGCCGATATTGAGTCGTTTGAAAGCGCCTTAAAAGAGCTTAAATAGACATCTTGTAGCAGGGCTACGGGCTTAGCTGTATTTAATAATGCAGTAGATCGCGCGTACGCCATCACGCCAACCAATTTTTTTACCTTCATCATAGGTACGCCCATAATAAGATATGCCGACTTCAAAAATTCGGCAATTGAGCTTCGCTACTTTGGCAGTAATTTCGGGTTCAAAGCCAAAGCGATTTTCTTCGATCTTGATGCTTTGAATAATTTCACGGCGAAACACTT
>JBAXGQ010000175.1:0-2504 GCA_037139315.1 Burkholderiaceae bacterium
AAGCGTTACTTAAAGTAACGCTCAAAAAAATACCAACCCTAGAGTTGGTATTTGGGGTTTTTGTAGAATAATTAAGCTTGGCATAAAGCTATCTTTATTAATCTTTCTTAATCCCTGCAGATTGAACAACTGGCCTTAAGCTAACTAGCTCTTTAGCGATAAACGAGGTTGCTGCAACGCCAGTTATATTAGTTATCGGTTGAATAGATATCGAGGATAATTTATCAAGTAATTCAGGATTTTTTAAGGCCTTAGTTGTCGCTAAAGTTAGAGTATTTGTAATACCCGGTGATAAGCCCTGGGGAGCCGAGACAATATTCCACAAAGCAGCCTGGAAATCTTTTAACCCAGTCACTTCGTTAACAGTTGGTACATCAGGTATCAAAGGAGATCTTTTGGGGGATGCTATCGCAACAATCCTTAGGTTTCCAGCTCGATGTTGATTAATTAATGAACCCAATGTATCGACCGTCATATTTACTTGGTTGCCTATCAAGGCAGGAATAGATTGGGCGCTACCTCTAAATGGAATATGCTGAATATCTAAGCCCCCTAGTTCATATTTCAATCTTTCACCAACAATATGTAAATAAGTTCCCTCTCCAGCCGATCCATATTGCAACTTTCCTGGATTGATACGCGCATATTCAAGCAGCTCTTTAAAGCCTCCTTTAGTCGCTGGGCTAACAGCAAACACAATCGGCGCATCACCAACTACCGCAATTTCTGTAAAGTCTTTAATGGAATCGTACTGAGGCTTAGCGTTAATGAGGTTATATAGAACATGAGTTGATGCTGTACCAAATAACAAGGTATATCCATCTGGTGCGCTATTTTTCACCTCTAAACTTCCAATGGCGCCACTTGCTCCACTTTTATTATCAACAACCACAGGCTTCCCTAGTTGATTTGATAAAGCCTGCGCATACTGCCTAGCAAATTGATCTGTCGGGCCACCTGCAGGAAAAGGAACGACTAATCGAATGGGTTTAACAGGATAGCTACTCGACTGTTGGGCATGGGCTGAAATAAACCCAGTACACAAAGTCAAAATAAATAAGGTGAATTTAAATAGTTTCATCATTTAACTTTACAGTTGATTTTCATTCCAGTCATCAGCAGGCAATTGAGGCTCAGATATAAAACCTGCTAATTTAATTGCCTCGATAGCACAAAACTCATCTTTATCTGAGGCGTCCCCACTAATGCCAACGGCGCCAATTGCAATGCCTTGCTTATTCACTATCAACACACCCCCAGGTGTTGGAATAAATCTTCCATCTGAAGCCGCTGAGAGTGCTGCCTGAAAGGTTGGTCGATTGGCCAATCTATCTCTAATTTGCCGAGTAGCCATGCCCATACCTAACGAAGCCCAAGCCTTGCCAATGGCAATGTCATGTCTCAATATGCCGCAGCCATCTTCTCGCTTAAAGACAACTACATTCCCACCGGAATCAAGAACGACAATCGCTAAAGGCAGCAACTTATTGGCTACCCTCAGCTCTAAGGCATGATTAATTATTTGATCCGCATCTTTCAAAGCTAAGCTTGAATGAACTGATATAAGCTTTTCAGCCATGATTACTGCCCCCTATTAATATCGATATTTTTATATTATCATAATAATATCGATATTTTTAAGGTTGCGAACTTCGTGATAACCCCAATAAAAAAAGCTTCCTATATCAACCCCATACAAGGAATAACACTTGCCAGTGCTGTCTATGACCGACTGAAGGCTGATATCTTGCAAGGTCGCTTCACTGCCGATCAAAAGCTCAAAATTGAAGAGTTATCAAGCTTTTACGAAACTGGGGCAAGTCCGCTTCGTGAGGCATTAAATAGACTATCAGCGGAAGGTCTTGTTTCAAGAAGTGATCAACGAGGTTTTAATGTTGCGCCCCTACGATGGGAAGAGCTCGAAACACTAACAGAAACAAGGTGCTTTATCGAAGGGAAGGCACTAGAGGAGTCAATTGCTCATCGCACCGAAGAATGGGAACACAAATTGGTTCTATTAATTCATAAGCTCTCGAAGAAACCAAGATCATCTGAATCCGATCAACATAGCGCTAATCCAGAATGGGAGTTACTTCACAAGGAGTTTCATAAAACATTACTAGAAAACGCGCCGTCTAGATGGATTAAAGAATTTAGCGAAACGCTTGGAACAGAAAGTTACCGATATAGGCAAGTTGCTGCCAGCAAAAACTTTGGTGAACGCGACCACCATGCAGAACATGTAGGAATATTTGAGGCAGCCATTAGTGGTGATGTTAATTTGGCGAAGCAACTATTATTTGAACACTACAGAAAAACTTCAGCCTTAACTGGCCGTGGTGCAAGAAGCCTCAAACTCATAAAATAAAAGTTGCTTCTTTACACGCAATAATCCACAAGTAGTTCCTTGCTCCGATTACAAACATACATATGCATTGGGGTGAACGGCAACTGTAAACCATGTGGTCGGTACCGGATGTAAACCATGTGTCCGGTACGGACCT
>JBAXGQ010000176.1:0-2451 GCA_037139315.1 Burkholderiaceae bacterium
ACCTTATGGCGCGGTATTGGTGGCTTAGATTTAACCGCCCTAGGTATTCCGACTGAAGCGCAATATGTCGCTCAATACGCAGCTAATACCGGTAGGAATTCTGCTGAACATTGGGATTTTTATTTAGCCTATAACTTCTTTCGTATTGCCGCTATCTTGCATGGCATTGCCCAGCGCGTAGTTGATGGTAATGCAAGCGGGGAAGACGCGATTGCTAATGCCCAACGATCTGAACCCCTGGCTGAACTAGGGTGGCAGTGCGCCCTGCGCTATTCAGCCAGTCGCTAATGGGACTTAATGGGGAATTAAAAGCTTAAAGTAGGTACAAAAAAGTTAGAAAACTGTGGTTTTACCAAGAAATAGAGGGTAATTTTTAAGCCTAAGTACCTAAGACTGATAATATTAAAATTAATAAAACGAGGACAAAACCATGTTTGCTAACTCAACACCATTTTTAATTACCTGGGGCGTAACAGCCCTATCGCTGTGGGCAGCCAGTTACGTCTTTAGCGGCCTCAAATTTAACGATACGGGTTCCTTAATTATTTCTGCCTTGGTATTGGGCTTTGCCAATGCGTTAGTAAGGCCGCTATTAATCGTGTTTACTTTGCCGCTCACCGTGCTCACCATGGGTCTGTTTCTATTGGTGATCAATGCACTGGTATTGATGCTTGTAGCAAAGCTGGTAAGTGGTTTTAGTTTGGCCGGTTTTTGGACTGCATTTTTTGCCAGTATCTTTATCTCGCTACTAAATGTATTTATTAGCTCTTTGTTTACCAGCAACTAGGTCACATCGGGCATAACTTAGCAGTATCCAAGTACGTCCGCCTTATGGCAGGCTGGCGGCGTACTCTGCAAGCGCATCGATCTGGGCATCACTCACCCCGCGTGCAGCGCTCCCCATCGTACCGTCCATATCAACTCGTGTACCCGAACGAATGTTACGCATTTGGGTAATAAAATACTCTTTAGATTGACCTGCCAGACGTGACACTTGTTTTTGCCCTTGAAATTGTGGCGCATGACAGGAATTGCAATACTGTTGTTGGGCGATCTGCTTACCAATACTGATTTTGGCAGCATCTCCAGGAATTGCAGGAGGCGCAGGTAAAGCCGAAAAATAGGCCGCAATATCCCGTATGTCGTTATCACTAAAAGGCTTGGCAAACTTTTCCATATCACCACCTTTGCGCATATCCTCGCGAAATTGCACCAGCTGATAAAAAAGTGCTAAGGGCGGTTGAGCTGCAATGTTAGGCACCGTTGGCGCGATACCCATACCATTCTCACCATGACACGCAAAGCAAGTTTGGGCTTTTATCTTTCCCGCTGCAGCATCAGGAACTGCTGACGCTGCATAGGCTTGCCAGGACATTAAGCCGCAGACATTAAAAAAGGCCACCGTAACGATGGCCTTGATCTTATTACTTAACCTCATTTAGCGTAAGAGACCCGATAAATCGCGCCGGCTTCACCGTCAGAAATCAACATCGAACCATCTTTAAGTACTTGTACGTCGGCAGGACGACCCCAATACTCTTCGCCTTGTAACCAACCGGTAACAAATGGCTCTAATTTCACAGGTTTGTTTTTAGCATCAAGCACTACGCGTACAACTTGATAGCCCGCTTTCTTGGTACGGTTCCATGAGCCATATTCAGCAATAAAAATATTCCCTTTATATTCTGCTGGAAACATTTTGCCAGTATAAAAACGCATTCCCAATGGGCTCACGTGTGCACCCAATTTTAGTTCGGGCTTATCAAACTCATCGCAAGAACGTCCTTTGCCTAACTCAGGGTCAAGCCAGTCGCCCTGGTGACAGAAGGGATAGCCAAAGTTCATCTTGGTTCTAGCCAATTTGTTTAAGGTGTCATTCGGTAAATCTTCACCTGCCCAATCTCGGCCCATATTGGTAAACCACAATTCATTAGTGCCAGGCTGGAAGTCCATACCAACACTATTACGCACACCATACGCGACATAATCGAGAATATTGGTCTGTAAGTTCAGACGTACGATAGCAGCATGGGTATAAGGTGGCACAATAATATTCGCTGGCGTACCAATTTGAAAATATAAATATTTTCCATCGGGACTGAGCTTCATGTACTTCCAACCATGCGGCTCATCTTTAGGTAAGGCATCGAATACCACCACTGGAGCAGGTGGATTATCCAAATTCTTTTCAATATTGTCGTAACGCAGAATGCGTGAGAGTTCAGCAACATATAAAGAGCCGTTAGCAAAAGCGACGCCGTTAGGACGATGCAAACCCTTCAAGATGGTTTTAACTTCCCGCGTATCGCCCTTATTCACTACCGCATAGACATTGCCAGGAAAGCGGGTGCCGACGAAAAGGGTCCCACTCGGTGATTCTGTCATCGAGCGTGCATTGGCCATTCCAGATGCCCAAAGCTCGACCTTA
Organism: Burkholderiaceae bacterium; assembly: GCA_037139315.1. Taxonomy (GTDB): domain Bacteria; phylum Pseudomonadota; class Gammaproteobacteria; order Burkholderiales; family Burkholderiaceae; genus Polynucleobacter. The sequence goes on from JBAXGQ010000176.1 coordinate 2,429, forward strand.
AAGCCTGGAGGCGCTTTTAATTT
>JBAXGQ010000177.1:0-2418 GCA_037139315.1 Burkholderiaceae bacterium
CTTTAAGTGACACTATTGCGTAATTTATTTTGGCTGAAAGTTATCTGGTGCGCCAGGAGGTATTGGCAGATGCTCTTTTAGTGAATTCTGAAAATTTATTACCATTTTTCGAATTGGACCCCTTACCCAGCCTTGAGTTGTGTTCACATCCGACTCTTCTTTTGGATCTTGAACGACATTGAATAGATAAGGCGTTTCAAGGTGCTTAGCACCATCATTTGGCTCTATCTCCCAAACAAAATGCATTTTCCAGTCGCGCCATTTTGCTGCTCTTAATTCTGTTTTGATATAGTAAACAAAGCCTTCTCGATTTGATTTATCTTGTTTTCCTAGAAGAAATTGACTTTGATCAATTCCATCAATAATTCGATCCTTGGGAACCTCTAATTTGGCAATTTGAGCAAGAGTTGGAAATAAATCAACCACATGAATAATCTCATTGGTGACTTTTCCGGCTGGTATTTTATTGGGCCAGCGAATAATCAGTGGCACTCTTAAAGCGCCTTCCATGGCAGTGTGGTAAGTACCTGTCCACATTCCTGCACTTCCTCTCCAGGGTCTTCGATATTCTGGTCCATTGTCGCTAGCAAATATGAATATAGTATTTTCTGCTAAATTATTTTGATTAATAGAATCTATTATTTGACCTACTCTTGCATCCATCTCTATGAGTGAATCTGCAAAGTCACCATATTTAGAGATTCCTTCGAATTCACGATGCGGAAGTGTCGGAAAATGTAATTGTGTTAGTGGAATATATAGAAAAAATGGTTTTTTATTGGCATTGCGCTTGATAAATTCACAACTACGCTCTGTTATTACAGCGTCAATCTTGCGCCGCATTTCTAAATCGTACAATTCCTTTTTTTCAGCTGGCTTACCCTTAATACCTTCCATGACATATGGAGGATCAACAATAGATTCGTCATATCCAATCGAATCAAAAAACATACTTTCATTCGTTGTTCTGGGGATTCCATACCACTCATCAAACCCTTTATCTTTTGGATATCTACCTTCTTTATCGCCAAGGTGCCATTTTCCAAACATGGCTGTAGCATATCCTGCATCTGAAAATAATTCAGCTATGGTCTTTTCCCAGGGGATAATCCCTTGCGGTAATCCGGCGGGTACAGATTGAATAGCACCAGTTCTTATTGGATGTCTTCCAGTCATTAGTGCTGATCGTGTAGGTACGCAGTCGCTTTCTACATTAAAGTTTAGAAAACGTGTCCCCTCAAGAGCGAGGGCATCAATTCTAGGCGTTGGGGCTCCACGTATTGTGCCACCACCGTAGCAACCTAATTCGCCCCAGCCAAGGTTATCTGCCAGTATTAAAACAACATTGGGCTTAGTGTTCAGCTGTGTATTCATGATGTAATTAAGTCTATAAAATAAATTGGTTTTAATCTAAGGGGATTTGAAGCACTTTATTTAATTCTGTCCAACGTTGTATTGAGGCCTTTAAAAATATTTCAAATTCACCTGCAGGCATAGCTCTTGCGGTTAATCCAACATCTTGTAATTTAGCTTTAATTTCTGGTTTTTCTAAAATTAAACCAATTTCTTTAGACATTTTGTTGAGAATTGATGGAGTTAAATTCTTTGGAGCAACAATACCAACCCATTGATTAATGACCATATCTTTAAAGCCTAACTCGCTGAGTGTGGGCACGGTGGGCGCAGATATATTTCTTTTGGCACTAGTGACAGCTAAAATTCGAATACCACCTTTCTTTTCTTGAGAAATTAGTGGGGCGAAACCAAGCACTGCTGCTGGGGTTGTCCCACCGGTCAAGTCAATAATTGCCTGACCCCCACCTTTATAGGGCACGTGAATCCATTTGAAATTTCCCGACTTTGCAAGCCATTCGCCAATGAAATGTTGGTTTGTTCCTTGCCCAGAGGTGCCGTAAGAAACTGTATCGGGTTTGTTTTTTGCAGCATTAATTAGCTCAAGTAAAGTTTGGTAGGGTGTTTGGCTGGATACTGCTATAGCAATTGGTTGGTCGCCCAGTAAAGAAACTCCAATCAAATCTCTACCTAATCTCCAGCTTAAAGATTCTTTGGTTGCGCTCATAATAGCGATACTATCGGAGGCAACTGCAAAAGTATATCCATCAGGAGCCGCCGCGGCAGCTATTTGCATGCCGATAGCACCAGATGCTCCAGGTCTATTTTCCACAATAATGGATTGGCCTAAGACTTTACTGAGCTCTAAAGCAATTAATCTAGTAACGATATCATTTGTCCCACCTGTAGCCTGAGCAACAATGATTCGAATGGGCCGCTCGTTTGGCCACTCTTTAGCCCAAGAATCATTGGCAGATAGAATGTAGGCGAGCAAGATGCAGCAAGTAGCTATGTATTTTTTCACTCAGTTCCATTGCTATTATTTTTCAATAGTTTAGCTTACTG
>JBAXGQ010000178.1:0-2418 GCA_037139315.1 Burkholderiaceae bacterium
TTAAGTAACGGCAGATAGCGTTATTCAGTGGGTAGATCTAATTCTATTGGCTATATACCCTAAATATCTCTAGTGTATATAAAGATATTGTTAATAATAGCTAATCTATTTTTCTATTTTCATCAAATCAGGCTATAGTCTACTTAATAACTCTTCGAGCTGACTTAGCATCCCGCCAAGTCTATCGCCCCAGATTTTAAATATTAGATAAATCATGGGGATGGTAAATGAAACTTATTTTCAACAGTAAAAACTTTGACTTGATAAAGTATTTCTCAGCCCTATTATTATTTTCAGGTTCACTTATTATCGTAGCCTGTAGTGGTAGCTCAGACTCTTTTCATTAAGTACGTTATTTGGTTTTCCCTCATTCTTTTTTAAGACTCACGTATGCACCCAAAAAAACATCCCCAGAAGATATCTAGAAGAGACTTACTTAAAGCATCGGCAGCATTGAGTGCAAGCGTAGTAGTTTCTGGTTGTGGCGGTGGATCCACTGCTGCGCCAGAGCAAACCAGCCAGCCGCCAGGGCAAACCAGCAGGCCAAATGTACTTTTTATTCTGGTTGATCAGATGCGCTTTCCTAAGTTCTTTCCTTCAGGCATTAATAGCGCGGACGACTTTATAAAAACTTATATGCCGAATACTTACACTCTGTGGAAGCGTGGTGTAAAGTTTTCAAATCACTATATTGCTGCAACGGCATGCGGGCCTTCCCGTTCCACCTTGGTTACTGGGCTCTATACACAACAAACTTGGTGTGCCGCTACATATGCACCCGTACTCGGAAATACGCCACCAGAATTAAGTCCTGATATGCCCACCTATGGTAAGTTATTTCAGGCTGCTGGTTATGACACTCCGTATATGGGTAAATGGCATCTATCAGAGCCCTGGAAAACAGGTATGGCGCGATATGGTTTTGATGGCATCACCGAGCAATATAGTTTAGATGCAGGCAATCTTCAAGGCACCTATAGCGATCCTAATAATTTAGATGCCAATGGAAATGCTAAGCCCTTCTATAACGATGAGTTTATTGCTAAGACCGCTGCGAGCTGGCTGCAAAAAAAACGAGTAGGTGATCTGCCTTGGTGTCTAACTGTGGGATTGCAAAATCCCCATGATTATCAGTTCTTCCCAAGTGGGACAGAGTTTAAAACTTTCACCAATTTATTTTCAAGTGTCGCCGCTAATCCCTCTAAGTCAATCCAGGCTGCAACCTATAGCTCACAACCTAGCGCTACTGGGGTTAATTGGGATACGAATATCTTTAATAATTTCAATGCCTCAGCTTATGGCTATCCTGCAGTACCGCCCAATTGGGAGTCTCTTGATAGTCTGTGGAAGAATAAACCGAAATATCAAATTCTTTGTAGACAATGGAATGGAATGCAATTTGGTGATGCTTCAGAATTGCCTAGCAATGCCAGCTTCAACGTGAAGCCTTATCCAGATACCAGCCATGTTTATTCAGGATTTAGCCCATATGTACCAGGTACTTCTACCACTTTAGGTAATACAGTTGCACCGTACAGTTACTGGCAAAGAGGAATGGCCGCCTATACATTATCAATGGAGATTGTAGATAAAAGTATCGGCTTGGTTCTAGACTCAATTCCTGATGATGTGTCTAAGAATACGATCATTGTCTTTACATCCGATCATGGCGAGCAAGCTGGGTCACATGGATTTGTTTCAAACAAGTCTGGAGAAATATATGATGAAACTATTCATGTGCCACTAATGGTAGTTGATCTTTCTGGAAAATTTACAGGTGATCTTGCACAAGAGCGTACACAAATTACTTCATCAATTGATTTGGTGGCGATGATGGTAAGTTTTGCTTATGGTGGAACTCGTTCATGGTTAACTGGTGATAATGCAACCCTATACAGTAAGCGGTTTGATATGTTTCCACTACTTAAATCTGCTTCTGCTGCAGGGCGTGATTACGCACTCTTTTCGACCGATGAAACTGTCAGTTTATGGCAAGATTTTGTAACGGCACCAAATGATGTGAAGAATCAAACGGCCGGACATATTCTTGGCTTGATAGCAGAAAATAGTAAGTTGGGTATTTATTCAAATTGGACCCCTGGTACCGTTGATATTGCTAATGATGGTCGGCAGGAAGGCGAATTTTATGACTTTATAACATCAGATACTAGATTGGAATTAGATAATTTTTATTCATCCCCTGCTTATGCTTCAAGAGTAGCTTTTATGAAGAATCAGTTAATTAATGACTTATTACCAAATGAAATGAGGGCACCATTACCCGCCTCATTGGTATCAGCACAAAATTCTGCTAAACAACAACTTATTGACTACTATATTAGCCAGCAATCATAAATAGTACAAGTGTACCGAAAATAAGAATCAGTAATTAGTCTCTTTGTAATTTGGGAAAAATGA
>JBAXGQ010000179.1:0-2408 GCA_037139315.1 Burkholderiaceae bacterium
CTTGACCCTAGGTAAATATGCTTTGAATGACTTCAAAGTACTTCAGTCTGATGATGTTTTGGTTATCTCTTACATTACGACCATCACAAATGAAGCAGTTTATGGCGTTGAACAGTCTAACAAACCACCCGGCCGTCTCGATGTATGGCAAAAAAATGCTTCGGGTTGGCAAATTGTTTCTCATGCCGATCTAAGTCCGGCAAAACCCTCTAAGGTTAATGTTAAAAATTAAGCGAAAAACGACTTACTTTTCTATTGGCCCCTATTGTGGCAATACCGTAACCCGTTGAATCATGCCTAGATCAGAATGCTGCAGCATCTGACAATGCATGACGTAGGGCCCTGTGAAATCATCAAAACGCATTCTGAAAGTAATCGATTTAGGTTCTAGCGCTGTTCCGCCAGCAGGTAAAGCAACCGTATCACACCAATAAGGCTTTATCGAGGTGCCATTGATACGAGTAATAAACATCGGATTGACATGAATATGAAATACATGAGATAAATTATTGCAGTTAAAAATAGTCCATTCCTCTACATCGCCCAGAATGATATTTTGAATAATCGTGTTTGAAGCTTGTAATTCGTATTCGTATTTTGGTACGGGGTTCGGCGCAATATAAACTGAACCCTCAATTGGCCTACCTATAAGCTTTGACAGATCGTCTTTTGCTTTAGCAGTCGTTTTCTTAATTACCTCTAAGGCATCAGCGCCCGTCTCACTCATACTGATAAATGCCCTACTCAATGCAGAAAAACTACTATCTACATTCTGCTCTATTTCATTACCAATCATGTTAAAAATAACACTGCGCTTCTTACCGCCAGCGTTAGCAAATTCTTCATCGGTAATTGGCTTTAAATAATCCGTCACAGGCAGAGGTGCGGCGGGAATATTAGTGGCAGTGGGGGCTGTAGTTGTTAAGGACCCAGCTTTTTTTGCATCTATTACGATCACTGTAGCTACTACATCTCCCGGTAATACGATGGGATTGTTTCCTTGGGTAATTTTGACGGGTAAAGATCTTAACAAATAGGTTCCTGGACTACCCGCTTTCACAATTACTGAGGAACGGTTACCTGCTGCCAAAAGCAGGCCCCTACCATCCTTTTGTCGTGCATCCGGAAATTCTTGATAAGCGCTACTACCCCACCCATCGGTAGTGTATTGATGGAAGACATGATTATCTAAATTAAGATTAAGGTAATTAAATACCTGAGTATTGATTAAACGCCATCGTTGTACCTCACCGCTTTGCATCACAATAGTAGGCTGACGTACACCGTTGATCAGTACTGGCTGCGCATTAATGTAGCCAGTACTATGGCTTAGCCCATGACCCGTTGGATGATTGGCTATTTGTGCAAATTTTTCCAGTAAGCCATCCTTTACACCATAATTATTGTGCGATTTACTATTAGCAAAATATGGCGCCTGAAATAAGAAAACGAGTTCAGTTGCTTGCGCCATCTCCGGCAACTCATCAATTGCGCCGCGTACCAAGATAGCGCCTGCCATTAGGCTGGCTACTTGAATCGCACTTGAACCATGGTATTGAGGGTGATAATAAAAAGGCCCTGCGGAATGATTCTTGGGTAAGTTATATACATACTGGCGCTTGTCCCCTTGAGGAATTACCCCACCATAATTAGGATCAACTACATAATCACCATACTCAGCGTCTTTCTTATCTGCATAGATTCCCGGAAATACATGTAAGCCATGCGTATGTAAATTCGTTGTGTTCGGCTTCATATAGTTTGTAGGATCTCTAAAGGCTACAAAGGGGGGATTAACAGGTAAGTTATTTACCAACTTAATACGTAATTGATCGCCGCCTCGTACTACTAATGTTGGGCCGGAGTAACTTGGGGTCTGGTTATCATAGCCATAGGCGCGCAATGCAACTGGAAACTGTTGGTTAGGGTTGGCGCCTGATAACTTTGTATCTAAATAAGATGCTGTTAATGTGACATTGAGCAAACCATTCTTTGCCTCTAACATTGTTGGTTGTACAAAAGTCTGTAGTGACTTATTCGTTATTTTGTAGCCCTCTTCTCGACTGCACGCATTAAAACCGACAGGAAGCACAATGCCCGATGCCACACTCACGCCTAAGCGTAAGAAATGACGACGCCTATTTTCAGATTGCTCGAGATCAGTCATTCTTAGCCTAGGCGATCGTTAAAAAAGGGTTAGGGATAGTCTGTCTGATGGCTGCTTTCCCAAGTTGACCAGATTCGTTATTTCCCCAGCCTAATAAATGATTTTTACCGATGGCTAATGAATGCATTTCGCCGGCAGCAATTGCTCGTACCCCTAAGAGATTTTGAATCACGGTCGGAAGTCTGCGCGACTGCAGATCTCCTAAGCCGAGCTGACCAAAGCCATTCCAACCCCATGCATA
>JBAXGQ010000180.1:0-2367 GCA_037139315.1 Burkholderiaceae bacterium
GCCGCTAAAAAAGTCATGAAGGGTTGTAAGAGTTGTACTTGACCAACCCGTGCTATGCCACCTAAAGCAAGGCCGTTGTACCAAAAGAAGTTAGCAATAAACGCCGAGACTAGACCCAGAAAAAGTAAGGCTACCCAAGTGCTAACAGAAATGGTCGGCGCTAACTGCAAAAAATTTGGCTCTTGAAAAGCAAAATAGAGCGCTAAGGGGAAATTAATCACTAGGCCCATCACCAGTATCCAAGAAATCACTACTGGCCCGCCCATTTTTTGCGATAACTTTGCTGCTTCAGCATAACCATATGAGGCTGAAACTGCCGCAATAATTAGCGCCCAATCAGCAAACTCTAGGCCGCCATGACTTTGCCAAAGTGAATACAGAATAACGATCAGGCTACCAATAGCGGCAGTAATCCAAAACCCAAGCGATGGTCGCTCGCCAAACCGTAAGGCACCAAATAAAGCCGTTAATAAGGGGGTAATACCCAACACTACGCCGCCACGCGAGGAAGGCAAGTAAGTCATGGCCACGCTAATTCCCAATGGAAAACCAAAGACAATAAAAACAGTGGTGACTAGTAAAGCCAAGGTATCTTTGCGATTGGGCCAAGCCGGCCGCAGATAAAGTAAATAAGCTAATGCGCCTAAACCACCCAAAGTGGCGCGATAAAAAGCTGCCGGGAAGGTACCAAAGTCAGCGACGACTAAACGTGTCGCCGGCAGAGTAATACTGAAAAAAATAATACCTACTAGACCAAGCCATAGGCCCTTCGTTTCAGCTTTCATTAAACCTTGTAGTTTCTTTGCAGGTTAGCGTAGGGCTGAATACGATGTTGGCACCAAGATCATATTTTCAATGCGCTCGACAATGGGCCCATTGACTTCAGTACCCGCTTTGGCAGATTTCCAATCAGGATCATTTTGAAATGCATTCCACTTGCTTTCCCGCTCAGCAAGGCTATCCCATTCCAAAAGATAATAGAGCGAATTGCTATTTACGCCGACTAATACCGTCCAAAAACCAATCTGCCGAATACCATGCTTTTTCCACATCCCCAAGGTGATGCTTTCAAAACGCTTATTCAGCTCTGGCAGCTTGCCAGGAACTGAATGATAAATACGTAATTCATGCAACATAGCCAATCCTTTACTAAACATATACTGTAGTGACGATAATAACGAAATTGCCGATGCGACCCTGGAAGTGGGTTAAATTGACCTAATTAAGGTCAAAATAGTCCTAATTTAGTATCAAATTTAAGGAAGTTATGCCAATCATCACCAATATTGAAGATTTACGTGTGCTGCACCAAAAGCGCACCCCAAAAATGTTCTACGACTATGCTGATTCAGGCTCGTGGACTGAAACCACCTATCGCGCTAACGAAGCTGATTTCCAGAAAATTAAATTTCGCCAGCGGGTTGCTGTCAATATGGAAGATCGCACCACCCAAACCACCATGATCGGCGAAACTGTGGCAATGCCAGTGGCTTTAGCGCCAACTGGTTTAACTGGCATGCAATACGCCGATGGTGAAATCTTAGCCGCACGCGCTGCTGAAAAATTTGGTGTGCCATTTTGCTTATCGACGATGAGCATTTGCTCGATTGAAGAAGTAGCGAAGCACACCACTAAACCATTTTGGTTTCAGCTATATGTAATGAAGGACCGCGACTTTATCGAGCGCCTCATTGAGCGAGCTAGGGCAGCATCCTGCTCGGCCTTAGTGCTTACCTTAGACCTGCAAATTTTGGGGCAACGCCATAAAGATTTAAAAAATGGTTTAAGCGCTCCGCCCAAACTAACTATTGCCAACATCATCAATATGATGACTAAACCAAGGTGGTGTCTTGGTATGGCTAAAACACCACGTCGTAATTTTGGCAACATTGTGGGTCATGCTTCTGGAGTTGGCAATATGGCGTCCTTATCCTCATGGACCGCCGAACAATTTGATCCCGGTTTAAGTTGGGATGATGTCGAATGGATTAAAAAACGCTGGGGTGGCAAACTGATTATCAAAGGCATCTTAGATATCGAAGATGCCCGCTTAGCTGTAAACTCAGGTGCAGATGCTTTAATTGTGTCGAATCATGGTGGACGGCAACTCGATCATGCTGTCTCCAGCATTCACGCCCTACCCGCAATTGTTGATGCAGTTGGCAAGGATATCGAAGTCTGGGTTGATGGCGGTATTCGCTCAGGGCAAGATGTCCTTAAAGCTTGGGCCTTAGGGGCTCGCGGCACAATGATTGGTAGAGCCTTTTTGTATGGTCTTGGCGCAATGGGTGAAGCCGGTGTTACTAAGTGCCTGGAAATTATTCATCGCGAACTCGATCTATCCATGGCCTTTACAGGTCATCGAGA
>JBAXGQ010000181.1:0-2347 GCA_037139315.1 Burkholderiaceae bacterium
AAGCCTGGGGCTGGAAGTATGATCGGTACGCAATTTGTTGCGCGCTCTAAGGATGGTCATACCTTTTTAATGGGCACATTTGCTAATGTTTTAGGAGAGTTTTTTTATCGTAATAAGATTGTTGATCTTCAAGGAGAATTAACTCCAATTACACAAGTATTAACAATTGCAAATTACGTTGCAACGGCACCAAACTCAAAAATAAATTCAATGGCTGACTTGATCAACCAAGTTAAGCTTAAGCCTGATAATTTATCGTGTGCATCCAGTGGAGTTGGCACAAGTGGACATTTAGCTTGTGCAATGCTGGCACAATCGATCGGTACCAAGGTTAATATAATTCCTTATAAAGGCGGTTCACCAGCAATGATTGACGTTATGGCTGGGCATACGGATTTTTTAGCAATTAATGAAGCACTTCCATACATCCGTGATAAACGTTTAAAGGGATTAGCAATTACTTCTGAGAAGCGTTCATCTCTTGCACCAGAGCTGCCTCCGGTTGCCGATAGTATTCCTGGGTTTGACCTGGTTTCTTGGTATGGTGTTTTTGCTCCAATAGGCACGCCCTCAAACGTCATTGCTAAATTAAATACCGAAATCGTAGCAGCAATTAAAGAGCCCTCTGTAAGGGATCGAATTGCTTCACTTGGTGCCACGCCAGTGGGAAACACCCCTAAGGAATTTGCAATGATTATAAATAATGACTTAACAAAATACGAAAAAATAATCAAAGCTCTAAACATTACACTTGATTGATTTACAAATCCTACGGGCTTTTAGACCATAATTTAGTGTACAAACTAATTTTTTTATTACCAAACTTGAAAGGCTAATGTGAAGGTTACCGCGGTCGAAACGATTGAATGTGATGCAGGTTGGCGCAATTATTACTTTGTTAAATTAAGCACCGATACAGATGTGATTGGCTGGAGTGAATATGATGAGGGATTTGGCTCACCTGGTGTAGGTGCCATTATCGAGAAGCTCAAAAATAGACTAATCGGTCTGTCAGTAAATGATCATGAACAGTTTGTTCAGTTAGCTAATTGCTTGACACGTCCCGCTATGGGAGGGGTAATTGGTCAAGCAATTGGGGCTCTAGAAAACGCTCTTATTGACGCTAAAGCCAAGGGGCTTAATGTGCCCTGCTATGAGCTTTTTGGCGGTAAGATGCGTGACCACATACCAGTCTATTGGTCTCATTGCCCAACCTGGCGAATAAATCATCCCCAGTTTTACGGAAATCCCGTGACGGACCTTGCGGGAGTAAAAAAAACAGCAGTCGAGGTAAGAGAGCGTGGCTTTAAAGCCTTAAAAACAAATATATTTATTCATGAAGATGGGCCGCTGTTTGCTTGGCGTCCTGGTTTTGCAGTTCCTTTTCAGCCAGATCTTCCGGTTAGCCCAAAATTAATACGTAATATCTGTGAGCATTTAGAGGCCTTACGATCTGGTGGTGGCCCTGATATGGGTATTTTAATTGACATGAACTTTAACGCGAAACCCGAGGGCTTATTAAAGCTCTTACGCGCTATCGATGATTTCAATTTATTTTGGGTGGAAATAGATATCTACAATCCAAAAGCGCTAGCGTATGTTCGTCAACATAGTAAGAGCCCTATAAGTTCATGCGAAACACTAATGGGAGTTCGCGAGTTCCTTCCCTACTTTGAACACCAATCAATGGATATTGCAATCATTGACGGGGTCTGGAATGGCATGTGGCAAGCCCTAAAAATTGCCGCACTAGCAGATGCGCATGATATCAATGTGGCCCCACATAATTTTTACGGCGATTTGTGTACCATGATGAATATACATTTTGCAGCGGCTGTCCCTAATCTACACATCATGGAAGTTGATGTCGATCGCATTCATTGGGAAACAGAGCTATTTACCCACGCGCCAGAATTTAAAGATGGGCAATTAGTAGTTCCAGATCGACCAGGCTGGGGAACAGACCCAATTGAGTCAGAACTTCGAGCTCGGCCCCCTAAGATCATGGGTGGTCTACTGCAATATAAGCGCTCTTAGCTTATGTTTAGGGTAATAAAATTTACCCTAAAACTAATTAATAATTAATAAAACCAGCTAATTGGTACTGGTTTTTTTATTTATTTTATTGGCTAATCAAATGAAAATTGTCATACCAGAAAAAATCTTACCAGAATCCTTAGATCAACCTACGCCCTGCCTGGGCGACGCATAAGATGGATGAGCCGGGTCAGAATCGGGTCAACTGACCACCATACAATTGGGTTTTTTGATGTCTTATCGTCAGCCGATTGAGCCTTTGGCCTGCCCAGCACGATTCGAACGTGCGACCTACGCCTTAGAAGCTGGA
>JBAXGQ010000182.1:0-2333 GCA_037139315.1 Burkholderiaceae bacterium
ATCTTGATGCTTTGAATAATTTCACGGCGAAACACTTTGTAGCAGGTTTCCATATCCGTTAAATTTAAATTGGTAAACATATTCGACATGAGGGTAAGCAGGCCATTGCCAACCCGATGCCAAAAATACAGCACGCGGTGCGCATCCCCACCTAAAAAACGCGAACCAAATACCACGTCAGCGCGATTGTTCAAAATGGGCTCAACTAGACGCGGATATTCATTGGGGTCATATTCCATATCTGCATCTTGAATGATGACTAAATCACCGGTAGCAGCCTGAATACCTGTGCGTAAGGCGGCACCTTTGCCTTGATTGACGGTGTGATACAGCACCTTGCTAACGCGACCTGAATTTTCTATTTCCTGCTTTAATTTATCTCTTGTACCATCGGTTGAGCAGTCATCAACAATGATAATTTCTTTATCAGGATAGGGCGCAGCATTAACGGCATTAACAATTTCATCAATGGTCTTGAGCTCGTTATAGCAGGGGATGATGATGGAGAGGCGCATTTAGATCAACAAGAATTTAATCAATTCACTTTTGCGCAGGATGAAGGAGGTATTTGAATAACACGAGTCATTAATTCATTCACAGAAGCTTCAGGTAATTGGTGAAATTTACCATAGTCTTGCACGCGGGCCATATAAGGAATACAGGAATTTGGGGATTGGTGGTCATGCCCCGGTGGAAAATTTCCCGAATAGCCATTAATGGTTGGTATGCCCAAATCTTGCGCCAGAACCATGGCATCAACTTCGGCAAAATACCAGGTTTCCTTACCGCTGTTATCGACAAATAAAACACTGCCCGCCGGAACGGGCTTAGGCAAAAGGACAGATAGTCTATTCAAGCGCTCAATCCAGATTGCATTAGGTGTTTTGACATGAATGAAAAAGATAACTTCTAGACTCAGCAGTACTGCCACAATTGCAATCCAAGCAGCGCGCCAAAAATAATTATTTTTATTAAGGGTACTGATTAAAGCTTCACAAGCTAAAGCCACCAGAATAGCGACGGGTAACCCTTGGACCAGAATCAATCTAGTGACAGCCCTAATGGATAAGATTCCTGGAATTGAAAAGAGGTATTCGTATGGACTGGTTAGCTGTCCGCCACCACCGCCATACTGCAAGGTTGATAAAAAAAGAATCAATAATGAAAAAAATGCTAGCTTACCAACTGCATTTTGATCCCTAGCATAGGGTCTATTGGTACCAACGTAATTAAACCAAGGAATACAACAGCCGATCAAAAATAACAAGGCAACCCCAATGCCAATGAATAATTGGTGTTCATGTCTATAAAGGGGAATTTGATTAAACCAACTACCAACAAATGAACTGAGGATGGAGTTATCGGCAATGAGATAGCTTTCCAATCTGGGCAGCATATTTTTTACTTCCACTGCATTCTTTTTAAATCCATAAAGTGAAGCTACTTGCTGATATTTTTCAAGCAATAAAATAATGCTGATAGAGCTGGCAATCGCTAAGACACTAACAGCAAGTTGGCGAGGTTTAGTTAAATCAAGCCAAGACTGCTTCCAGTCTTTAAATACATTCTTACGTTGGAGCATTAGTGCTGGAATAGACGCAGCAAGGATGAGAAAAACAAGAAATACACCTAAATAAATCGAACAATAAAATTGCACGCCGATCCAAAAAAATAATAGCCCTACTGCACTAATCTGGCGCTTGTAAATTAAATTCCAAAATGCATAAAAGGCTAGTGGTATCGCAAAGCGATAAGTCAATTGCGCATGACCAGCTTGGATGATTGCTGGTAAAAAATAGGCAAAAACAAACGCCCCAGCACTCGCCGCAAACACCGAGAAATGCAGCTTTCTGAGCACAACATAGGTAACTAGAAAATTCAGCGAGCAGCCGATGACATACCAGCCACTAAATGCGATTTCGCGTGGGAAATTGAAGATGCGCAGCAGCGCATAAATAAAGGCATTCCCAAAATGATTATCACTAAAAGCTAGCACATTCAGATTGGGGTAAAAGAAGGATGGACTCCAAAGGTCGTGCTGACGACCGGTAATCCACTGATAAAAATGCTCCAGAATGACGCTATTAAATCTCCCATCGATTAAGTCACCCGGTGCTGCAGTAAACCAATCGATAGCGGGCATGGTGTAGCCAAAAAATCCCAGGCTAGCAAAAAGAATAAACGGGTAGTAAATACCCAAAAATAGTTTAGCTTTGGTCGGTGTCGTCAAACCAGTTAAGGCGTCTAAAAACTATTGAAGCGCTTTAAAAATAGTTTGCGTGATGTCATCAACACTGCCAGTGCCGCTAACTTTGCGATAGGCTGGTGCCTTC
>JBAXGQ010000183.1:0-2315 GCA_037139315.1 Burkholderiaceae bacterium
ACGGCAACCTCTGCAAGGTTCGGGTGACTAGACAAACTTTCTTCAATTTCACGTGTTCCTAAGCGATGGCCGGCAACGTTGATCACATCATCGGTGCGCCCGAGAATGAAAAAATAGCCGTCGCTGTCTTTGATGCCCCAATCGAAGGTCGAATAAATTAATTTGCCAGGTATCGACTCCCAATAGGTTTTTACATAGCGCGCATCATCACCCCAAATCGTTTGCATACAGCCTGGGGGTAAAGGTCCCTCAATGGCAATTACGCCTTTGGCATCCGCGCCCAATTCAGCACCAGTGGCATCATCCAGCAATTTCATGTTGTAGCCGAATGAAGGTAAACCAGGCGAACCAAATTTATGGGGCATGGACTCAACCCCACTTTGGATCGCCAAAATGGGCCAACCAGTTTCCGTTTGCCAATAGTTATCTACCACCGGCTTCTTAATCGCCTCGTGAATCCAATTTGCAGTGGGTTCGTCGAGAGGCTCGCCAGCTAAAAATAAATAACGCAAGCTCGACAAATCATATTTAGTTAAAAAACTCGGGTCCTGTTTCTTTAGTACGCGCACTGCCGTTGGTGCTGAAAACATCACAGAGACTTTATATTTTTCGACTAGACTCCACCAAATTCCTGCATCGGGGCGTAGTGGTGTACCTTCATACATAATGGTTGCCATCCCGTTTAACAGCGGTGCGTAAATGATGTAGCTATGTCCCACTACCCAACCAATGTCGGAAGTCGTAAACATCGTCTCGCCTGGCTTGCCACAGAAAATATGCTGCATGCTCGCAGTCAGCGCAACTGCATATCCGCCCGTATCGCGCTGCACACCTTTCGGTTTACCGGTAGTACCCGATGTATACAAAATATAAGAAGGATGGGTGGCATCAACCCATTCCACAGCAACTTGAGCGGCGATATTTTTTTCGCGCTCGGCTGCGTAATCTAAATCTCGCTCAGCTACTGAGGTGTAGGGAGTCAAGCCCCGATTCACAATCAATACCTTCGTTGGCTTAAATTCAGCTAAAGCAATCGCTTCATCTAATAACGGTTTATAGGGAACGCCTTTACCCATGCGCATACCAGCCTCAGCCGAAATAATCATTTTGGGTTGTGCATCGTCAATGCGCGCTGCTAAGCTATGCGAAGCAAAGCCACCAAATACGACCGAATGAATTGCCCCTATTCGCGCGCAAGCCAGCATAGCAAAACAGGCCTCGGCAATCATCGGCATATAAATTAAAACGCGGTCGCCTTTATTAACCCCGTTGGTTTTTAAAATTGCTGCCATACGGTTCACCTCCGCATGCAACTCCCGAAAGGTGTAGGTTTTTTCTTGGTTTGTTTCGGTGGAGACTGCGACTAAGGCAATTTGCTCACCACGTTCCGCTAAATGGCGATCGACTGCGTTGTAACAAAGATTGGTTAAGCCACCCGCAAACCATTTACTAAAGGGCGGATTTGAATAATCCAATACCTGATTAAACGGCTTTTCCCAGTGTATTAGCTTAGCCTGTTCACGCCAAAATTCAATTGGGTCGGCAATTGAAGTTGCATGTACAGTTTTATAAGAAGCGTTTTGCTTGGCTGCCTTCACCATAAGATATCCAACCCCATCAAGTTAGTTTTTGACCACCGCCTTGCCACTGTTAGTAGTTGCAGCTAATGGCTTAGTAAGTGTATTTTTCGCAGATTTTGCTGGCTCTGTCGATGGGGATTTACGCTTAGTAGCATCCTTTGGGCTTGCTTTTGCAGCTGTCTTGCTTTGCTTGCTCACCTTTTTAGGGGTTGGCGGTGGGGGTGGCTTTTCCAAGCTTAGACTGGCATTTTCGGCCAAATTCACCGAAATATCACTCGTTTTACCGGCAGATTTTGGAATTAAAACTGTTGAACCCCCTTTAATGCGCATGCCTTTGGGTATGCCGTTCACTTCACGTAATTGCGCAACATCTACCCCGAGGGTCTTGGCAGCTTGTTCGGGTGATTCAGATTTGGCAATGGTAACCGCCGTCCAAGATGCTAATGGTTTTTGATACTGTTTTAAATTTGCTTGAAAAATTTCAGCGCGACTAAACGGTAATAAGATTTGTTGGTTCGCAGCACTTAGAATCACGGGCTTATTAAATGAGGGATTTAAATTTAAAAACTCCTCGAGGGGCATCTCAGCTAAATTTGCCGCGAGTTTGACATCAATATCACGAGTGACATCCACGGCCACAAAATACGGGTGATTCTCTACTTGCGGTAAAACAATGCCGTAGGCTTCTGGCTGCATCACAATATTGCGGTAGGCCATTAATTTAGGTACATAGTT
>JBAXGQ010000184.1:0-2294 GCA_037139315.1 Burkholderiaceae bacterium
GTAGACTTTATTATTAAAAGCAGTATTTTATAAAAATTATTACAGGAGATAGCTATGACAGCTTTAACGATTTCTCGCAGAGTATTTAGTGCTTTAGCCATTGCCATGGTAGCCGGTTTAGCTTTGCCAGCTGCCGCGCAAACCACCCAATTTACTGATTATGGCTGGCCAGAAGGGGCGGATGAAAAAATCTCCCCTAAATCGATTGCCTGGCTTAAAGAAAAAGGCTGGTGGCCAATTCAGGTAGCGTTTCAGCCGCCTTGGTCAGGTCAAAATACGATTAACTTAGTCATGGATAAAAAAGGCTTATTAGCCAAGCGCGGGGTAGAGGCTAAGTGGCAGGCATTCCCTTCGGGCCCAGCGATTAATGAAGTGATTATTTCAGGCCGTTTTCAATTTGGTAATGGTGGTAATTTTCCCTTCACCACTTTAGTCGATAAAAATATTCCCGTTAAAACGATTGCCGTTATTAATGTGAATTTGTTGCATGCGATGTTGGTGCCGACTGATTCAAAAATTAAATCAATTAAAGATTTTAAAGGTTCCAATCCACCTGCAACTATTGGTATTGTGACGGGATCTTCAGCTGAATTTTATATTCAGGCAGCCGCTAAGGCCAATGGCCTGGAAGTAGGTAAAGATATTATTTTGAAAAATATGCCTCCCGGGGAACAAATGGCAATGCCTAAGGGTATCGACGCAGTCGTTCCTTGGGACCCAACGCCAACGATTATGGTGCAAGAGCGTAAAAATGCGCGCATCGTTAGCGATAGCTTCCCTTACAATATTTACGAGGGTACTTTCTATGCGCGTCAAGAAATGATTGATAACGCACCAGATGTTGTGCAGGCCTTTACCGATGCTATTGCTGAAGCCACTCTATGGATTCGTAAAAATCCGGATGGTGCAGTAACGGCAATGCAAGAAGACCCCAATCTGAAGAATTACTCTACAGAAATTTTGCGTCAACAAGTGAGTGCTTATAACCTCCTATATAAGCCAACCTATATATATCCAATTCCGTTATTTTGGGGTCGTGCCAATGAGCCCATTTATAACTGGCTTTATGAAAGCAAGCGAATTCAAAATAAGCTCACCGGAGTCGATTTTGCGCGTGCTGTAGATACCCGCTTTATGGATAAAACGTTTTCTAAGTTAGGTTGGAGTATTCCCAAGCAGCCCTCTTTCTTGCCGGCTAATTGGAGTACGCCAATGGATAAAACACCGTATCCAACCTATATGACTTCACTTAATACGACCAAGCCGCAACCATTCCCAGAAAAAGGTGATTTAACTAAAGACTGGTCGTTTGATGGCAAGGTATACAAAAAATAATGCCTTTTTTTCATTCAGTTAAGCAGTTACGGCGTTTAATTCTGCTCTTGATATTACTGGCTGGCTGGGAGTTTGCCAGCCGGTATATCTTGGATAAAACCCAGGCCACACTTTTACCACCGCCGTCTGGAGTATTAAATGGCGCAATTGAATTAGGATTTTCAGGTGAATTATGGAAGCACATCCGGGATAGCTTAGCGCGTGAATTCATTGCTTTTTGTTATGCCAGCGTAGCAATTCCACTGGGCATTGTGATGGGATGTTTTAAGTGGGTAAATGAACAAGTCGATCCCATTATTGAAATCTTGCGACCTATTCCACCGATTGCGTGGATTCCATTAAGTATTTTATGGTTTGGCGTTGGCAATACCCAAAACCAATTCATTATTTTCTTGGGTATTTTCTTCCCGATTCTATTAAATACGATTGATGCAGTAAAAAATATCGAACCTAATTTAATCCGCGCAGCTCGGTGTTTGGGTGCTCGTGGGTGGAATGTAATAACGCGGGTGGTGTTACGCGCGGCGTTACCGCAAATTATCACTGGTATACGAATTGGCCTGGGAGTAGGCTGGATGGCTTTGGTTGCTGCTGAGCTTGTTGGCGCAAACTCTGGGCTCGGTTTTTTAATTAATGATGCGCGAACCGTGTTACGTACCGACTATATTTTAGATGGCATGTTGGCGATTGGTCTTATTGGCTTGACACTGGATCGGCTCATCCGTTATGCCGCGAAAAAGTTTATGCCATGGTCACGGGCTTTAAATGCGTAATGTTTTTTTATAGATGGTGATTAAATTAATGTCAGCTTTAAAAGTAGAACACCTTAGTAAAATTTACCCCGCACTAAATGGTCAAGGCCAAGCGGTTCAGGCCTTGGAAGATGTCTCATTAGAGGTTAATAAAAACGAGTTCGTCTCGATCTTGGGGCATAGCGGATGCGGTAAGACAACGCTCCT
>JBAXGQ010000185.1:0-2270 GCA_037139315.1 Burkholderiaceae bacterium
TTAGACAGCAAATCGCGTAACATCGATGCAGTAAATGGGGAACCCACTTGCGTTAAAAGCTCGGTGGCTTTATTGCGTGCTTGATCACCAATCGAAAATCCATTTGCTTGCGCTATTGCACAACATTCTGCATACATCCCTAACGAGAGCTCTTGACCATACGGAGTAGCAATTATTTGCCCAACCGAACCCTGACATAGGGTTGTCATGCCCGCTAAAGTGGCCAAGAAAACCCATTTGTCCCATAAAGCTTGCTCAATCTTCTCGCTATAAAAATGATCGAAGTCGGCTTTTTGACAAAGGGCAAAAAATGCCCTCGCTATTGCCTCTTGCTCCGGTGCCCGATGCCCAACCGTCAGAATATGTAAATCGCTTAATTGCTTGACCGCACCTTCTGCCGTAATCATTGCAGCAATATGCGCCACACCCCCCATGACACGGGCTCTACCAAATTGCTGATCCAAGGCGTCAAGATGCGTAAGACCGTTTAAAAAAGGTAAAAATAGGGCTTTGGGGCCAACTTTTTCAAGGTCATTTAAGCAGTTCGCTAAATCAAATGCTTTTGGCGCCAAAATAACCAAATCATAGATAGGCGTTAATTGATCGACAGTAATCGCTTGTGGATGAATAAGAAAATTGCCTCGCGGACTTTCAATCGCTAAGCCATTTGCCTGAATATGCGCATGACGTTTAGGGCGCAGAAGGTAGGTAATATCTGCCCCAGCCTGAATCAGTTTTGCACCAAAGTAACCGCCAATGCCGCCCGCGCCAACAATTAATATTTTCATTTTTTACTCATTTGGAACGGTTAACCCGCAATCTAAGCGTTTTGCTTTAGTAGTTCGCTATTCGTTTTACCCAACGCTAAAGTAAATAGGTTTTGCCAATATTGAAATGCGACGACTTCTTTTTCATGAATTTCAAGCTCAAGAAATGCTGGATGCCGAATTAACGAAAACCAAATACGACAAAACATTTTGTCCTCAATCCGTCCTGGCTTACTAATGAAAGTGATTTCCTCTAAATCTGGAATCATTTCATAAACCTCCTCCTGGCTAAGCATTTCAGGCTTATCTCTACTCATGCGCATTAATTCCAACATCACTCGACCTAATTGGTCATAATGACCATCCCAACACGTAATCTCAGATTCAGCCAATTTACGTTGACCTAACAATTTCTTCGCGAAACCACTCCAGGCCTGCGCTAAATCAAACTCGGTCTTAATCTTCGTATTTTGAATTGTGCTTGGTAATAATTTAGTCTTCATCAACTCTAGCGCGTTATCGCTCTCAAAACTGTAGTCCACAATCGGTAATGGTTTGACTGTTTTTTCAAGCAGCAAGCGATAGTTTTGCGCTTGTTTTTCAGGCTTATTCAAAAGTATCTTCCTTTAAGCAATAGGCTCAAGCGAAGTCTCTAGCGCGCTCGCTGGTACCCCATGCTCCCATGGCACTTCGACTGGATAATCGGTTAACAAACAATCATCTGGTAAACACACGATGGGCTCAAAATTACGATGGGCAATATATTCAGGACGCTTATGCCGACGGATATGATTTGACACGGCACATAAACTTAAATACACACTGACCCGATTCCACGGCGACAAATTACTTGTGGATGCGTGAACTAAACAACTATGAAATAAAATCATTGATCCTGCCGGCCCAGTAGGGCTAATAATGCCGCCATTTTTACCGCCTGCACGAGCCACTAATTGCGAAATTAAATCATTGTCTACCGTCCACAATGGATAACTGGTCGTGGTTAAATCATGTTTGGCAGCGATCACCCCGCGCTTATGACTTTCTGGAATAAACATCAGGGGACCATTAAAGGCATTGACATCATCTAAAAAAATGGCCACATTCATCGCCCGCGCGGTTGGCATCATATCGTCATTTAACCAAGTGCCATAGTCTTGATGCCACTGCCAAACATCGCCATCGAAAGCCATCTTGCCGTTAATCTTAAATTGATGCATATATAACTGCTCACCCAATAAATCTTCAATCGGTTGAATCATTCTGGGGTGCTTACCCAATTTAGCAAATGGCCTGCTAATCAAATGAGCGGCAAAATTAGTCCGCACTGATTCGCTATCTTTTTCACGGACGTTATAAGCTTCTTTGCGACTATAAAGCTCAGGGACGGCATCAGTCAGGGTTTTAACCTCACTAGGACTAAATAAGCTGGGAAAGAATAAATAACCTTCTTTATCAAACTGGGCTAGTTGTTCTGGAGATAAATGCATTTTTGACCTCGTC
>JBAXGQ010000186.1:0-2265 GCA_037139315.1 Burkholderiaceae bacterium
CTGGGACCAAAGGATTATGAGAGTATATAAAGCAGGATCAGTCTAACGGCATTGGCACCTCTAGGGCCTGTACAACATTCCTATGTAAGCCTAGCTATGGGAATGAACGTCGTTATTAGCCTCGTTACAGCTCCGTTCATTAATCACTTATTGCATAGGTGAGTCAATCCATCCATCTAAGGTTTATTCAGATTTCATTTGAGCAGCCTTCACAATTGGTGCAAAGCGAATTAAGTCGCCTTTAATTTGTTCACTAAATTTTTCAGGTGTTCCAGGGGTTGCAAAGATACCCATAGATAAGAGCTTGGCCCTTCCCTCTGGGGAATTTAGAATCTCATTTAATGCCTGATTCAGTTTGTTAATAATCGGTTTAGGTGTTTTTGCTGGCGCTAATAATCCAACCCAATCATCAATCACAAAATCTTTAACACCGCTCTCTATAAAGGTCGGCACATCAGGCATGCTTGGGCTGCGCTTTGCACTTGATACGGCGATTGCTTTAATTCTTCCAGCAGCAACATACTGATTTGCCCCAGCAACTGCCGTATAAACCAATGGGATATTGCCGCCCAATAGGTCAAGCAAGGCCTGACCACCCCCTTTATAAGGTACGTGAACTAAATTTGCACCTGTCTTTTGCTTAAATAGTTCTCCAGCAATATTTGGCGTTCCGCCAGTGCCTGATGTACCGTAAGAGAGGCCGTTGGAATCTTTTTTAGATATTGTAATAACGTCCGCCAAAGTCTTGCCCTGAAAATCATTATTAGCTACTAGTATCAAAATGGCATCGCCAATTTTTCCGATTGGAGCAAAATCTTTAACACTATCAAACGGAACCTTTTCAAAAAGTAAAGGATTAATCGATAAAGTTCCTGCGTACCCCAATAATATGGTGTACCCATCTGGCTCAGCGATAGCAACCATTTGTGTGCCGATATTCCCTGAGGCGCCCGGTTTATTATCTGCAATAACTTGCTGACCCAGTTTCAAGGAAAGCTGTTCTGCAATAAAACGGCCCGAGGTATCAGTAACTCCACCCGGTGCAAACGGAATGATTACTCGGATAGGCCGATTAGGATAGTTAGATTGCGCAAAACTAGCCAATGACATCAGGCCCGTAAGAAGAAAAATGGCGGATGAGAAATAACGATGTAATTTCATATCAAACCTTTATTTAGTTTTATTTCGTCTCAACAAAACGCTTTTCAAATTCCCAAACATCTTCAAAGCCCATCAGCTTTGATAATTCTCCGAAATCATATAAATCTACTGGATTATTAATTGATGATCCAGAATCTTTAAAGTGTTTATACACCTTGGTCATGGCCTGAACAGAAGCAAGTAAAGCAGTTACTGGAAAAATAGCGATCTTGTAGCCTAATTGTTCTAACTCCATCTTTGAGAGAACCGGCGTCCTTCCCTTTTCTACCATATTAGCAATCAAAGGATGATTTGGAAATGTCTTGCCAATGCGTATCATTTCTTCTTGAGTTTCTGGAGATTCAATAAATAGAATATCTGCACCTGCTCGAGCATAGGCTTCACCACGTCTTAGTGCTTCATCTAAACCTAATGTAGTTCTAGCATCCGTTCTGGCAATGATTTTGAAGTTAGGATCTGTGCGCGATGCAACAGCAACTTCAATCTTTTTAACCATATCCTCCATGGGAATTACTCTGCGACCTGGAGTATGTCCACATTTTTTCGGGAACTCTTGATCTTCCAACTGAATCGCAACGGCTCCAGCAGCTTCATAACCTCGAATGGTATGACGCACATTTAATAAGCCACCATACCCAGTATCTCCATCTGCTATTAATGGAGTCGAAGCCATTCCTGCCATCGTAGTAACTCTACCAACCATCTCAGTATAGGTAGCTAAGCCTGCGTCTGGCTGACCGAGCAAGGAAGCGACAGTGCCATAGCCTGTCATATAAAGTGCATCAAAATTCATGCGATCAGCCAAACGCAATGAAACCATCTCATATACTCCTGGCGCAACTATTAATCCAGGACTGCAGAGTCGCTGCTTAAATAAATCTCTTTTGGTAGTCATACATCTCCTGATTTATATGTTTTTTCTATTAGCTTAAGATTGTTCTTCTCATTGCTTAGCAATGTAAATTTAAAAAGAATAGACTTAGGCCTAATATAAATCAAAAGCTCAGTATTACTAAAAATATTCCTCAAAAGACAAACCCCCACTATTTCTGATGAGGGTTTGATACTTCGCTGGGCCCACCAGGACTTGAACCTGGGACCAAA
>JBAXGQ010000187.1:0-2247 GCA_037139315.1 Burkholderiaceae bacterium
CCGTGTTTTTTCAGATTGGCTGAAGCTTTTCTGGGCTCCCATTCAAATCGCAATGAACTCATATGTACATTGTACATATATTAATTAGAAGAAGCAAGTCCTCCCGCCCAAAAGAAAATGCCCCGCACCAAGCAGGGCATTATTTGATTTTGGTGGCCCGGGGCGGAATCAGCTGGGGCTGAGGATACCGATCCTTTATCGGTCAAGGGCAACCAAAAGCTCTTTCTTTAACGCCAACATCAGGCTCTTGGCATTGAGCTTTCTTGTTCTGGAATAGTCTTGCCCAGCCCATAAACTTTGATATTCACCGTTATTCGTTCTTCCCGCTAATTGCCTTAGAGATGCTGTCATCGTATTTTGTATTGGAAAAGGCAAAACTATTTTGCCATCCATCAATTGAATAAATTTGTTATCTATTCCGCGAGCAGGTCTTCCAGAAAATCCCGTCGTGAATACTGAGCCCCTGCTATGGTGCTTAAGCAAATACGCTTTGTGAGCGGGAGAGGCGGTTGACTCAACACAACATAAAAAGGCTGTTCCCAGTTGAGCGGCCACAGCGCCAGCCTTTAACGCATTGGCAATGTCTGCTCCATCCATGATTGCGCCTGCGGTAACAATAGGAATAGAGGATTCTTTAACCAGTTGCTTAGTTAAATCCATCGCACTTAATTTTTCATCTTCGCTATCAGGGTTAAATATGCCTCGATGTCCGCCAGCCTCAATGCCTTGCGCCACAATAAAATCAGCGCCAGCTTTTTCAACCGCCTTTCCTTCTTTAAGACTTGTAGCAGTAATGCCAACAGCAATGCCTAGTGAATGCGCCTTTTCAATGAGGCTTAGCGACGGAACTCCAAAATGGAAAGTTAATATTTCTGGGCGATGCTCCCATATAGGATTAAGTTGATTCTCAATAGTAGGATAAAACGGGGCTTGAGGTGTAACTACTGAATACTCGCCTTGAATAGGCAAATTCTTTAATGCTTCAATGGCTTGCGTTTGAATGTCTTGTGCTGGCAAATCAACTGAGCTAAACACAAAGAAGTTGGCATTAATGGGGCCATTTGTTAAAGCTCTCGTAGCCGCTAAATCTTCGCTAATTTTTTGTGGAGTGCTGTAAGCGAATCCAAAACTACCAACACCGCCAGCATTAGAAACTTCTGAGGCAAGCAATGGATTATTGATGCCGCCAGCCATCGGCGCCTGAATAATCGGAACGCCTAACTTAGAGAAGTTGAACATAGCTGTTCCATTAAATATTGATCAAAAGTTCATTATATGAAGGGGCATCTAAAACAGAAAGTCCCCTAAATGAAAAATCACCCGAAGGTGGTTTAGGTGTTTCTTGGTGGCCCGGGGCGGAATTGACCAGAGCCGAGCATGTCTGGCCCCAGTTCTTGACTGTCCTTTTAAAGGGCGCTTGATTACTATTAGATACAAACAATCGCAAAGGCCTATAAGCGACCTCCATTAGGTCGTAACAACCCGCCCAATGGAGCTGGCTTAATAGGCTGGCTCATCCAAATTTATTAATTTTAATCAGTCCAATTTTTCGCTGGGCTATTAACTGCCTCGCTCCATGTTATGAAACCGCTATTATCTTTATCAATAAGTTTAAATTCAGCTTCAGAAATGCCCGCCTTCTTCGCCTCTTCTCTTGATATTTGTTTATCACCGCTAAAATCAATTTTTTTAAAACTATATTTTTTAACTACCGTTGGACTTGCAACTTGCGGTGATGGGGTAATTGCTTGTGAAAAAACTGTTATTGGAAATAAACACAGTAAGGTTATTGCTATCTTGCTAAATTTCATTTAGAAACTCCAAGTTAATTAGTTTTAAATTTTACAAATAGGGGCAAGTTAAATACTGTTCATTTTACTTAATAGCCATTAATCCGAAGGTGGAGGTCTGCTCCAAGTAGGATGCCTGGCTAAATGATATAGGTCAAAGATTTTATGGGCTATTTGATCCAAACCAAAGGTAACCTCCTGATGTTAGTACTTTAGTGAATACTGAATAAGTATGTGTAGGTGTCTTATTGGCGGATTTGAGACATTCACATCCTTCGGGATCCCCACTCATAAGGTCGTCACCCTGAACAGGCTTCAAACGCTGGCTCTAGGTGAATGCTCCATAGAGTACTTTTAGGCAAATAGAAATGAGAAAATAGCCCAACGAGTGGGCTATTCAGTTTCTTGGTGGCCCGGGGCGGAATTAACCGGGGACTAGGATGTTTGACCCTAGCTA
>JBAXGQ010000188.1:0-2227 GCA_037139315.1 Burkholderiaceae bacterium
TGTCAACACCCATCTAGGTATTTCTGCTTATATTTTCAGAAATTCTTTACAAAAACCCCTAAATATTCATTATTAGGGAAAACCCTAGTTAATCACTTAAAACGGGGTAAAATGACGCAATGCACAATATATCACCATCAAGCGCCGCAAAACCAGCCCTTAAGCCCTTTATGTATGGGCTTAATAGCGCCCCCGTAAGAGAGCTGCATGCCGGTTACCGGCCAACGATCTTGGCGCATTTTTTACTTTTAGGTGCTGAAGATCGCCGCTTGCGCTTTGGGATTCCTACAGCCGATGCTGTCATTGAAAACTACGTTGCTCAGCTTAACTTTAGCCGGGATGCAGTTTTTGGTATTTTTGATGCCAACTTAAAGCTGGTCGCGATTGCGCACTTGGCCTATTTGCCAGCTGGCAAAAAACGCAGTAAAGCCGCCGAATTTGGGGTTTCCGTTTTAGCTGAAAGTCGTTTTCAAGGTTATGGGGCTGCATTGTTGGAGCGGGCAATTGTCCATGCGCGCAATACTCAGGTCACTACTTTATTTGTCCATTGCTTAGCGCAAAACAAAATCATGATGCACTTGGCACAAAAAGCAGGAATGCAAATTGATTATGCCTATGGAGAAGCAGAGGCCTGCCTAAGATTGCCCCCTGCAAACCCCAGCACTATTTTTGCTGAAGCCGTTAATATTCAGCTTGCGGATTTTGACTTTGCCGTCAAATCGAATTTAAATCAATCAAGCAAAGCTTTGCGCTGGTTACTGAAAAAAACAAACTCAACCAAGTAAAGTTTGTGGCAGCTATATTTATTGCGGCGCTGGTTTAGTTGATGCTGCAGAGGCATTCTTATTGGCTGCATCAATACGTTCTTTATCGGCCTCAGAAATCAAATCAAAAAACGTATAAACCGCCTTCACACCATTCGTTGAGCTAGCGATTTTCTTCGCACTTGCAGCTTCGGCTGCGGTCAAAATACCGAGCATGTAAACGTTTGTGCCTTCAGTCACAATATCCATTGAATTAGAGGGCAGGTTATTAGTAAAAATCATTTCTGCTTTAATTTTTGAAGTGAGATAGGCATCATTTGCCCGCGCAGTGTAAGAACTGTTCGGCCCAACAATTAATTCATCAAAAACTGCCCGCACATTTTTTATTTGCTTTACATCGGCAGCAGCTTGAGCCTTAATGGCTGCTGTTTTTACTTCACCAGTTAAAAGTACTTGTTGATTAAATGAACTTACATTGATATGTGCATCATTGCCAAACTTATTGCTCAGCTGCGCCCCAGCCTCTAACTGAATACCGATATCGGTGGCTTGCGCTGCGGCTGTACGCCGATCGGCTAGCACACTTGCTCCGCCTGCTACAGCGCCTACTGCAATAACGCCACAGGCATTTAATAAAGTTAGTAACGCCACCACGCATAACAGCGCACTCACTAAACGCGATAATATTTTCATGCTATTTCACCTCTGCTATTAGTCGAACATCACATGATCAATGCCATCACACAAGGCGTGCAATAACACTAAGTGGGTTTCTTGAATACGGGCAGTGCGGGAAGAGGGCGCAGCTAGAAGCAAGTCGTTTGCACCCAATACGTTGTTCAATTGGCCGCCGCTATTACCGCTTAAAGCAATCACTTTAATACCCATCGCTTGTGCAGCTTCAACCGCCTTAATGACATTCTTTGAATTACCAGAAGTAGTGATGGCCAATAAGATGTCGCCGCTTTTGCCTAGGCCACGTACTTGCTTGCTAAAAACTTGGTCATAACTATAGTCATTGCCTACTGCCGTCAAAATTGATGTGTCTGTAGTCAAGGCAACTGCAGCTAACTCACGCCGTTCTCGCTCGAAACGACCCATCAACTCAGCCGCAAAATGTTGCGCATCGGCTGCAGAACCGCCATTGCCGCAGGCCATTATCTTGCCGCCTGAATTTAGGCATTCAACCATCGCTAGAACAGCAATGGCTACTGTTACTGGTAGTTCTTTTGCAGCGACTTGTTGCACCTCAATGTTATCGAGAAAGTGCTGCGCAGAGCGCGCCTGCAAACGCGCGAGGGTGTTCTTATCCATCACAATATTATGCCTCTAGTTTGCCGATTGGATTGCAATTTAAAATCAAAATGCGGCCTTCAGCCACTGAAGTTGGTCGTCTTTTATTGCTATTACATCAAATCGACACGGCGGGTAGTCCTTAGCCCGATAGTGGGCTTGTAAATAAT
>JBAXGQ010000189.1:0-2186 GCA_037139315.1 Burkholderiaceae bacterium
TGCTGCATTATTGCATGATGGCATGAATTTTGTCAAATAATGCTTATTGAGTGTTAAAAGCTGGATGAGGATTTGTCTTTTAAGCAGCACTTATGCATTACACAGTGTCTTTTTTATGCTGTAAGTCATTGAAATATTTAGATATTCCATCAGCCACGAATTCTTCTAAGGCGTAGGTCGCACGTTCGAATCGTCCTGGGCAGGCCACTTTAGCCTTACCAATTTCCCAGATTTAAGACCCTGCGGCAACAATTAGACTCGTTTTTTCAGTGCTGAAGTTAAACGCAATAAACCTGGGCTATAGTTCCCTAAGGGCACGCAGGCTCTAATAATGCAGAGTTCATCTGTAGCAACCGCCTTAGTTAAGGCAGTAAATAATTCATCTTCTGTATTACATAAGAAACCTTTGCCAGTACCCAAGATTCTTGGTAATTCTTCAGAGCGTAATGAGGCTATATCGTTGAAGGGCCCATCTATCATTGGTCTTTGGGTGCCATAACCTTGGTTATCAACCACAATCACAAGTGGGTTTACGCCATGCAACACCGAAGAGAGAACTTCTAGGCCCGTCATCAAAAAGGCCCCATCCCCTACTAAAACTAAGGGCCTGCGGGTTGCGTCGGCGCGAGCTGCACCTAAAGCTGCTGGTACTGCATATCCCATCGTCGCGTAGTAGGCGCTGGCGAGCATTAAGGATTGCGCAGGTAACTCTATTGAGCCAAATAAACAATCACCTGGCTCAGCGATCAAGCGTATTTTTTCATTAATAAAAATAGAAATACATTCCATAACTCTCTCAACAACGAGACTTTGACCTGCAATTGGAACAAATGACATTTTTTTATGGACAACCTGGCCATATTCTTTGTAAGCTCTAGCGCTAGCTGCCTTAATCAAAGCGGGCAAAAAGGCCCAAAGTGGAACGTCCTGATAGGTGTGATAACCAATATTGACTTGGCTATCAGTACACTCGATTAACTGACCGCGATCGAAATGGTCAGTAAACGCACCCATTATTAAATCAGCATATAAAACTCCAAACATAATCAGTGGCTGAGCATTTTCTACTTGCTGAACAATAGCTGGAGAGCTAACTGCGCCCATGTATACACCTAATGCTAATGAGTGAGTTTCTGGTATTACTCCTTTAGATAAAGAGGTAGTTGCCATTGGAACCTCAAAATTTTCCATGAAAGCCAATAGCTCTTTACCAAGCCCACGCCTTACTGCCATTAAACCTGCAATTGCCACTGCATTGCCTGCGCCTTCTAATAATTGCATTGTTTCTGCTACCGCTAGCTCTAAACGCTTTTGATGAACCTTGGGCAGCTCTACTACTAGATCCTCTGGGTTATCAAGTAATGGAACGTCAACCATGTCGCGGGGAATTTCAATATATCCAGGCCGTTGATGGGCAATCATAGCGCCCAGAACTCGATCGATATCTGCAGTCACTGTTAAGGGGTTTTTCAGCACAGCTTGGGCGATAGTGATATCTTTAAAAACTTCAAGTTGGGTATCAAAATTTTTAACCTTGTGATGAAGTAAAGGGTCGCCCTGTCTTTCTGATAGACCTGGCGCGCCGCTTAGCACTAATAGAGGTACATTCTCAGCCCAAGCTCCAGCGGTCGCATTTACTACCTTAAAGCCGCCAACGGAATAGGTAACGGCACAAACCCCAAAGCCACGTATCCGCGCAAATGCCTCTGCTGCAAAGGCGGCCCCTTGTTCATCGGTAGTGACCAGGATTGGAAAGCCACCGCGGTAGAGGTGGTCAAAAAGCTTGAGCGCATAGTCGCCAACGATTCCAAAGCCCTCATCGACCCCCAAGGCTTTAAAGCGACGGATTAAAAAATCCGGAATTGTGGTCATGGTTTACGTTCTAGCCATAAAAAGATATTTTGTCACTAAGTTTTAGTATATTCAGGCAATTGAATTAAAGATGGGAGTTGTTGTGAGGTTTGTTTATGTTTATTTATTCTTAGCAATTATTGGTGGCGCACAGGCAGCCGAACTGAATACGGCATCCTACCCAACTCATTCTATCCGTATTATTATTCCGCTAGCGCCAGGCAGTGGTGCCGATAATGCCGTGCGCATTATTACGCAAAAAATGGGTCAAAACATGGGCCAAGGTTTTATCGTTGAGAACCTTCCTGGCGCCGCTGGTTTAATAGGCGCCGATA
>JBAXGQ010000190.1:0-2153 GCA_037139315.1 Burkholderiaceae bacterium
GCTTTATCGTAGTGTGCTATTGCCTCGTCATAGCGTTTAAGCGCATGCAGGGCCTTCCCTTTATTAGACCAACCCTCAGCATAATCAGGCTTCAGACTAAGCGCCTGATCGAAGTGAATTAATGCCTCGTCATAGCGCTTAAGTTCCTTTAATAGATTGCCTTTATTAGACCAAGCTTCGGCATAGTCAGGTTTCAGACTAAGGGCTTTATCGTAGCAAGTAATAGCCTCGTCATAGCGCTTAAGCTCAAATAAGGCATTGGCTTTGTTGGACCAAACTTCATCATATTTTGGATCGATTCTGATTGACTTATCGTAAGCATCAAGGGCATTCTGGAACTCTTTTAGCTCAAGGAAAATATTGCCTAAATTACTTAAGGTCAAGGCATTCTTTGGCAGCGATTTGAGAGAGTCATTGATGTATTTCAGGGCCTCCTGGTACTGCTTGCGCTGCGCATAAATAACGCCAAGAAGCCGCAGAACATGCGGGTTACTAGCCTGTATCTTGATTGCTTGCTTTAAATATAACTCCGCTGACTCTGAATTTGAGTTTCTAAGAGATTCAAGTGCTTTATCTAGAAGAAAAGCTAGTTGTGGATTCATTATTTATAGCACGGCATTGTATGAAACACCCTTACCACTTACTATAGGTATACAAGAATTGATTCAATTTTCGTATTATGCAGGACATTTATAATATGAATAAATTTTATGTGCATGAAACTTGGGCTTAAACAATAAAAATCTATGGATTACATCTAGTTGAATAAGTCGATTTTTTCCGTTGCTGCATTTAGCGTATTTAGCGCTTTTACCAGCAACACAGTTGCGCAATCTGGCTTGACAATCTATGGAGTTGTTGATGTAGGTTACATAAATATAAAGACTAACAGTACCGCCATTATTCCAACCGAATCCAGCAATACTATTGTATTTGGTAATTC
This sequence comes from Burkholderiaceae bacterium, assembly GCA_037139315.1. GTDB lineage: Bacteria > Pseudomonadota > Gammaproteobacteria > Burkholderiales > Burkholderiaceae > Polynucleobacter. The sequence continues at coordinate 944 of JBAXGQ010000190.1, forward strand.
AGCACAACAAACTAGCCGCTTGGGATTTACAGGAACTGAAGATTTGGGTGGTGGCATCTTTACATTTTTTACAATTGAAACAGATATGCAGCCTGCCAATGCCTTCCTTACGCGCTGGCAAGATCGTCAGAGTTTTCTTGGTCTGGGTATGGTAAGTTTGGGCCAATTTGCAATTGGTACCCAAAACACCCCAATTTATAACCAATTAGCTGCTACCGATGTGGGGCATACCAACAATACCCCTGGATCGGCTGTTTATCCTATTTATTCCAAAGGCAACGCGCGCGCAGATGGCACATTCAATGATAATGCTGGTGTTGGTGGAGTTAGCGTTGCTTTAACCACTAGAACACACTCAACTCTATCATTTAAAACTGCGGAAGTATCTGGTTTTACACTAGCAGGAATCGCAATTATTCGTAGCAATACTTTAAGCCCTCAATCAAAAACTCAACCCGTGCCGATTCAAGATAGCACAAGTGGCTGGGGGATTTCTGGACAATATCGCCAAGAGAAATTTTATCTAGGTATGGCTTATCAAGCGCTTAAATCACAAAACCTAGGGTACGGCTGCGCACAACCTGGGGCCTGTTCATCCACAGATTCAACTCCAGAGCCTAAGCCTTGGGCCTGGGCTGAAGGAGGAGTGAATTCTCAAGATAACCAATATTATGCTGGGGCAACTTATGACTTTGGCTATTTCAAAACTTATTTGCAATATGTTAACCGTAAGGTAACCAGTATCCTTGATGCTTCTATTGCCCTCTCAAGGTCTGCCCAACAAATTGGGTTTAGGGGATTTTTTACTACCAATATTGAAAGCTGGGCCAATGTTGGAAATGGGCAATACACTACCTACGGAATAAATAGCCATTCAAAGATAAATGCTTGGCAAATTGGCGTCAATTATCACCTTAGTAAGCGCACTAATTTATATGCTATTTATGGGTCTGATAAAGGTGTTAATAATATTAATTCTGCAATTAGCGTCAGTTCATTCGCCAGCGGCGTGCGAGTTCAATTTTAGCGAGGCCCTTGAATGGGGCCCGCCACTTTATAGGCTGATGCCTAATTGATTAATGAATAAAACTGAGTCTATAAGAGGCTAGTATGACCAGTCGACCAAATAGCTCTGTGGTAACAAGTGGAGGAACGAAGGTACTGGTAACCAACAGCCCCAATAAAGACTTGACTGTTGGCGGAGACGAGA
>JBAXGQ010000191.1:0-2132 GCA_037139315.1 Burkholderiaceae bacterium
ATCAAGAGCAAGACTTTGTCAAACCCATGGTCGGCGTAGCCAATGGCCACTCGACTATTACCCCATGCAATAGTGGCCTGCAAAAATTAGCCGATGCGGCGATTACAGCCCTTGAGGAAGCTGGCGCTAAAGCCCAAGTATTTGGTACCCCTACTGTTTCTGATGGTATTGGCATGGGTACTGAAGGGATGAAATATTCCCTCGTCTCACGCGAAGTTATTGCCGACAGCATTGAAACCTGTGTCAACGGCTTGTGGCAAGACGGGGTCGTTGTAATCGGTGGATGCGATAAAAATATGCCGGGCGGCATGATGGCCTTAGCACGCACCAATGTACCCGGTATTTACGTCTATGGCGGCACGATTAAACCGGGCCACTACAAAGGCAAAGAACTCAATATTGTTTCTGCGTTTGAAGCAGTAGGCGAATTTACCTCTGGACGCTTAAGTGAAATTGACCTCAAAGGCGTCGAACAACACGCTTGTCCTGGAAGTGGCTCTTGCGGAGGTATGTATACCGCTAACACCATGAGTTCCTCTTTTGAAGCGCTAGGCATGAGCTTGCCCTACTCCTCAACCATGGCCAATGAAGATGCTGAAAAAGTCGCCAGCGCCCATGAGTCAGCGATTGTTTTAGTTGAGGCGATTAAAAATAATTTACGCCCCCGTGACATCATCACAAAAAAATCGATTGAAAATGCCGTCAGTGTGATCATGGCAGTTGGTGGTTCAACCAATGCAGTGTTGCATTTCTTGGCCATTACCAGTGCTGCAGAAATTGATTGGACAATTGATGATTTCGAGCGTATTCGTAAACGCGTTCCCGTTATCGTCGACATGAAGCCTTCAGGGAATTATTTAGCGACCGACTTACATCAAGCTGGTGGCATACCCCAAGTGATGAAAATTTTGCTCGATGGGGGCTTACTCCATGGCGATTGCATCACCATTACCGGCAAAACCATTGCTGAAGTATTAAAAGATGTCCCTTCGGTGCCGCGTGCTGATCAAAACGTGATTCGTACGCTCGATAATCCTTTATATCCTCACGGTCATTTGGCGATTTTAAAAGGCAACCTTTCACCTGAAGGCTGTGTGGCAAAAATTACGGGCTTAAAAAATCCATCGATCACCGGTCCAGCCCGAGTTTTTGATTCGGAAGATGATGCTATGGCCGCGATCATGGCGCAGAAAATTCTGCCGGGTGACGTCATGATTATTCGGTACGAAGGTCCTAAAGGTGGCCCAGGTATGCGCGAAATGTTGGCGCCCACCTCAGCCCTAGTTGGCCAAGGCCTGGGTGAATCCGTCGGCTTAATTACCGATGGTCGCTTCTCGGGTGGCACCTGGGGAATGGTTGTTGGGCATGTTGCACCGGAAGCATTTGTTGGTGGCACGATTGCCTTAATCGAAGAAGGTGATTCAGTTACGATCGACGCAAACAAATTACTCATTCAACTGAATGTGAGCGAAGCTGAAATTGCCAAACGTCGCACCGCTTGGAAGCAACCCAAGCCCCGCTACACCCGCGGCCTTTTAGCCAAGTATGCTTACCTTGCTAGCAGCGCCAGCAAAGGTGCCGTAACGGACTTGAACTTAGGCTAAAAAGCACTTGAACTTGATGTAGTTAATGCGCGCCCGTGTGACCCATCGGTTGCACGGGTAGCTTCACCTCTACCTCGCCTGCTTTAGCAAATTTTAATTTCACGGGAATCAAGTCACCCGCTTTTAGTGGGGCCTTAATGCCAATCAGCATCAAGTGCAAGCCGCCGGGCTTTAGTTCGACTGTACCGGCAGCGGGCACATCAATGGCCTTTACTTGACGCATTTGCATCGTATTACCTTCCATCGACATCGTGTGCAGTTGCACCTCATCGGCCACCGCCGAGCTAGCGCCGATTAATTGATCGGCTGCTCCTTGATCAATTATTTTCATAAAACCGCCCGCTACTTTTTGACCTGGCACGGTGGTGCGAGTATATGCACCCTCAATTTTTATTTTACCGACTTGCGCATCTTGTGCGACGGCACTAAAGGCTAATGCGATGCCACTGACAAGCATTACTACTTGCAGCATGTGGCGTTTTTGTTTTCCTGAATTCATTTGCTTCTCCCACTCGTTAAAAATAAATA
>JBAXGQ010000192.1:0-2111 GCA_037139315.1 Burkholderiaceae bacterium
ATTTCATTCAGCGGTTGTAAAGCTAAGGCAGTTAACTGCTGCGGATTCAATTCGGTTAAATGGGTTTGAATACGATAGCCGGACCATCTTGAAGATTCAATACGAGTGACTAATTCTTGGGCAGTTGAGCCAGATCCAATAATGGCAATGTGGCGCAGATTCACGCCTTTGGCTCGATACTGACGCAACAAAATATAACTCACTAAACGACTACTACACAGCACTAACAAACTACCAATAGCCCAAGACAATAACCACAAACGCGAATACATTTCCGTTGACTTGCTAAAGACGAGCCAGATCAAAATTAAAATCCAGGTTTTTAAAACGCCAGCGGCAACTTGGCCAAACAAGGCCCATAAATTTCCGCCTCGCCACGAGCGATAGGCGCCATTAGTCAAAACTAAATAGGCCAAACTGGCCAGTACCATTAAAGCGGTGTAACGCTGTAAATCTAAACCCGGATCTTTAAAATATTGCAAAACAAAAAATGTCACCAAACCGACGACATTAATCATCACAAAATCAAAGAGGCGGATTAAATAGGAATTAATTAAAAAAGAGGCTGCCATGGTGATATTTTGCAGTACTTGCGCTAGGCCTATGCAATTTGTAGGCCAAAATTGCTTTTTAATGCCTTAATCACTGCATCTGGGCTTATTTGATCCATGAGGTACACCGGCTCCTTGGGGTATTCAGACCCTAAATGGAGATATGCCCCGCCTTCGCTGAGGCCAGGGCCCAAGATGACAGGAATTGCAGTGCCGCTCGTAAGTGGCCCCCAGCGCGCTGGATTAGTAGGGCCATGTAGGGCAACTAAAGGCCTACCTAAAATAGCGGCTAAATGCATCGTGCCGGTATTGACTGCTACGACTGCTTCAGCCTGATTTAATAGCTGTGCAGTTTCAAGCCAATTTGCCGACCCTGCGACAGAAATAACTCGTGCGCTGCCTGGGGAAGCCACTTCATTATTAGGCGCACTTGATGAGAGGTTTGCGCTCTCTAGACTGGCATTTAATTTTTGTACTAAGTCTACGGCACGTTTTTGATCGTCGGGGCCACCCGTAATAACAATCGCATAGCCCGCACTCACCAGACGCTTACCGAGCTCGAGCCATGAGTTAAGAGGCCATTCGCGCATGGCAAACTGCGTACCGCTCGCCCATGGATGCAGCACTATAAATGGCTTACTAACCAGCGCTTGATTGCCTTGTACCATACCCGTCAAGTCAAGTTCTGGCAGCGCGCCGGTAGAAATATTTAAAGGGCTGAGCAAGGCCCGAAAGTTATCTATTTCATGAACTGCGCGGCTATGGGGAACTAATACATCATAGGCAAAGTGCCGATATTGGCCAGGGGTATTAAAACCAATCGTTACTTTTGCGCCACTAAGAGCGCAAAGGATGGCGCCAATTTTGGACCACTGCGAAGTATCAATTAAAACGTCTACTGGAAATTGGACAATCGATTCACGCATGGTTCGTAAAGCATGCCACGGAGAAGTAATGGGAATAAGTACGAGGCGATCAAAATTGCTGATTAACTTAAAAATCTCCGCATTGGCTGGAGTTGAAAAAATAGTGACACTAATTTGTTCTCCAGTTTTCGCTTGAATTTGATTGCGATATTGCTTGAGATCAGCCAAAATCGCAGCGGCTAATAGTGCGTCGCCGACAGCAGCAAATACGCAAACCCCAATCCGCTTGAGATTGACCTCATCAGTCAGCCTATTTGACGGGTCAGTTGATAGGGAGGTATGAATTTGAGCGCCCAAGCGGCTCTTTTTAGGGCGAAAAAGGGCAATTAGATACAGCAACGGTATTCCTAACCACCGGTCTAAGCGACGTAATAAAGCCTTTCCTCGCTCTGCTGGAACCTGCTCAACTTTACTGCCGCCCTCACCCGCTGTGCTCACACCCGCTATCCTTGCTCTCTTGCGCCTTGAAGCCCCATTGTATTTGTTACGGACAGGCTCAAGGCCTGTTTTAAAACAATTTACAATAGTGCCTTAAGCTCCGTAATAGCGGAATAATCAAAATAAACCAAAACTTTGCTGAAACTGACCCTTATTTTTAAGAAAACCCCATGTCAAAATCAAAAGTAGCCCTAAT
>JBAXGQ010000193.1:0-2107 GCA_037139315.1 Burkholderiaceae bacterium
CCCGTGGTATTCTGAACTTATTAAAATTAATACTAATAGGGGAGGCATAGTGCATAAAATTAGTCAGCGTTTGCTCATTCTTTTTTCGGTACTCCTAATTTCGTCCTGGCAGGTCAGCGCGGCACCTAAATTAGTGATGACCGAATATATGGTACCTAGTGATACTCCAGGTATCTCTCTATATGTACGTAATAAACATCCAGAAGGCATGAAGCAATTTAGCCCGGATAAGACCTTGCTATATGTACACGGCTCTACCTATCCGTCAGAAACTGCCTTTGATTTGAGTTTAGGCGGCATCTCGTGGATGGAATATATTGCGGAACGTGGCTACGATGTATGGTTAGTTGACTTAAGGGGATATGGCAAGTCAACCCGTCCAGCCGAGTTAGATTTACCCGCAGAGCAGAATCCACCTTTGGTACGCACTGAGGTAGCTGTTAGCGATGTTAGTAGCGCCGTAAATTTTATTTTAAAAAAACGGGCAATTAATAAAATGAATTTACTGGGATGGTCTTGGGGTACGACCATTATGGGTAAATACACTGCTGAAAATAATCAGAAGGTGAATAAATTAGTCTTGTATGCCCCCCAATGGTTACGACAAGGTGGTGCGGCGCTAACAGACAAGGGCGGAGCCTTGGGAGCTTATCGGGTAGTGAGTGTAGAGGACGCTAAGAGCCGCAAATCTGTTGGAGTTCCTGAGTATGCACAAGCAACCTTAATGCCGGCAGGATGGTTTGAGAAGTGGGCTGATGCCACTTTTGAAACAGATCCTTGGGGAAAAAATCAAAATCCAAAAAAATTGCGGGCCCCTAACGGTACAGTACAAGATACACGTGAATTTTGGGCAGTAGGCAAGCCCCTTTATGATCCTAAGAAAATTACAGTCCCAGTCATGCTTGTTCATGCCGAATGGGATGCTGACTTACCTAGTTATATGCTACAGGAATATTTTAAGCAATTAACTAATACACCATATCGCATATTATTGGAAATTAGTGAAGGCACGCACTCGATCATTATGGAAAAAAATCGTATGTTAATGTTTGAGGGAGTACAACTATTTTTAGATAAAAATTTCGTGGCAGAGAAATAGCTCCACATTACCTAGTAAGATACCCATTCATTAAGATTAATTAAGGAAAGTCATGACAAGCTCACAAACCCCTCAACTCACTACGTTGCAAGCTACCGTACTTGGTAAAGTTGCACATAATGCAAATTTACTGATTGGTTTGGGCGTGATGATGTTGGTCTTAGGCACTATTGGTTTTTTTGGACAAACCGTGTTTTCGCTTATCTCGGTTAGTGTTTTGGGTGGTTTTGCGATTGCTGCTGGTTTATTACAGGGCTATCACGCGATGCAATCACATGGTTGGAAGTCAGTTGGTATTCAGCTGATAATGTCGATTCTTTATATTGTGGCCGGCTTATATGTTTGTTTTTTCCCATTGGCTAGCCTGGCTGGATTAACACTTTGGTTGGCGGTTTTCTTTTTCTTTTCTGGCCTATTGCGCATTTTTCAAGCCTTTCAACACCGCCTGATGAATGGTTGGGTATGGGCGGCAGTTTCTGGTTTGATATCCATCATCCTTGCTGCCTTAATTATGAGTAGTTGGCCTTCTTCTAGCCTTTGGGTTCCTGGGATGCTAATTGCAATTGAACTAGTGCTACAAGGCTGGTCGCTCGTTATTATTGGTTCAGCGGCTAAAGCATTAGCTAAGTAATGCCGTTCAAAATTATTACCTGATGATTATTAACACAACCGCCTTCGGGCGGTTTTTAACATGCCTTCATCTCGTCATCAACTAACTTTAACTGCCGCAGCTTATTTGATATTGGCCACTATTTTATGGGGTTGTAACGCTATTGTTGGGCGCTGGTTTGTGGGACATTTGTCACCAGCGCTACTCAATTTATTTCGCTGGATGATCGCTGCTGCGGTATTGATGCCATTTGGTTGGAAAATTTTATTACCGCAAAGTGCGCTGTGGCTGCATAAAAAACGTTTTGTTACCTTAAGCTTATTAGGGGTGGGCTGTTATAACGCTTTTTTATATATTGCCCTTGAAACTTCTTCACCGCTTAATGTCACTTTAATTGG
>JBAXGQ010000194.1:0-2086 GCA_037139315.1 Burkholderiaceae bacterium
GTTCCGTAGTACCTTGATTAATGGGATAGTGATCGAGGTGCGCAAAGGAAATAACTTGGCCAAAAGGATCAAAGGTAATTTGACTCAAGGGCAGAGGATAGATTATTTTCATCTCATTTAATATAGCTTATGCGGATCCATAAGCCTTGATTTTAATCGGCATTTAAACTAGGGTAATTCTCTATAGATTTTATTCATACTTGAAATAGAGTATCAGAAGAATAAGTAAAAGAGGGGATGCAATGCCTAAGCAAGACAATAAGCTAAGTCGCCGAAAATTTATTAAGTCATCTATATTAGCTAGCGCAGGAGTTGGTGCGTCAATTCAAACAGGGCTAACGTATGCTCAAGCCCCAGCCCCAGATGATTTTTTAACGATTGATCCTTGGACGAAGATTCAACGACAGGGGCAGCCGAATTTGACTTATGGCCTACCAACTAAGTTCGAGAAAAATGTTGCCCGTGATCCCTATGGGAATGGCTCTAAAACCCCGCTACAAAAACTGCATGGAATTATTACTCCTAATGGCCTTCATTTTGAGCGCCATCACGGCGGTATTCCGGAAATTAACCCCGATTTACATCGATTAGTAATCCATGGCTTAGTTGATCGACCTCTGATTTTCACCATGGACGATATCGTTCGATTTCCATCAGTAAGTCAAATTAATTTTTTAGAATGCTCTGGAAATACTTGGGCAGAATTAAAAAAAAGAACTTGGGCAACCGTACAGGAAACTCACGGGCTTTTATCTTGTTGCGAATGGACTGGAGTTCGTTTGTCTACCCTACTTCAGGAGGCAGGAGTTAAGCCTGAAGCTAAATGGGTTCTAGCGGAGGGTGCTGACAGCGCTGCAATGACTCGCAGTATTCCGATTCAAAAAGCACTTGATGATGCCATCGTTGCTTATGGCCAAAATGGTGAAATGTTACGAGCAGAGCAAGGCTATCCATTGCGTTTATTTTTACCGGGCTTTGAAGGTAATATGAGTATTAAGTGGTTACGTCGCCTTAAGTTAGGTACAGAGGCTTGGCAGACACGAGAAGAAACTTCTGCTTATACCGACTTAGGGGCTGACGGCAAAGCCCTGCAGTTTACTTTCTTGATGGGAGTTAAATCAGTCATAACCACTCCTTCGGCTGTCATGAAATTAAAAGGTAAGGGTTTTTATGAAATTTCTGGAATAGCTTGGACTGGCAGTGGAAAAATACGGCGAGTAGAAGTTTCGGTTAATGGCGGTAAATCTTGGAATGAGGCAATATTACAAGCCCCTATTTTAGATAAATGCTTAACTAAATTTAGCATGGCCTGGAACTGGAATGGTGAAGAGGCGGTATTAATGAGTCGAGCTTATGATTCAAATGGCGAGGTGCAGCCTAGCTTAGAGTCTGTAATAAAAGCTAGAAGTTCAAATGCTTTTTATCATAACAATGCAATTCAGCCATGGGTTGTTGCAAGCAATGGTGAGGTATCAAATGGACGCTAAGCTGATACCCCTTTTTGCTAGCCTTTTTTTCTTGGCTTCTTGCAGTTATAACCAGACTACCTCTGGCCCTGTAAAGTTAGGTAAGCCAATTTCCGAGGCCCAAGTAGCAGCTTGGAACATTGATATAAGTGAAAGTGGGATAGGATTGCCAACGGGCTCTAGTACCCCAAAAATAGGTGCCACGATTTATCAAGAGAAATGTGCTTTATGCCATGGTGATAAAGGCCAAGGCGGGGTTGCTAATCAATTAGTTGGTGGCGGAGCACTTAATACTGAAAAACCGATTAAAACTGTGGGAAGCTTTTGGCCCTACACGGCAACTATTTTTGACTATGTAAAAAGATCAATGCCACATCAGGCACCACAATCATTAACTAATGTTGAAGTTTATGGAGTCACTGCTTATATTCTATATATGAATAAAATTATTGGCTATGAAGATGTCATGAACGCAAAAACATTGCCCTTGGTAAAAATGCCAAATCGCGATGGTTTTATTCGGATAGAGCAGTAGATAGTCTCAATTAATCTTAATTAAGTTCCACTTTGGCCAAAAAAGAGCCTTGGCCCATTGGGCGGTAAAAAGAGTTGCTGATAAA
>JBAXGQ010000195.1:0-2027 GCA_037139315.1 Burkholderiaceae bacterium
ATATCGATGGGTACTGCTTTCTGCTTAAAAAAGCATCATAGTATTTTGCTCAGGGGTTCCCTATGACATCCCCTAGATTCTGCTGAGCTTGTCCCATAAACTTATGCAAAAATAGTTTACTAAATCAATATTTATTGTAATATTAATAATTATTAATTTAATCGCTAATATTAAGTAACTACTTACTGTAAATCCAATAAAAAAATTATTCTATTTAGCTCTTCCATTATTTATTGCTGCTTGCGGAGGCGGAGGCGGGGATAGCTCTTCCTCAAGTAGTTCCTCTTCAAGTACTTCTCTGCCTGCGGGGTGCTGTTCTATCTATCAAACGGCAGCAGTTCAAGCTGCATATCTTGCGGGATATACGGGACAAGGCTCTACGGCTCTTAATTTAGACTGGTCTACCCATTCAAATCCTGATGATGCATCACATCAAACAGTTACAAATGGAATCATTGCTGGTTCAGGCGGGGTGGCAACTAATGCAACATTGGTTCCTGTTACCTATGCAGCAACCGTTAGCACCTCAAATTGGATTGGAATCATCTCAAATACCTTGGCCGGAATGAGTAATGGACAGATTCTTAATCTTAGTGCATATACCACCGGAACTTCTAGTGCCACAATCAGTACACCAACCACAGTACCAAGTATCGTAGTTACGATGGCGGCAGGTAACGATGGCCAGCCTACTTTAAATAAAAGTGAAACTGCAGCACTTTACAACTCCGCTTATAAAAGCAATTTAATCTTAGTGGGTGCTTTGGGTACAGACGGCAATATTGCATCTTATTCATCCACAGCCGGAGCCGCAGCTGACAGGTTTGTTGTTGATTATGGAACGTCAACTTCTGTGTATTCTGGAACCTCTTACTCAGCACCAAGAATTGCAGGATATGCCGCAATCATTAAACAAAAGTATCCCAATGCTACTGGCGCTCAAATTACTTCCGCCATTTTAAATACTGCAGTTCTGAAATCAGGCTGGGATCCGGCGATCTATGGCAAAGGTCAGGTCGATTTAACTGCCGCTTTAAGTGCAGCTGGTGGGCTTAAATAAGCATAGCTATTTGCATGCTTTTTACAATCCCTTCGGATGCTCTACCGCAACTAGTTCTGGCATGACATCAATAGTCATCAGACTTTTGGCAGTCTCAACCGTGGCATTAAGCCATTCTTGAAAGAATTCAGGGCGTAGCACCACAGGCGACCTTTTTTCTTCCCCAGCCTGATGGAATTGCTGCATCACAAGGTGCTGATCTGCATTGACGGTAAGCATACTAAATGAGACCACGAGTTCACCCGACTCCTTATCAGTCCATGTATCCCAAATTGAGGCAATTCCCATTGGTTCATTATTAGCCGCCTTTATTTTCCAGCGCACAGCCTTACCGCTGACATAAGAAGGCTCAAAGAAGTTATCTACTAGGACTAAGCAGTACTGTCGTTTTCGCCAAGGCGTGCGGTAACTGGGTTTCTCGGCTACGGTCTCGGCTCTAGCGTTATAGGTATGTCGACCAAAGGTCTCATCTTTAGCCCAATGTGGAATAAGTCCAAAGCGAGCTAATCCGCAGGCGATTTGCGTCTTGTCATTACGCAATACGATTGGGGCAGGGTAGGTAGGGTAAGTTTCAATCGGATAGTGTGATGGCAAATCCACATCAAAGTGTTCTTTGGCCCAAACACTATTTTGGGTCGGGGTGAAGTTGGTGCACATACCAAAATCATAATACGGAGCGGGTTTTAATGAAAAATAAGCTACCTTAGAGCTGATTTTAATTATTTTTGGGTAGAATAACCTCTAATAATAATTACAGCAAAACTTCCGGACATTAAGGGGCCTTCTAATGCGCACTTCTTTAACTAGTTTGGCCTTTGCGGTAATCTTTGGTCTTGTATCTTGTGGTGGCGGCAATGATATGGCATCTAGTGGAGCTACTGCCGTAAGTACAGTGGCGAGCGCAACTGCTAGTGCTACTACTGCTACTGAATCAACAACGGCTGTAGCTTCTCCAAATGCTATTACT
>JBAXGQ010000196.1:0-1992 GCA_037139315.1 Burkholderiaceae bacterium
GTACTGCTGAGTGCTCTGGGGGTAATGTCTGGGATAGCCATGGCAAAAATGAAATAATCGCCAAAATTGGTTTTCCTTTCAGCTAAAAAACCCAGATGCTTTGGAAACCGAGTTCAATTGTGTTTTTAGCGGGAGCTAGTGCTATCAGTAGCTCTTGCCTCGCCCATGCCAGGATCTATATTTCCGTAGAGCAGGTACAAAAAATATTATTTCCAATTAGCCAATTTACTTTGCAGCCGATATTAATTGATCAAGCCTTACAGGCTAGCTTGAAAAAGGTCTCAGGTGTTCACTATCCCTTTCGAGGAGAGCATATTTGGCGTGATCAAGCTGGCAACTTCCTCGTCATCGATGAAGTCGTCGGTAAACATGAAATGATTCGCTACGCCGTTGGTATTACTAATGCTGGCACTATTCAAGGGATTGAAATTTTAGAATATCGTGAATCCTACGGCTACGAGGTGGCTGAGCAGCAGTGGCGTCAACAATTTGTTGGTAAAACCGCGCATGATCCACTCAAACTTAATCGCGATATTCAAAATATATCTGGGGCCACCCTTTCCAGCAAGCACATTACCGATGGTGTTAAACGGGTCATGCACTTTTATCAAGTTGCCTTAAAGGGCGCCAAGTAAATGCGGGTAAATCAATGGCCCAGCTTAACGCGTTGCAAACCGTTACTTGGTACCTATGTGGAAATAACTGCACATACCGATGGTGACCATCCATTAGCGTACCGAGATCTTACATATTGCATTGAAAAGGCCTTCTCTACTATTCAAGATCTGCACCATAGATTTAATTTCTACGCTGAAAATAGTGAGCTATCTCATCTCAACCGCTTGGCACATTTGGGTCCATTGGCAATTTCACCCCAATTAAAAGCGCTTTTATTGATTGCCAGCGAAATGCATTGCCACTCAGAAGGATTATTTAATTGTGGTATTGGTCAGTGCACCCTGAGGCTAGCAAAAGATCAGGTTCGCTTTGGCGATCTATCTGACCTACAATTTCTAGCACACGATCATGTCTATGCAAACCGCCCTTTATGTCTCAATCTCGGCGGTATAGCCAAAGGTTATGCGGTTGATTGTGCAGTAGACATACTACTTAAAGAAGGTGTGGCTGCGGGATGCGTTAATGCTGGAGGAGATCTGCGCGTATTTGGGCATCAAGCGCAAAAAATTCATCTGCGTATGCCACATCAATGCCATGCCCTCATCGAGTTGGGCGAATTACAAAATGGGGCAGTTGCTAGCTCAGCCAATTATTTTTTTAGCCCTACCTCTGCCGGCAACTTAGGTCAGAGAATCATTCATCCGGAACAACAGTTGCCTAGTAACTCTCCCCATTCTTACTCGGTCATTGCACCTCAATGCGTACATGCTGATGCATTAACTAAAGTTCTAGCCCTTTCACAGCAAATTGTTCATCCTTGCTTTGAGCGTTATGACGCTAAACCATTTATTTTTTATCACGACTCTAATGACAACACTAACGCCACCCACAAGAAGATTAGCCACTAAGGTCATGCCAACTTGGCAAAAGTACCTCAGTTATCCGAGCTTTTGTATTTGCATGGGTAGCGGTCTTCTCTATCTCGTTATTCAAGAATGGGCCAATGAATTTAATTTTTTAGTCAATCGCTGGGTATTGGTGATACATGGCGTATCTGCGATGGTTATCACCATCATTTTCGGAGCTGCACTTCCCATCCATATCCGTATTGGACTCCATTTAAATAAAAATATTCTCAGCGGCCTTAGCCTTACCGCTGTCTTAATCGTTTTAATAATCTCAGGGCAATTACTGTATTACGGCAGTGGTGATAGCCGTGAATGGATTATTACGGCACATTGGGTGATCGGCATTTTAAGTATTGCCATCGCCTACTGTCATATTGTGCTGCGATCAGACCGAAAAATGGCCCCATTCAAGCAGGCGGATGATCCTCGGGATTGATATCAAGCGCAATGAGAAAGCGTGACACCA
>JBAXGQ010000197.1:0-1978 GCA_037139315.1 Burkholderiaceae bacterium
ACATTATTTACAGGTAAATTTGGATTGACTGCTAAAACCATCGGCCCGCCAGCAACCGTCGTGATATAAATTAAGTCCTTAGCGTAATCATGCGACATTTTTTTATATAAAAAGGGGTTCACGGTCATCATGCTGCCAGATACTAAAATAATCGTATAACCATCAGCGGGAGCTTTCGCCGCCGCCTCAGCGCCAATATTGCCGCCTGCGCCAGCCCGATTCTCAATGATGACATTTTGTTTGAGAACGATGGACAGCTGTTGCGCCAAAGCCCTCCCCAAAATATCGGTAGTGCCCCCTGGAGCAAAGGGAATAATTAACTTAATTGGCTTATCAGGCCAACTTTGCGCTTGGCTTAAGGGGGTATAGCCTAAGGTGAATAAACCACCAAGCAATACTAGCGAGGTAGCCAGGACTGCACGTCGTTTTTTAAGTAGTTGATTTAACAGCATATTCAGGTCTCCATTGACAGTTATTAGCGTAATTATCTTTGATTTTCTTACAATTTTGCTTTTGCGGTAACTATGGACTATATCCCCAGGCATTGCAAGTAATCTAAATCATCTATATGATTTAGATATGTCCAGTATTTTTATTTCCGAGTTTATTTCTGCGCCAGCTTTAGCCTTGCTGCGCAACCACCATCAAGTTACTTATGAACCAGAAAGCTATCAGCAACGCGCGACTTTAATTGCTTCACTGCAGCATATTGAGAGTTTAATTGTGCGTAATTTAACCCAAGTCAATGCTGAGCTATTGGCCGCTGCGCCGAATTTAAAAGTAGTAGGTCGCCTAGGGGTTGGTTTAGAAAATATTGATTTGCCTGCTTGTGCAGGGCGCAATATTAAGGTCATACCCGCAACTGGCGCTAATGCGGAATCGGTTGCTGAATACGTGCTGGGCGCAGCTATTGCCCTAAGCCGTGGCTTTTTGCCTGCTACACAGCAAACCTTGGCAGGTACCTGGCCGCGCCCACGTTTTTCTGCTTGTTATGAATTGGCGGGCAAGACTCTCGGTATCGTTGGGTTTGGCAGTATTGGCAGGGCAGTGTTTCAGAAGGCCAATGCCTTCGGCTTGCAATGTGTTGCATACGATCCGCTGCTAACAGGAGATGCGGTTGAGATTGGCCCACATCAAATACCTTTACTAACCCTTGATGCACTGCTAGCTCGTAGTGATGTTGTTAGCTTGCACTTACCTTTTTTGCCAGCGACTAAAAATTTATTTTCACACCTCACTTTAGATCAAATGAAGCAGGGGTCTTTTTTAATTAATACAGCGCGTGGCGGTATTGTGGATGAGGCAGCATTAGCAGAACGGCTGCGCACAGGCAGAATTGGCGGGGCAGCACTTGATGTTTTTGAGAGCGAGCCGGCAAAAAACCTAAGCCATTTTTCCGGCCTGGAAAATCTCATTTTAAGTCCACATATTGCTGGAGTGACAGTGGAAAGTAATGAGCGGGTGAGTTTATTAATTGCAACAGAAGTTGACCATTTTTTAAGATCTGCATCATGAAATTAACTTTTCCCCAAATTGTAGAATTGGCGGCATCAGGCTTGCAAGCGGCTGGCATTGATCGCAAATCAGCACATGAAACTGCCCAATTTTTAGCCCTAGCCGAAGCCGATGGTCTAGCATCCCATGGCTTAGCGCGCGTAGCGCAATATGCTGGACATGCAAAGAGCGGACGGATTGCCCTTAAGGCAAGTCCACGAGTACAAATGTATAAATCTGCGGCCGCTTTAATTGATGCCCGTGATGGCCTAGCATTTCCTGCCTTACGTTTTGCGACTGATCTCTCAGTTAATTTAGCTGCAAACTTTGGTATTGGCATAGTTGCTGTAAAAAATAGCCATCATTTTGGGGTTGCAGGACATTACACAGAAGCCGCTGCAAGAGCTGGTTATGTTTCGCTCTTGCTTGGCAATACGCCTGCAGCGATGCCAATGGCTGGTGGCAGTAAAGCTATTTTTGGTAC
>JBAXGQ010000198.1:0-1973 GCA_037139315.1 Burkholderiaceae bacterium
CGATATTGATCTAAAACACTACGATTAATTTCAATTCCCAGGCCAGGACCGGTTGGGATTTTTACCTTACCATTATGTTGCTCAATTGGCTCAACCGATAGAAGATCACGGAATGGATTTTCACATTGCTCTAACTCTAATAATGGTGGGTTACCTTTAAAACTGGGAGGTTGATCAGGCAGCGCAGCCAAAAAATGCAAAGTAGCGGCCAAGCCAATGGCAGAGCCCCAAGCATGCGGCACACACTCCACGCCATGAGCACTAGCGAGCGTTGCAATCTTGCGGCATTCGCTAATACCACCTGCTGCGCAGACATCAGGCTGCACAATATCCATGGCTTTTCTTACCACTAGATCACGGAAGCCCCAGCGGGTAAATTCATTTTCACCGCCTGCGACTGCCATGTCTAAGGCGCGGGTGACTTCAACATAGCCATCAATATCCTCTGGTGAAATAGGTTCTTCAAACCATTCCACATCTAATTGCTCTAACTCGCGGCCAATACGAATTGCTTGAGGTACGGTAAAGCAATGATTGGCATCAACCATCAGCCGCACATCATCGCCAATTGCTTTGCGCACTGCTTCAACACGCTTGATATCAAATTTGGGATCACCCAAACCAATCTTCATTTTAATTGCGGTAAAACCATTACCTTTAAATTCCAAGGCCTCTTCAACAGCCTCTTCGATTAAGCGATCCATATCAATAAAATACAATCCCGTTGCATAGGCAGAAACCTCGCTACGGTAAGAGCCACCAATTAATTTATGGATGGGCTGACCACAACTCTTGCCAATAATGTCCCACAGGGCAATATCAATGCCGCTAATTGCAGAAATTGCCATTCCTCTCGTGCCGTAATCTTTAATGCGGTTGTAAAGCTCCTCCCAGATAACCTCTACGTCAAACGCATCCATGCCAAGAATACGGGGGCCATACTGAGTATCAATAAAACTTTTTGCTACTGCTGATGGTCCATAACATTCGCCCCAGCCCACAATTCCGTCGATCGTTTCTATTTCGACAATACAAGAACCACGGGTTTTATAAATCCACCCTCTTGAAGATGTAAACGGTTTTGCAACTGGTGCCGATACAACGTGGCACGTGACTTTCTTAATTTTTGACATAAATTACTTCTTTCAGCTGAAAAATTTATTTCTTTTCTGGTGTAAATATTTTGGGGCCAACTACAGCGAGCGTTTTAGTGACAGCAACAATTTCTTCGCCTAGTGCTTTGCCTGTAACATCATCTACTTTAGCCCCACCCTCTTCAGAAGCCTTCTTAAATCTTGGGTCTTGAATCGCTTTACTAAAAATAGCAATTAATCGATCTTGCACCGCCTGCGGAGTTTTTGCAGGCGCAGCAATGTAAGCCATTTGAACGAGTGGCCCAAAAGGGAATACATCAAAACCTTTTTCTTTAAAGGTAGGAACATTCGGCAAAGTTTTAATGCGGTCATTAGCAAATACGCCAATGGGCTTTACTAGACCAGCATCAATTTGTGTTTTGCTTTCGGAGGGTTTTAACACTGCAGCGTCAATTTGTTTTCCAGCTAAATCAACAATCACCTTCGAGCCCCCTGTATAGGGGATAGTAATAATTTCAGTATTTACCACCCTACCAGACATCACGGCAAAAATATGATTCAGATTATTGCTTCCAGGCGTGCCAATTGAAATCTTGGCTGGATTTTTTTTGACCATAGCGAGAAAAGCATCTAAATTCGTTGCCGGCCCATCGCCAGGCACTAGCAATAACAGTTGATCTGTCGTTACTCTGGCTATGGGCGCAAATTGATCATTTCTTAAGGTGGTTAAATTTTGTGCAATAACGGCCATGGTTGAACTTGTGCCCATGCCCACCGTATAACCGTCAGGCTCTGCGCTAGCCACTTTACCCATACCAATAGCACCAGTTGCGCCGGCGATGTTTTCTACCACAACTTTAATACCCTGCTCTGCAATTA
>JBAXGQ010000199.1:0-1944 GCA_037139315.1 Burkholderiaceae bacterium
CTGAACCGCAATTTTCGCCCGATGGCCGCTTTATCTATTTCACCAGTGATCGTGGCGGTAATCCGCAGATTTATCGGATGAGTGCTGAGGGTGAAGGATCTGAAGGGGCTAAGCGAATTAGTTATAAGCAGGCTTTTGTGACATCACCACGGATTTCTCCTGATGGCAAAAACCTGGCCTACATCGCCAATGGTGGTGGTGGCTTTAAAGTGCATCTGATGAATTTGGCAACTGGAGAAACCGTGGCGCTCACTGATACCGTCAACGATGAGTCGCCTTCTTTTGCCGCTAATGGTCGATATGTACTGTATTCCACGCGGGTTGGTGGTCGCCGGGTACTAGCAGCGGTATCAATCGATGGTAATTCCAAGCAAATCTTAAGTATTCCTGGTGCCGATGTCCGTCAGCCCTCTTGGGGCCCCTTCATGGACTAAAAGCAGGACTCAGGCGAGAGCAAGGCATAATTACTCTATCAAATTCGATTTAATAAGGAATTCAACATGCAACTATCCTCCGTCTTTAATCGCTTACTGTCTCTGCCCCTTAATCGCCGCTCCGCTGGCATCGCTTTATTTGGCTTGGCAGCATTTCTGGCAGCCTGCTCATCGGGCGTAAAACTCGATGATGTCGACGGGACAAAAGATGCGGCGAACACATTTGGTTCGCAGCCTTGGAATGATCCTAAGAGCCCGCTCTTTGAGAAAAGTGTTTACTTCGATTTTGATGAGTACAACGTCTCTCCAAGCAAATACCAAAAAATGCTAATGGCGCATGCGAATTACCTTAAGCAAAATACGGCGCAAAAAATTATTATTCAGGGCAATACCGATGATCGCGGTACGACTGAATACAATTTGGCTTTAGGTCAACGTCGCTCTGATGCGGTTCGTAAACAACTCGCTTTATTGGGTGTATCTGATAGCCAAATGGAAGCCGTGAGTTTTGGTAAAGAAAAACCGAAGGCTGATGGCAATAAT
The DNA here is from genome assembly GCA_037139315.1 of Burkholderiaceae bacterium. GTDB lineage: Bacteria > Pseudomonadota > Gammaproteobacteria > Burkholderiales > Burkholderiaceae > Polynucleobacter. The sequence continues at coordinate 978 of JBAXGQ010000199.1, forward strand.
GAAGCTGCTTGGGCAGAAAATCGCCGAGCTGATATTGTCTACATCACTAAGTGAGTTGCGCATTATTTACCTAGTTATTTATTAACGCATGTCTTCATTAGCTGGTTTTAGCTTTACCAAAGTGCTCAGAAAAGCCGTTTTTTTGAGCACTCTTACGCTTACTACACTTGGGGCTACCTGCTTTATGCCCAGTGCTTGGGCCTTGTTTGAAGATGATGATGCGCGTAAGGCGATTCTCGATTTACGTAAATCGCTTGCCGCGACCCAAAGTGCCACCGCAGAATTACAAAATCAATTAGAGAAATTAAAAACGGATAATGCGCAATTGCGCGGTCGGCTTGAGACAGTTGAAAAACAAACTGAAGAGTTGCTTTCTAAACAAAAAACCTATTATCAGGATTTAGATTCGCGCTTAGGTAATTTTGAACCGCGCACAGTCGAAGTCGAAGGCGTTTCGGGCACAGTACAGCCCGGCGAAAAGAAACACTATGATGATGCTTTAAAAGCCTTTCAGGGCGGCCAACTCAAAAAAGCGGATGCTGAATTTAGTAGCTTTGTACGCAAATACCCCGCTAGCCCCTATTTGCCGTTAACCTTGTTTTGGCTGGGTAATACGAAATATGCTTTACAAGATTACCCGGGCGCAATTACGCAATTACAAACTTTTGTGAAGCGTTTTCCAAAACATCCCCGCGTTCCCACAGCCATGCTAACCATTGCTAACTGCCAAGCCGAAAGTGGTAATAAAGCGGCGGCCCGCAAAACGCTGAATGAGATCATCGCTAACTATCCTGATAGTGATGCAGTAAATCAGGCGCAAAAATCGCTTGGCGCAGTAAAGTAAGTTCGCTGTATTTTTTAAGTTTCTGTGATGAAATTTCCTGCCTCCTATTTGCCGCCTCGAAGTAAGCTTGCGCCAGCGGTCATCTTATTTTCTGGTGGCCTCGACTCTACGACCCTACTGTCC
>JBAXGQ010000200.1:0-1943 GCA_037139315.1 Burkholderiaceae bacterium
CTTTGTGAAATTCGTGCGCCGCTAGCAGATTTTCCTAGTGCCGATGTCAATGCCGATACTGCTTTCTTAAATCAGCAAATCGAAATCCTGGTACGTGAGCGTCCAGCAGAATACTATTGGGTACATAAACGTTTTAAAAATAGACCTAGTGGCGATAGTAGTTTTTATTAATCGATGAATAAAGAAAATAATGCCTGCCATTGATCCTCCGGAAAAAGTACGGGTTTCTAAATTATTATCAGAGCTTGGGCTATGCTCCCGTCGTGAGGCGGATGGCTACATTGAACAAGGCCTAGTGACCGTTGATGGCGAATTCGTTTCTGAACTTGGTACGCGCGCATTTCGTCATCAAAAAATCGAGCTTCATGCGGCAGCCCAACGACAGCAAGAGGCGCGCATCACAGTAATTTTAAATAAGCCCATTGGCTTTATTTCCCATTTAGATGATGATCAAGCTTATCAGCCGGCAGCCTCCCTTATAACAGCGGAACACTATTTTGCCAATCCGCTAGAACCCAATCGTAGTGGGCGTTTTAATACTCGGGGCCTAGCCCCAGCTGGTCGACTTGATATTGATTCGAGTGGGATGCTGGTTTTAACCCAAGATGGTCGCATTGCTAAGCTACTCATTGGTGAAGATAGTCCGATTGAAAAAGAATATCTAGTGCGGGTAACAGGTAATTTGTCGGCTGCTGGTCTTGAACAGCTGAACCACGGCTTATCACTAGATGGGCAATTACTTAAACGCGCTAAAGTGAGCTGGCAAAATGAAGATCAATTGCGCTTTGTCTTGCGCGAAGGACGCAAAAGGCAAATTCGGCGGATGTGTGAACTCGTTGATCTGAAGGTAGTTGGTTTGAAACGAATTCGTATTGGACAAATTAGCTTGGGGCCCCTCCCTTTGGGGCAATGGCGCTACCTCAAAGCAGACGAGCGGTTTTAATTGCGCGGGCACTTATAATAGGCGCTGTTCTGATATTCCAAAGATAGCGCCCCATCGAAACACTTTCACCCAATAGCACCGCCGCAGAAGTTCAACGGCGACGTAGCTTTGCCATTATTTCCCACCCTGATGCGGGAAAAACGACGCTGACAGAAAAATTGCTACTGTATGCTGGCGCAATTCAAATTGCCGGGAGTGTTAAAGCCCGCAAAGCTAGCAGGCATGCAACTTCCGACTGGATGGAGATTGAAAAGCAGCGCGGAATTTCTGTAGCAAGCTCAGTCATGCAAATGGAATATCGTGATTGCATTATCAATTTGCTCGATACCCCTGGCCACCAAGATTTTTCGGAAGATACCTATCGCGTTTTAACTGCGGTTGATTCTGCCCTCATGGTCATTGATGCTGCTAATGGAGTTGAATCACAAACCTTGCGGCTACTGGAAGTTTGTCGGGCACGTAATACCCCGCTTGTAACCTTTATTAACAAAATGGATCGGGAGGTCAAAAGCCCACTCGATTTAATGGATGAAATTGAAACCGCCCTAGGTATGGCGGTGGTACCATTTACTTGGCCCGTCGGAATGGGTAAATCATTTGCAGGAGTGATTGATATTGCCCAATCTAAAATGCGTTTATTTAAAGCGGGCGAAGATCGGGTTTCCGAAAGCAGCAATACATTTATTGATATTCATGATCCTGAATTAAAAAAACGGCTTGGTAGTGATTTAGATGAAGCACTTGCTGCCGTTGATTTAATTCGTAACGCTATGCCGGCATTTGATCGTGCTGCGTTTTTGGCTGGCAAACAGTCGCCTGTTTTTTTTGGCTCCGCAATTAACAATTTTGGCGTACGGGAAATTCTAAATACTTTAGTTGAGCTTGCACCAGCCCCTGGTTCGCGCAAGGCATTACAACGCGAAGTAGAGCCTGCTGAGCCTAAATTTTCAGCGATGGTATTTAAAATTCAAGCCAATATGGATCCTGCGCACCGTGACCG
>JBAXGQ010000201.1:0-1928 GCA_037139315.1 Burkholderiaceae bacterium
AAAGCAATCAATATTCCGACCGATCAACAAATTTTACATATCTTGGTACAAGAATTCATCATTGATGGCCAAGAAGATGTGCGTGAACCCATTGGTATGAGTGGCTTGCGCTTAGAGGTTCAAGTACATATTGTGACTGGCGCAGTTAGTGCTGCACAAAATATTGTGAAATGTGTACGTCGTTGTGGGCTTGAAGTGAACGATTTAATATTGCAACCCTTAGCTTCGAGCTTAGCCGTTCTGACTGAAGACGAAAAAGAATTAGGTGTCGCCTTAATTGATATTGGTGGAGGCACTACTGATATTGCAATTTATTGTCAAGGCTCGATTCGGCATACCGCTGTAATACCAATTGCCGGCGATCAAATTACGAATGATATTGCGATGGCCTTGCGGACACCCACTTTAGAGGCTGAAGATTTAAAAATTCAACATGGTATTGCGCGGCAAGAAATGGCAGACCCCAACATCATGATTGAGGTTGCAGGCGTTGGCGACCGTGAGCCAAGGCCCATGTCAAAACAAGCTTTGGCTGCGGTGATCGAGCCGCGGGTCGAAGAATTATTTATCTTAGTGCGCGATGTGATGCGCGAATCGGGTTATGAAGAGTTGGTAGCGTCAGGCATTGTGTTGACGGGTGGATCGGCTTTAATGCCCGGCATGGTTGAGTTAGCCGAGCAAGTTTTTTTACGCCCAGCTCGCATTGGTGTGCCGGAATACCGCGGCCACTTACATGAAGTCTTACGTAGTCCACGTTTTTCAACCAGCATTGGTCTTTTGCTTGAAGGACAAGCCCAATTATTACGAGGTCGGCGGGTTGCCGATTCAGGAACCTTTGAAGGCGTTGTTACGCGCTTAAAGGAATGGTTTACAGGAAATTTTTAGTTTTTTTCGTCGTCGTCAATGTCACACTTAGGAGGATTTATGGAATTTGAAATGGTAGAACAAGAAGTAGCCGGCAAGACTATTATTAAAGTAGTCGGAATCGGAGGCGCTGGTGGCAATGCTATCCAGCATATGATTCGTCGCGGTGTCGACGGGGTCGAATTCATTTGTATGAATACCGATGCAGGAGCGTTGCAGCGGTCAGAGGCAAAAGTGAATTTGCAATTAGGCTCGAGTGGTTTAGGTGCCGGGGCCAAACCAGAGGTTGGCGCAGCTTCAGCAGAAGAGGCACGAGCGCGTATTGCTGACGCCTTACAAGGCGCCCATATGGTTTTCATTACTGCCGGAATGGGTGGCGGTACGGGAACAGGCGCAGCGCCAATTGTTGCGCAGGTAGCTAAAGAAATGGGAATTTTGACAGTCGGCGTTATTAGTAAGCCATTTGATTTTGAGGGTGTGAAGCGCCTGAAAGTAGCCGAAGATGGCGCGTCTGAATTAGAGCAACATGTCGACTCTTTGATTGTGGTTTTGAATGAGAAATTATTTGAAGTCATGGGCGAAGATGCTGAATTTGATAAAGCCTTTGCTTGTGCCGATGATGTTTTGCACAACGCAGTTTCCGGTATTGCTGAAATTATTAATGTGCAGGGTCTTATCAATGTCGACTTTGAGGATGTAAAAACTGTAATGGGCGAACAAGGCAAAGCCATGATGGGTACTGCTACGGTATCCGGCATGGATCGCGCGCGCTTAGCAGCAGAAGCGGCAGTTGCATCCCCATTGTTAGAGGGTGTCGATTTATCGGGCGCACGCGGTGTGTTGGTGAATATTACCGCCAGTCATTCTTTAAAATTATCTGAAACCCGCGAAGTAATGGCTGCGATTCGCGGCTATGCAGCAGATGACGCAACCGTTATTTTTGGTACCGTGTATGACGATAGTTTGGGCGATGCCTTACGGGTAACTGTGGTTGCAACTGGCCTGAATCACCCCCAAGCACGTGCCAATAATCAGCCTGAAGTCATTTGGCGCCAAGCTACTGG
>JBAXGQ010000202.1:0-1918 GCA_037139315.1 Burkholderiaceae bacterium
ATACGCATTCAGAAGTTAAAGCCTTCTATGGTGATATCGAGATAGTACGTAAGGGACCTAAGCCCTGAAGTAGCCCACTATTGGCTTTATTTAGGGGAAAGTAACTTCCTTTAGAATGATTCACGCAGACTGTCTTCAGCGGCTCAATTATGCAAAGGAACCAAACTCATGTTTTTTAGTAAGTTGATGCCCCACGATGGCAATTTCTTTGAGTTGTTTAATGAGCATGCAAACCATATTCTTGCGGCTTCTGAAGCCTTCCTAAATTTTATTAAGAATTACAGCAATGAAACCCTGCGTTTGAAATATTCGCAGGAAGTCGATAGTGCCGAAAATGCTGCTGATATTGTGGTCAAGGAAGTGAATCGGCGACTACATAAAACATTTATTACCCCGATTGATCGAGATCAGATTTTTTCGTTAACTAATACCATGGACGATGTCGCTGATTTAATTCAGAATGCGACCGAAGCAATGCATTTGTATGACGTCAAGCAAATGACCCCTGAAATGCTAAAGATGGCTGAAATTTGTACTCAATGTTGTGGGCGAGTGAAGAATGTGATCGCTTGTCTAAAATCCATTTCGGATCCTGCGGTAGCGAAAGATACCCTCAAAACTTGCGAAGAAATCGATCGTCTGGAATCGGATGCTGATCGGCTGCTTTCTACTTCGATTGCTAAATTATTTCGCGAAGAAACGGAAGTACGTGAACTAATAAAACTACAGCGTATTTATGAGTTATTGGAAGAGGCTACTGATAAGTGCGAGGACGTAGCTAATTTGGTTGAAGGTATCGTGCTTGAGAACTCTTAATTGTTGTATTTTTAAGGTAGATGAATGTGCTAGCACTTGAAGTTGCATTTTGGGTTGTAGTGCTGCTGGTGTTATTGGCGCTCCTATTTGATTTCATGAATGGTTTTCATGATGCAGCTAATTCAATTGCAACCGTTGTGTCTACTGGCGTTTTAAAACCACATCAAGCCGTTATCTTTGCCGCCTTTTTTAACTTTCTGGCGATTGCCATTTTTCATCTCAGTGTTGCCGCTACGGTTGGCAAAGGTATTGTCGATCCAAGTACGATTGATTTACATGTAATCTTCGGCGCTTTGGTAGGCGCAATTACATGGAATGTAATTACTTGGTATTACGGAATACCTTCGAGCTCTTCGCATGCCTTGATCGGTGGTTTGGTGGGCGCCACTATACCGAAGGCAGGTTTTGCTGGCCTAGTATGGAGTGGTATTTTGAAAACGGTTGCCTTCATCCTTATCTCACCATTTCTCGGCTTCTTATTTGGCTCTCTAATGATGTTGGCGGTATTTTGGCTATGCCGTAAGCAAACACCTGCACGCACCGATCGTTGGTTTAGGCGATTACAACTGGTTTCTGCTGGCGCTTATAGCTTGGGACACGGCGGTAATGACTCGCAAAAAACCATTGGTATTATTTGGCTCATGTTGATTATTACGGGGTATATCGACGCCACGGCCACTGCGCCTCCATTTTGGGTTATCTTGACTTGTTATTTTGCGATTGCTTTCGGTACCATGTTTGGCGGCTGGCGAATTGTGCGCACGATGGGACAAAAGCTAACTAAGTTAAAGCCAGTAGGCGGATTTTGCGCAGAAACAGGGGGCGCGATCATGTTATTTTTGGCTAGCGGCTTGGGAATACCTGTTTCTACTACCCATACTATTGCTGGGGCTATTGTCGGTGTAGGGTCGACTCAAAGGGCTAGTGCAGTACGCTGGGGCATTGCTAGCAATATTATTTGGGCTTGGGTATTTACAATTCCTGCTACTGCTATCATGGCAGCCCTTGTGTATTACCTTAGCTTGTTATTGTTTTAATTCATTATTTAGGAGAATGCATTGGCTGTTACCGTAGAAGTGGTGCAAGACGCATTAAAGCAAGT
>JBAXGQ010000203.1:0-1909 GCA_037139315.1 Burkholderiaceae bacterium
CAACCATTATTTATTATGGTCCAGGTGGATAAAGGCTATTTAGATAAGGCGCACCTTCTTTCATGTAGTTATTATTCCCCATAGGCCCAAGCGCTTGATCGTAATTGACCTTACCCCTAAAACAGCCAATTGAATGGGGATACTCCCTATTCAGAACGTAGTGATAAGTTTCCTTCAATGTTCCATCAGGCATGGTAATTACGGATGTAGTCCCATGACACTCATCGAGCTCTGCATTTGTTAGATTGTGTCCATCCGCCGCACGCGGACCAGTAATTGGAAAGCCATCTAAAGCAAAACCATAGACTGGAGACTGGCCAGAACCGCCCTGATCAAAACACTTCCATGACCAACCATGATAATGATATTGCTGAAAGTAAGGATGTCCAAAGCATTGGTCGATGGGTAATGCATTAGTAGGGTCGTAATAGTTACCGCTTGCATCAGGTGCTTTTTCCACATGTAGCGGTGCGCCTGTCAACATAATGCCGGTAATTAAAGAATTAATTTTATATGTCCCAGTAACTACTGGATTTAAGGGAACACTACTCTCAAGTGGATAGGTGGAAATACCAATCGCAGCTGCGCTTGAGTAGGTCTGTCCAGTAGCGGGGTCTGTGCCACCAGGCAAAGCTGAATAGTAAGAGTAGGCTGCCGTTCCAGGCTGCACTGGATATGTACCCATTTTGGTAGTTGGTAATCCATTACCGGAAAACTTGCGAACGCCTTGTGTGGGGTATCCCGTGATCGATGCTGTCGCATCTGTTGTCATGGCAAATACGCTGCCAGCAGAAGCATAGGCGGTAGCACTATTAGAGCCTTCTACATAAACAAACTTGGAAAGATCAATAATGCTTGTGGTGGTATTAGTCCATGGTGTTGCAGCAAGACTCATGGTGGGGGGCACTTCACCCAAAACTCTAAACTCTAAGCCAATACATTGGAGATTTCGACCGCAAAGTACATTGCTACCACCATTGGTCGTAGTCACTAAACTCGTTACGGTATTAGAACTAGAGGAAGATGAACTAGAGGAGTCACTACTACCGCCACAAGAAAATAAGCCTATGGCTGTTAAAGTAGCTAGTGCTATTAGCGCTACACGTTTTTTAGTGAAGCTTAAATTCATACGAGCACCTTTTCGATAAATTTTAAGGGGAATACATCCAATTCAGGCATTACTAAGACCGTGTAAATATTGTTTTTTTATGATACTAAAATACATTATAGAGAATATTTATCAAAATGTAAACTATGTCAATATGACATTAGGATTAATTTAAGCAGCCTAATACAAGGTTAGGCCCACTAACGAAAGAGTACTATAGAGAATGAATAAAGTAAAAGATCATCGAGTTAGAGTAGCGGCAATTCGCCGTGAAGAGATGCAGGATCGCCTGTTAATAAGCGCAACAGCTATCGCCTCTAAAAAATCAATTCACGAGATCAATATTGATGAAATTATTGAGCATGCGGGGGTTTCTCGAGGCACTTTCTATAAATACTTTAATACAGTACCGCAACTATTTACGGTACTAGCCAAAAAAATATCTACTGAATTTATTATCGCTTTTAACAGCGCCATTCCTGATATTCCTGATGCTGCAATGCGTGTAGCAGTCTCTACTCGGATTGCAATTCGTTTAATGGTAAATACTCCCTTACTTGGAAAGCTCTTGTTGCAAATGCAATGGCCTCCTCATCCAAGCCTAGAAATCATTGCATTTAATGGTGTGGAGCGCGATATTAAACTTGGTATTAGCCAAGGATGCTTTAATAAAATGCCGCCAACAATGGGAGTAAGTTTGGTTATTGGCAGTATGGTTGGTGGAGTGGGTGCCATGCTGCAAAAACCTCCTGCTAAAGGCTATGAAGACCAAGTGACTTATCATATTTTGCTAGGTCTTGG
>JBAXGQ010000204.1:0-1876 GCA_037139315.1 Burkholderiaceae bacterium
GCATCAACACCACTAATTGGGAAAACATCGTCATAGATTGCAAAGCTACCCATTAGGGGTGCCTTAATTTTGCTAGCATCGACAAACTCCAATGGCGGGTAACCATACCAGATTGCCGCTGCATCGATTTCAGGAGCAAAAATGGCAGATAGCAAAGTGAGCGCACCACCCATACAAAATCCAGTTACCCCCACTTTCGGTACGCCTGCAGCTTTAAGGTATTGAATAGCCCCGCGAATATTTTGGCTGGCAGCATCCGCAAAATCTAAACCTGTCATTAAATGATTGGCCTCATTTTCCTCGAGGGCAATTTTTCCCTTATATAGATCAGGCACTATGACTTGGTATCCCTGCTTGACTAAGCGATGGGCAACATCTTTGATCTGCTCATTTAATCCCCACCATTCTTGAATCACCACAATTGCAGGTGCCAATGCCCCTGCTTGTGGCTGAACTAGATAAGCTGTTGCAGATTGACCGTCTGGACGCGTATAAGTAATCATTGAACCCATATAAATCTCCTAGCAAATAAAGCTGATTATTTAACTCATCAAGCCCTACTAATTATCTTTAGCGATATTGACACGACTAATGATCCAGCAAGCTCCGGCAATTAAGATAATCGCCCCGCTCTCATAGAGCAAAATTGCAGGATTCCCATCTTTACCCTGAAGGATGATTAATCTACTCAATGCAGTCATGGCGATAAATAAAGGTATGGTTATTGGGATTCGGTGGCTAGCGTAAAAGGCCGCTAGCATCCCCAAAACCTCCGCATAAATAAACATCAGTAAAAGGTCCTGCAGCTCTACACGACGACTACCCGTTAGGGAGACAATTTCTTGGACCATCGCAGCAATAGTAAAAAGAGCAATAATAATCAGGAATAATTTTTCTACTAAGCCAATAATATTTTTCACATTCATATGCTCACCTTTTCAATTTGAATTTCAGCTATGTAAACACATTAATATGTCTAATAAATATCAGGAACATTACTAGGATAGAAAAACGACTTAGGAATTTCTCCCTAAGTCGTTAATTTCATTGATGGGTCCAAGAGGACTAAAACCTGAGGCCAAAGAATGCTCAAGCCTTAAGGTTTAAGCTGGGCTCTAATTTCGCCAGGCTTATTAGTTGCGCTGTGTACATTGAGATAAAGATTACCATTCTTCAAACTTTGAAGTTGTGCATCTGTCAATTTGGCGCCAGCAGGAGCTGACCAAATATTGTCTGCGGTTTTAGTAAATGGCACGATTACGGGGCCATTTTGGCCCATTGGCGCTTCATGAATATGGGCCATAGTTCCTTCAACACCAGTGGTGGTAATTGTTCCTGATACTGCTCCATCTGGAGCAACCATAATTGCACCCACTCCAGAAGCCGAAGTCATTACAGGGGGAACTTCTTGGGCCCCGGAAAGCGTTACTTTCATTGATTGCGCCGAAACGGCCAAAGAGAGTATTCCAAAACCTAAGCCAATTAGCACTTTACTTAAAATTCGTGGTGTTTTCATTCAAATCTCCTACGTTGTTTAGCAAACTCATTCTAAACAAATTTAAGAATATAAAACCATCATCTAAGTAAGGGCTTTTGAAAAACTTTTTTAATCTAAAAGCCCTAGAATGGGTTTCTTGTAATAAGCCTTGAGATTTATGAAACTAACCGTTTTTCGCTACAAAGTCTGGGATCATCAAGATGATAACCAAGCGCAAATACCCCCTTATTACGCGATTCGGGAATATATTGAGCAATTAGAGGGAGCATCTGTAATTGAAGATGACTATTTAGAAGTAGATGAGTCAGATCTCGATGTTGATGGAAGAATATCTACTATTTAGGCCTAAAAAAAATGAAAGTCGCCATGCCAATAATT
>JBAXGQ010000205.1:0-1871 GCA_037139315.1 Burkholderiaceae bacterium
TAACGGGCTTTTTTACCAATCACCACACCCAGTTCAATTTCCCAATCTAGTTTCTTTGCTCCCTTAGGTGAAACTAAATCATCATTAGGTCCACAGAGACTCGAATTTGCTTTCAGAAAAATAATCGGTTCTGTTGGTATTGCCATGTTGGCTTCAATTGCATGATCAGTGTAATTAAGGCCAATGGCAATAAATTTAGTGACGCCATTAACTGGTACACCAAAGCGCTGCTTACCCTTCACTAAGGCCAAGCATTCAGGTTTTAGCTTCGCCAGCTTAGCCAAAGCACTTTTTCCTAATTGCTCGGGATCAATATCGTTAATATGTTTGGATAAATCCCGTAACTTACCTCCGCCGTCGATCAAACCGGGTTTTTCTTGACCCTTTTTCCCATAGCGCACCAACTTCATTTTTTATTTCCTTTAATAAATTAGACTTCATTACCCTTTAATGCCATAAACTAATATACATAACTTTACTGCTCTATCAGCTGAGTGCCTATATGCAATGAAAACAATTTTAGACTTCGATCATGTTAATGCGTTTTGTCGGCATACCCATGTTGAATTACCGAGTCATCATCCAGGTCCATTAGCGGGCTTGCGTTTTGGGGCAAAAGATATCTTTGATATTGCTGGCTATCCCACTGGCTTTGGTAGTCCTGACTGGTTTAATACCCATCCGCGTGCAACTCAAACTGCTCCGGCAATTGAAATGCTAATCCACAGTGGCGCTTCTTTAGTTGGCAAAACACATACCGATGAACTCACTTATAGCTTGCTTGGCATGAATGAGCACTATGGCACCCCGATTAATTCTGCAGCTCCAATGCGTATTCCAGGGGGCTCTTCAAGCGGATCAGCTGCAGCTGTAGCGGCAAACTTAGTTGATTTTGCAATTGGCTCTGATACCGGTGGCTCAGTTCGAGCACCGGCGAGTTTCTGCGGAATTTATGGCATGAGACCAACCCATGGCCGAATCTCTTTAGCGCACACTAGGCCGTTAGCTAAAAGCTTTGATACCGTCGGTTGGTTTACGCGTGAGCCTAAACTACTTTTACAAGTTGGCGAAGTTTTATTGCGTGAAAAAGCAGAAAGCCAAGCCCACTCTCCCGCTCCGTTTGAGCCATTTTTTCTTGAGGAAGCATGGGATCTGATCGACCCTCAGCTTGCTCAGTACGTCAAAGCGCAACTACTCAAAATCCCATTTTTAAGTAGCAGCCAATCCCTCTCAATACATCCCTACGTCCTAGCAGACTGGGCTAATACATTTCGAATTATTCAAGGCGCGGAAATTTGGGCGGAACATGGCACCTGGGCAGCTAAGCATATCGAGCAGATGGGCCCAGGGGTGAAAGAGCGCTTTATGGCCGCAAGCAATATTTCTCCAAGCGAACTTAAAACTGCCCTTCAACAACAGGTAGTAATTAAAAAATGTCTAGAAACAATTTTGTCTCATCAACGAGTAGTAATTATTCCTACTGCAGCTAACTTACCGCCATTACTTAACAGTTCGCCTGCAGAATTTGATCGCTTTCGGGGCGACTCATTTCGCCTTCTTTGTATAGCAGGCTTAGCGGGCTTACCCCAGATCAATCTACCGTTAATTAAAATTGATGGCGTCCCCTTTGGGGTTTCTATCATTGGGGCTGCGCATACTGATATTGAGTTGCTGCAACTAGCCTCCTCGCTTTAAGCTCCTACTGTATTTTCTAGCTTACCAAGCCCTTCAATTTCGATTGAAATAACATCTCCAGTTTTCAAAGGACGTGGCGGCTTCATCGCATAGCCAACGCCAGAAGGCGTACCAGTTGCAATAATGTCTCCTGGCTCCAGAGTAAGTCCAGCTGATAATTCAGCAATAATTCGCGG
>JBAXGQ010000206.1:0-1846 GCA_037139315.1 Burkholderiaceae bacterium
CGACGATGGCGCTCGATATGTTTGCAGTTTTGCTAGGGGGCGCAGTATCCATCTTACCTGCCTTTGTTAAAGAAATACTGCATGCAGGACCAGAAACTCTGGGAATTTTACGGGCCTCACCCGCACTCGCTGCAGTCATTACAGGCATTATCTTGGCTCGAAAACCCATGCTATATAACTCGGGACGTTATTTATTAATGTCAGTTGCGGGCTTTGGCTTAGCCATTGTGGGCTTTGGGCTCTCTACCGAATTATGGGTAGCAGCAACTTTCTTAATGCTATCGGGCTGCTGTGATTCGGTATCAGTGGTCATTCGAGGTTCGATCATGCAATTAACCACTCCCGATCATATGCGCGGCAGAGTCAGTGCTATCAATGGTATTTTTATTGGCTCTTCGAATGAACTCGGCGCACTCGAATCCGGTCTTGCTGCCAGCTTAATGGGTCTCGTGCCCTCAATTATTTTTGGCGGCATTGCCACAATTGCAGTGGTAACCTGTACTTACTATCTAGCACCGCAATTACGGCGCTTGCATATTGCCGATTTATCTTAAAAAATAATTTATTTAATTTCAGGTAATTCTTTTTGAATTAATTGCAAACTAGCCCTTAAAAGATTGTTATAGCGCTCGCGTTCTGCTTGAATCGTTTCGGGTGTCCATTGAAAAAATCCCTCACCCGTTTTCATCCCTAATTTGCCATGACTAGCAGGCTCTGCTAAGCATTGCGCAATTTCAGGGGAATTATTGAGTGATGGATAAATGCTAGCGCCTGCTGCGGCATGAATATCAAGGCCCGCATGGTCACGCTGCAAGACTGGGCCAGCTGCTAAATAACGAAAGCCAAAGCCAAAGCGCACGGCCTTATCAATATCTTCCAAACTAGCAATACCTTCATCAACCATCCAAAAAGCCTCGCGTGATAGAGCGTGTTGTAAACGGTTAGCTAAAAATCCAGGTAGATCTTTTTTTACCGTTACCGGTACCATGCCGCATGCAGTCATGAGGCGTGACAGACTTTCGCCGACAAGTGGTGATGTTTTTGGACCATAAACAACTTCGACACAGGGCACCAAATGCGCTGGCATAAAAAAATGTAGTCCAATCATCCGGGCTTGTGTTTTTAAATCTTTGCAGATCGCGCTAATCGGAAAGCTTGAGCTATTACTCGCTAAAACTGTTTCGGCTTTGGCGCGTTTTTCTAATTCAATAAATAAAGACTGCTTGATATCTAAGCGCTCGGGAATGCACTCAACCACCAAATCTACTTCAGACCAGTCGATCTCATCTAATGAACCTGCCGTAGTCAGTAAATGAATGCGCTCTTCATAGCCCAGCTCGGCCATTTGATTAGCAAAGTAGGTCGGCAAAGCTACCCGCCGCTCAGTAGTCAATTCGCAAACTTGCGTAGCACAGCCGCCGCGGGCATAAACCGTGGCCACATCAGCGCCCATTGTGCCACCACCGATAATCAGTACTTTGGTTTCTGCTGGCGTAAATAACATCTTAGTATTCCTTAATGATCGGTGCAGAACGATTAGCAACTGGCACCATAAAATCAAAATCACACCCCACATCGGCTTGTGTCACAGTTGTTTGGTAAAGACGCCGATAGCCTGTCGCTGGGATTTCTAAGCGTGCCTCAGGGGTACCTAACTCCCCTAAACGTCGCACAATTTCTGCCTCATCGACTAGCAGTGTGATGCTGCGCTTAGCAACATCCAATTCAATCATGTCACCATCACGAACCGCGGCTAGTGGGCCATTTTCTGCAGACTCTGGCGTGATATGTAAAACAATGGTGCCAAACGCTGTGCCACTCATACGCGCATCAGAAATACGCACCA
>JBAXGQ010000207.1:0-1846 GCA_037139315.1 Burkholderiaceae bacterium
CGACGATGGCGCTCGATATGTTTGCAGTTTTGCTAGGGGGCGCAGTATCCATCTTGCCTGCCTTTGTTAAAGAAATACTGCACGCCGGACCAGAAACTCTGGGAATTTTGCGGGCTTCACCCGCACTCGCTGCAGTCATTACAGGCATTATCTTGGCTCGTAAGCCCATGTTATATAACTCAGGTCGATATTTATTAATGTCGGTTGCGGGGTTTGGCTTAGCCATTGTAGGCTTTGGGCTCTCTACCGAATTATGGGTAGCGGCAACTTTCTTAATGCTATCGGGCTGCTGTGATTCGGTATCTGTGGTCATTCGGGGTTCGATCATGCAATTAACCACTCCCGATCATATGCGCGGCAGAGTCAGTGCTATCAATGGTATTTTTATTGGCTCTTCGAATGAACTCGGCGCACTCGAATCCGGTCTTGCTGCCAGCTTAATGGGTCTCGTGCCCTCAATTATTTTTGGCGGCATTGCCACAATTGCAGTGGTAACCTGTACTTACTATCTAGCACCGCAATTACGGCGCTTGCATATTGCCGATTTATCTTAAAAAATAATTTATTTAATTTCAGGTAATTCTTTTTGAATTAATTGCAAACTAGCCCTTAAAAGATTGTTATAGCGCTCGCGTTCTGCTTGAATCGTTTCGGGTGTCCATTGAAAAAATCCCTCACCCGTTTTCATCCCTAATTTGCCATGACTAGCAGGCTCTGCTAAGCATTGCGCAATTTCAGGGGAATTATTGAGTGATGGATAAATGCTAGCGCCTGCTGCGGCATGAATATCAAGGCCCGCATGGTCACGCTGCAAGACTGGGCCAGCTGCTAAATAACGAAAGCCAAAGCCAAAGCGCACGGCCTTATCAATATCTTCCAAACTAGCAATACCTTCATCAACCATCCAAAAAGCCTCGCGTGATAGAGCGTGTTGTAAACGGTTAGCTAAAAATCCAGGTAGATCTTTTTTTACCGTTACCGGTACCATGCCGCATGCAGTCATGAGGCGTGACAGACTTTCGCCGACAAGTGGTGATGTTTTTGGACCATAAACAACTTCGACACAGGGCACCAAATGCGCTGGCATAAAAAAATGTAGTCCAATCATCCGGGCTTGTGTTTTTAAATCTTTGCAGATCGCGCTAATCGGAAAGCTTGAGCTATTACTCGCTAAAACTGTTTCGGCTTTGGCGCGTTTTTCTAATTCAATAAATAAAGACTGCTTGATATCTAAGCGCTCGGGAATGCACTCAACCACCAAATCTACTTCAGACCAGTCGATCTCATCTAATGAACCTGCCGTAGTCAGTAAATGAATGCGCTCTTCATAGCCCAGCTCGGCCATTTGATTAGCAAAGTAGGTCGGCAAAGCTACCCGCCGCTCAGTAGTCAATTCGCAAACTTGCGTAGCACAGCCGCCGCGGGCATAAACCGTGGCCACATCAGCGCCCATTGTGCCACCACCGATAATCAGTACTTTGGTTTCTGCTGGCGTAAATAACATCTTAGTATTCCTTAATGATCGGTGCAGAACGATTAGCAACTGGCACCATAAAATCAAAATCACATCCCACGTCGGCTTGAGTCACAGTTGTTTGGTAAAGCCGCCGATACCCTGTCGCTGGGATTTCTAAGCGTGCCTCAGGGGCACCTAACTCCGCTAAACGTCGCGCAATTTCTGCCTCATCGACTAGCAGTGTGATACTGCGCTTAGCAACGTCCAATTCAATCATGTCGCCATCACGAACCGCGGCAAGTGGGCCATTTTCTGCAGACTCTGGCGTGATATGCAAAACAATGGTGCCAAACGCTGTGCCACTCATACGCGCATCAGAAATACGCACCA
>JBAXGQ010000208.1:0-1824 GCA_037139315.1 Burkholderiaceae bacterium
TAGTGAAGGGTGATTTACGCGGCATTGCCCAAGCATTTTTAATCTCGCGGGCAACCGTACGTAATATGAAACAAAATTTAGCTTTTGCAATGGTTTATAACGCCTTAGGCGTACCGATTGCTGCAGGTGTGTTGTACCCATTTATTGGCCTTTTGTTATCACCGATGATTGCAGCAGTGGCAATGAGTTTTAGCTCTGTTTCCGTGATCACTAATGCATTGCGTTTGAAATGATGGATGATTTATTAAAGCAGGCCATTACCGCATTTGAGGCCGGTAATTTCACCGCTTGCGAGCTTGCCTTAGATGAGGCACTAAAAGCTGAGCCTAATCATTTATCGGCTTTGCAGATTTATGGTTTAGTTAAGGCTAGCCAAGGTCAACATCAAGCTGCAGTCAGCTTCTTACAACAAGCCGTCCAGATTGATCCACAAGATGCAGGGCTGCAATTTAATTTGGCAAAAGCCTTATCTGAGTCTGATCAAGAGCAGGCCGCTTTAGCCCACCATGAGTTAGCCACTCAATTAACCCCTTTTAATGCCGCAGCATGGCTTAATTTTGGTATTAGTTTATTTAAGTTAGGTATTTATGAGGAGGCTCTTAGCTGCTATCAAAAAGCCTTAGCTATACAAGATTCCAATGCTGTTGCTTGGTTTAACCAAGGATTGGCGCTTAAAGCTCTGGGGCGTAACGAAGCAGCACTCAATGCCTATGGGCGCGCCATACAAATTAAGCCAGATTATTTCGAAGCTTGGCTTAATACGGCCATCTTATTTACGCAACTCCATTACGAAGATAAAGCCTTAATTGCCTACGAAAAAGCCTTAGCCATAAAACCGAACTACGACTATTTATTTGCCATGCCATTTAATCTAAAAATGACCATGGGTAATTGGATTGGCTATGAAGCTGCCTTAGCAGCCATTCTTAGTAAGGCTAGCGTTGGCGAAAAGGCAATAACGCCATTTGGAATGCTTGCCATCTCTAGTAGTCCTGAGTTGCAACTTGCTGTCGCAAAACAATATACCCAAAAAAGGGCCAAAGCTGATTTAGCTTTACCAGCGATCGCAAAACGTCAGCGTAGTCAGAAAATTCGGTTGGCTTATTATTCAGCAGATTTTCGTAATCATGCAGTTACTCAACTCATCGCTGGTTTATTTGAAAATCATAATAAAGCGCAATTTGAAGTCATTGCTTTTTCATTTGGTCATGATAACAATGCCGAAGTTTTTCAGCGAATTAATCAATCCTTAGATCAGTTGGTTGATATTCAGGGTATGAGTGACCTTGAGGTGGCGAAACTATCGCGCGAAATGGAAATTGATATTGCAGTTGATTTAATGGGTTTAGTGCAAGATAGTCGGCCTGGTTTATTGGCCTATCGGGCAGCGCCAATCCAGGTAAATTACCTTGGATATCCAGGTACGATGGGCGCTGACTATATTGATTACATCATTGCTGATCACACCTTAATTCCTGCAGATTGCCGGCAATATTACGCAGAAAAAATTGCCTATCTCCCTTTTTCTTATCAGGCCAATGACAATAAAAAACAGATTGCAGAAAAAACAGCTTCGCGTACTGAGTTAGGTTTACCAGAACAGGGTTTTGTTTTCTGTTGCTTTAATAATAATTACAAAATTACGCCCCCCACATTTGACTCATGGATGCGTATTTTGGGTCAGGTAGAAGGTAGTGTTTTATGGCTCTTAGAAGATAACCGTTTTATTGCGCAAAACTTGCGCTTAGAGGCGATTAAAAGAAATATTAAGCCTGAGCGCTTAATATTTGCACCGCGCCTAAGCTTAGCCGAGCACTTAGCGCG
>JBAXGQ010000209.1:0-1805 GCA_037139315.1 Burkholderiaceae bacterium
GTTTTTGCATTATCAGTCTCCAGAGTATTTTTAATAATTAAACCAATGTTGATTTAAACACCAATAATCACTTTAATACAAAATTGAAATATGTGCTTAATAGGCGGCTACGCCACCATCACTGCGGGGATCCCAGCCTCCCCGCAACACTCCAGATGGTTCGCGAATAATACAGCCAGCATGACCAACAGTTTCGTCAAAATCATTAAGCAACTCTATATCATGACCGCGCTCCGCTAGGTCGCTAATTACCCGAGGATCAAAGCGTGACTCTAGCTTTAGACTGTCGCTGGTTTGGCCCCAGGTTCTTCCCAATAACCAACGCGGTCGACTAATGGCTTCTTGTGGATCAAGGCCATAAACTGCCGTTCTAGTAAAGATCGCACATTGGGTTTGCGGCTGACCGTCCCCACCCATCGTGCCATAAACCATGGAACGACCATCCTTAAAAAGCGCTAAAGCAGGATTTAACGTATGAAAAGGTTTGCGGAAAGGCTCTAAGGTATTTAGTGCTGCAGGGTTTAAAGAAAAACTACAGCCCCGGTTTTGCCAATTAATACCCGAGCTTGGTAAAACAATACCGGCACCAAACTCGTGGTAAATGCTCTGAATAAATGAAACGCAACAACCATGCTTATCCACTACTCCCATCCAAATCGTATCGGCGGGTCCTTTTCCTTGTCCCCAAGGCAAAGCTTTGGCAGGGTCAATTGCATCCGCCAGTTTTTGCAAAAACTCAGTCTTTAAAAAATCCTGGGGGTCACACTGCATATAAGCAGGATCAGTAATATATTGATCACGAATCTTAAAAGCCTGCTTGGTTGCCTCAACACAAGCATGCACATACTCAGCACTATCTAGTTTGAAACGCTTTAAATCTAAGCGATCAAGAATGCCTAAAATCATGAGTGAGACCACACCCTGAGTTGGTGGTGTCATATTAAATACGTTGCCCAAGCTATGGCTTAAGCGTATGGGATCTATTAGCTTAGCTTCATGACGCTGCAAATCTGCTAGACGAATGGGACTACCAAGCGCTTTGAGCTCTGCAGCGATTCCATTCGCAAGCGAACCGCGATAATATTCGTCAGTGCCATACTGCGCAATTCTGCGCAGTGTCTTTGCTAACCGTGTTTGTTTAAAAATACTACCAGTTGTTGGCGCTTTGCCAGCAACTAAAAATGTTTCTGAAAATCCTGGCTGCGGTTCTAGTTCCTTCAGTTTCTTGGCCGTTAAGCTCCATTGGCTATGGGTCACAGGAATCCCATTTTCGGCATAAGAAATACTGTCCGATAAAAGCCGGCTTAGGGGTAATTTTCCACCGAGACAATTTTGCGATAAACGCTGCGCAGCACCCCAGCCAGAAATCGTACCGGCCACAGTATTTGCTGCAAGGGGGCCACGGAATGGAATCGCTCCAGTAACACCTTGATCCGAATACCATTGCCGGGTAGCTAAACCCGCAGCTGCCCCACAAGCATCGATGCCGCCAATGGCTTTACCAGGAGCATGTATTACCCAAAAAGAGTCGCCCCCAATCGAATTCATATGGGGATAAACCACGGCAATCGTTGCTGCGGCTGCAACCATGGCTTCAAGGGCATTCCCGCCCTCCTTTAATACTGCTAAAGCTGATTCTGCTGCCAAGGAATGTGGTGCGACAGCCATTCCTTGCATGCCCCATTTAGCCTGCATAAGATTACTCTTTACTGTTTATATTGTTATTTCAAACCCCGGAGCTGTCGTTCAATATCTGCGCTGGAATCAACTACGGGTGCTGCTGGTGCAGCATTTGCAAAAGGATC
>JBAXGQ010000210.1:0-1795 GCA_037139315.1 Burkholderiaceae bacterium
CCACAATTAAGCGGCCACGAATTTTTCCGGCAATTAAATCCGCTGCTAGCGGAATTGCTTCGGCCAAGCTAATTTCGCGGGCAATTGTATCGACGATGGTGAAATCGCAAAGCTGGCTTAACTGTTCCCAAGCCAAAATTCGTTTTGCTTTTTCAACTGTCACGCTATTAATGCCGTATAAAGTAATGCCGCGCAAAATAAATGGGGCTACCGTGGTTGGAAAATCCATGCCTTGCGCTAAACCACAAGCAGCTACTGCGCCATTGCTTTTAACTGCTGCACACGCATTGGCTAAGGTATGACTGCCGACGCTATCGATGACTGCAGCCCAACGCTCTTTCGCAAGAGGCTTGCCTGGCTCTGACAAGCTGGCCCGCTCAATGACCTCACTTGCGCCCAAGCGTTTTAAATATGTGCCTTCTTCTGGTCGACCACTACTGGCGACTACCGTAAAGCCCAGTTTGCTCATGAGCATCGTCGCAAAACTGCCTACTCCCCCTGCTGCCCCAGTGACTAAAACTTCGCCAGCGCTGGGCTTTAAGCCATGTTGTTGCAAGGCCATGACACACAACATAGCGGTATAGCCAGCTGTCCCAATTGCAAGGGTTTGTTTTGGGGTCATGCCTTTGGGTAAGGGTAAGAGCCATTCGGCCTTAACCCGCGCCTTTTGCGCTAAACCGCCCCAATGCCCCTCTCCTACCCCCCAGCCATTTAAGATTACCTGATCTCCAGGTTGATATTCTGGGCTACTACTTTCTAGAACCTCGCCGGCAAAATCGATCCCTGGAACCATGGGAAACGCCCTGACAACCGGCCCTTTGCCGGTAATAGCAAGGCCATCTTTATAATTTAAGGTGGAATACAGTACTTTGACCAACACTTCACCGACCGGCAAAGTAGCTTCATCGAGTTCAGCTAGGTCGGCACGATAGCCTTTTTCGTCTTTATTAATCAATATTGCTTTAAACATTAAAATTCCTTAAATTTCACAACTTTACTTAAACGGTTTATTCTACGTGCACGATTGAATATGAGGTTTGCTATGAAAAAAATTCTACTCTTCACTACCGCTTTTAGCAGCATCTTGCTAAGCGCTTGTTTTTCAACCGAATTAAGCATGTCTATGGGTAATATGCGACTCATTAATTCTAGCGCCGACCCGCAAGAAGTGATGAATTTTGCCACCAAAGTCTGTAAAAACGATTTTTATTTAGGGGCTAGTTTTCTCTCTAAAAACAGTAAAGAGTATCGGTTTAAATGCGTAAAAGCTGAAGATAATGAAGTGTTAACCCCCATACCCGGCACCGTAATTCCTACTGGCGAGCCCACGGTGAGCCCAGCTGCTGTTAATAAATCATAACGAGCCTACCTTAGCAATAACGCATGTCCAGCACTTTAATTAGTAGCGCCCCTTCAACCGAGGAGATACGGCAGGGCTTCGCTGCCTTTCCCACTGGCGTTACGGTAATTACTGGGCTTGATGCTGCACACGCCCCAATTGGTATCACGATTAGTTCCTTCAATACGGTTTCGCTCAGCCCCCCCTTAATTTTATGGTCGATTGCGCAGCAATCTCCCTTAGCGACTGCTTTTACAGTGGGGGCTAAACACATCATTCATGTATTGAACCATGCTCAAGAAGATCTAGCCATGAACTTTGCAAAGCGCAGTACAAATCAGTTTACGCACGTAAATCATCAACTCAATCACAGCGGTATCCCCTTCATACAAGGTTGTGCGGCCCATTTTGAATGCGAAACCGTGGCTGTATACCCGGGTGGTGATCATCTCATTA
>JBAXGQ010000211.1:0-1781 GCA_037139315.1 Burkholderiaceae bacterium
AAGCCAGCCAGTGAGCGCTGCATTATTTGGCCACCTCTGCCGCCTTGGCCTGCGCCGGACCTTCGTTCGCATCCAAGTGGCGGTAGGCTCGGATCGTGGTCTCCAGAGTCAAACCTCCGTCCGGCCTAGCCCAGATAGTTATATTGCTTAGGTTAACAATGCGCTGCAGATTTGCAACATTAGCGGCAAAACGGGCGAAATCGTGGTAGCCCCCATTGGCTCGGAAGGTGACTGGGACGATGACGTAATACTCTTTGAATATCGGGGCATCAGGCTTGAATAATTCCTGTTGCAGCTTCTCGGTCCGTCCGACCTGGCTGATGCCAAAAAGCAAATTAGCCATTTCTGTACTACGGGGTAGCTGCTGCTCCAATGCTTTCACGGTAAGCGCAAGCTCATCACGCTGTTTTTTCAATAAATGAAGGCTCTCGGCCTTGTGCCGCTTTTCGGTAAATTGCGCGCGTAAGGCATTTTCCTTATCAAGTAAATTTTTAAATTCATCGGCATAATCACTTAAAGGGTATAAGCAAAAAAGGCTGAAGATTAAGCAATACAAACCCAGCAATAAAAATAATCGCGGCAGCCATGGCCAAGAGGACGGAATTTCAAAATCTAGCCCGCCAAACTGTGCGGCAACCGTGGGGCCCAATGAAGCCAAAATTTCCTTATTCATAGATACAGTCACCCATCAATGCCCAGCACGCGGGCCTTAGGAGCGTCAGGTTGCGCAAATGCAGATGCAGCGTCCATGGGCCAGGCGCCCGATCCGAGTTGCGGCGCAGCGACTCCAGGGGACGCACTCTGGGTACGCAAGAAAATTACCTTTAACGAAAACCGAAATGCTTTGCCCGGCAATTGGCCGCTAGGGTTGAAGTTTTGCGATTCGCTGACTAAAAGTTCAGGTTTGAAAAACCAACTGCCGCCTTGACTCAAGTTGTATAGGAATTGCGATAAGTTCTCATTGGTCTGTGCCGTCCCCTCAAGCGTAAGGTCCTGGCCTTTTTGCGCCATTTTGGTCAGGACTACGCCCTCGGGAAGGCTGCTTGCTAACTCTGACAGCAGACGCACGGGCACATTTCTGTCAGCCTGAATATCTTCAACCGCTTTTTGACGCGCGAGCAGCGTATCGATTTGATTATTCACGTTTTTAATTTCCGTGATGTGCGCTTGGTAACGCTCAATCTCTTGTTCTAGAACCGTAATATTGCTCTTTTGTGCGGCTATCGCGAACACTAGCCATCCATAAAGAGCTAAGGCGGTGATGACCCCCAGAAGCACCGTCAACACCAGGGATGCCTTGAATTGGTCTTGTTTGAATTTACGCAAGGCCTCGCGGTGCGGTAAAAGGTTAAATTGAATCACGGGCTAAACCTTCGTAAAGCCAAGCCACAGGCACCGAGAAAAAGTGGTGCCTCCTGCAAACGGGGGCTACTTCGCACCTGGGGTGCCAGATGCATTCCCTCAAAGGGGTTAATCAAGGTACAGGGCGACTGCAGGGCCGCGGAAATAGCAGCGGCTAAACCGGGAACCATGGCGCCGCCACCTGCTAAAAAAATGTGATATCCCATCCCCATTTATTGTAATGTTTTAATAATATCTCACGCTTTTCACTCCAGACTTCATGTTTAAATATAAGATTTACTGGTTTACAGGGTTTAAATTTGAAATAGTAAAAATTAATCAAAAATTAGAGGACTTAGAGAGCATTAACCAGTCAAAGTTACTGGCAAAAAGTAAATATGACTAAATGAGTCGACTGGCTAACGAAACTGAGCTGGTAG
>JBAXGQ010000212.1:0-1762 GCA_037139315.1 Burkholderiaceae bacterium
CAAAGCCTTTTTTTGAAATACCGGCGCAAATAATGGGCAAAATACCCATAAATAAAATGCATGCAAATGCGATCGTCATTTTTAATCTACCTTTTTATTTTTTCTTGCCAATGCGGGTTTCACTGCCATTCATTAAGTTTTGAATATTGCTGCGATGGCGCCAAATTAATAAAACGCACATGATGACCAGTGCCAGCACCACAGGATGAAAGCCAAATAGGAAAATATAGTACAGCGGGGCAAATAATGCGGCTGCAATCGCTGCTAATGATGAATAGCGGGTGAAGAAAGCTACTATTAACCAAGTGCTTAAAGTTGCTAAACCCAAAAAGAAATTAATCCCAAACAAGATGCCGCAGGCTGTGGCTACTCCCTTGCCGCCCTTAAAGTTATGAAAGAGGGGAAATAAATGCCCCAAGAAAACTGCAATGATGACGGCACTTAAAACCCACTCAAGCGAGCCTGAAGTTTCCGTACCTAAAACCATTCTCGCAATAGCTATTGCCAACCAACCCTTTAAGGCATCGCCGAGCAAAGTAAATAAAGCGGCTTTTTTATTACCCGTGCGCAATACATTAGTAGCGCCCGGATTTTTTGATCCATAGGTATATGGATCGGGTAAAGCCATGCACTTACTCACCACTACCGCAAAGGAAATAGAGCCCAATAGATAAGCGCCCAGAATCAATAAAAAGAAAATTAACATACCGTTATCTTAAACAAGTGGCGCGTCTTGAGCTTAAAAGCGAAAAACCGTACCGAAGTTTTTCTGCTTTAAACCTTAAAACTGCTGGCGATAAAGCCAAGTAGGTTAGCCCCGAGGATGATGTTGCTGATGGATCGATTTGAGTCGCTCTCGAGCTACATGGGTATAAATCTGGGTGGTTGAGATGTCAGCATGGCCCAGTAATAGTTGTACGACCCGTAAATCAGCTCCATGGTTCAGTAAGTGGGTAGCAAAAGCATGACGCAAAGTATGCGGCGATAAGGCAATGGGAATATTGGCAATCAGCGCATAGCGTTTAATTAAAGCCCAAAATGCTTGGCGGGTTAAGCTGCTACCTGTGTGTCGCCCGACAAAAACTTCATGGCAGTTTTTACCTTCTAATAAAGGCGTACGTGCTTCGGCTAAATAACGCTTAAGCCATAAACCGGCCTCTGCGCCAAATGGCACTAAGCGTTCTTTGCCGCCCTTGCCATTAACAATACGCACTACACCCTCATTTAAGCCCAGCGCAATGGTTTTGAGTGTGACGATTTCTGATACGCGTAAACCGCTGGCATACATCAGTTCAAGCATGGTGCGATCGCGTAAGCCCAAAGGAGTATCAACATTCGGTGCGTTGAGTAAGGCCACAATCTGCGCTTCACTTAAGGTCTTTGGAAAGCGCTGAGCTTGCTTAGCTGCACGTAACTTCATGCAGGGGTCACTCTTTACTAGATTGTGACGTAAAGCATGGCGATAAAAGCGCTTGAACACCGTAAGGCGGCGATTGGCCGTAGTCGCTTTATCGGCGCGCCGGTGAGCAATATAAGCGGTGAGTTCTTGTTCGCTAGCCGCATACAAATCGATTGATGACTGCGTTTGTAACCATTGCGCCAAGAGTAATAAATCTCGGCGATAGGCAGCTAAACTATTTGCTGCTAAGCCGTCCTCTAGCCAACAAGCGTCACAGAAACGCTCTATTGCTTCAACATTACTGGGAACCAATGCGCCCGAATTATTCACTGCAGTTCATCTGCGAAGTTAATCGCGAAAGTT
>JBAXGQ010000213.1:0-1761 GCA_037139315.1 Burkholderiaceae bacterium
ACTGTGTAATAAACTGTGCAATGCGGTTTGGGGTCTTTGGGTGACCTGCATTGGTTACTGTCGGTTAAGCCGACAGTTTGGAATCCTAACCAATCGGACTAGCAGAGACAAGGAATCTTTCCAATGGAGTTTACCTAGTCAATATCTCTATGCATAAATTATTAATTATCTAAGCTAGGCTATGTTACTTAAAAAGTATGTTGTTAATCTAATAAAGATATAGATGCTACCTATTTCCATTCGCAATTTTTATTGCCTCAGGCATTCTGCGCAGAAATAACATTGCGCAAGTTCCTATTAAGGGGCCCGGTATTAATATTAGGAATACCCATTGCCAACTATTGAGACTGGCTGCTGCAAGGGGTAAAAGCCAAATGGTTACAACTGTCAACATAAAACCAATTCCTAATTGCACAGTTAATGCAGTACCAACATACATGGGGTCACCAAGTTCTGTAACAATTGTCGAAAATTGAGCGGAATCAGCAACTACTGTGAAACCCCAAATAAGGCCTAAAGCAATTAACATCCACAAGGGGCCATCGTATACAAAACCTGCCATAAGAGCGCACGAGCCTGAGATACACATCATCAAACTGGTGGTAGCAGTTCTTCCCCATCGATCACCTAAAAACCCACCAACAATACAACCTAAGGCGCCTATACCAATTACCGCAAATGTAAAAAATGATGCTGCGCTTGGATTGTCAATATTTAGCTCAATAAAAGCCATTCGCGAAAATGTCAGAAACCATGCCCACATAGCATAGAGCTCCCACATATGGCCAAAGTAGCCAACGCTGGCTAAAAAGACCCCGCGGTTTTTAAAAACCTGCCCGATTCGCCCCAAATGAAATGGTGCACGTGGATATGGGAATGGGCCTTCATGTACAAATATTCCAATAATGAGGGCGCCCGATAAAGTCGCAATTGTTGTTGCAATAACAACCAGTTCCCATCCCAGCCCACCAATTGCATTGATGAAGTGAGGCGCAGCTGAACCCAGCGTAATTGATCCTACTAGCGCTCCTAAGGCAAGCCCACGCCCTCTTCTAAACCAGGTTGAAATTAATTTCAACGACGGCGGGTATACCAGCGCAAGAAATACCCCAGTCATCAGACGAAGGGAAATGGCAAGGTATGCGCTTTCTACTAGCAACAACCCAAGATTAGCAGCTGCAGCCCCAATGGATCCATAAATCATGAGTTTCTTACTGGAAATAACATCGGAGAGGCTAAAGATGCTAGAGCCAATAGCGCCTATAACAAAACCAAGCTGAACCCCAATAGTTAACCATGCAGATAGAGTTGGCGTTAAATTCCAAATGGATTGCAACTGAGGAATAACAGCGGTTGCTGAAAACCAAGTGGTCATTGATAAAACGATGCAGATCGACAAAATGAATAATGCGCGAAAGCGTCCAGCAGGCTGAGGATCCATGAGCAACTGAGCATTCATAGATTCCTTAGCCTTTATTTTGAAAGAATCGTTTTATCTAGGTCTTAGGAAAGCTAGATTGTGATACCCAATATATCAGACTATAAAAAATATCTTTTTTTATATTTTTAAATGCTCATCAAATAATTTATGAGTTAGATGGGCTTGCGGATGATTCTTTTTTTCTACAAAAACAACCTCTCGATTTAATCCTGATATTGAAATAAATTGCAAATGAGGATCGCGCATACTATCGCTATTGGGCCGGATTGGCAGTATCGACACGCCAATTCCGTGCTTGATTAACGAAATAATCGCATCTT
>JBAXGQ010000214.1:0-1737 GCA_037139315.1 Burkholderiaceae bacterium
CCTTAGAACTTGTGTTTAACTCAGAAACGTTTACAGCTGTCGCAGACGAGCTAAAAAGCAGCAAGAAAACCACACTAGAGATTACAAGGTAAATATTGTGGATGAATTTTTTCATTAGGCCTTAAAGAATTAATTTTATAAAAATAGTTTATTCTATATTTTCCCCAAACGCTTAACTAAATCAGCGCCCCGAGATATCGGGGTTATCGGTGGCACATTTATTGAGGGCGGCAATCCAAATACGCCCAATCTTAAAGAGTTTGATTTACTTCTTAAGGGGGCAAAGGAGTTTTATGGCCTAAGCTAAGAGTTAGGTAAACACTTTATTAGTGAGAGAAATAGCTAAAGTATGGTCACTAATACGGCTTTATAAGGCTAGAGCAGATTGGGCTGCAGACTCTCCTGCGCGAATGGCGCCGTCAAAATAACCGGGCCAACGGATTGCAACTTCTGTGCCTGCCCAGAAAATGGGCCCCACAGGTTCCCGCCAAGCCGGGCCAAAGGAAGTCCATGTTCCCGGGGTTAAAAAATTGGTGTAAGCTCCGCGGGTCCATTGTTCATTAGGCCAATTGGCTTCGTAAAAATTAGTTGGGCTGGACGCTTGTGGCCCCCAGTACTTTACAAAATCACGCATGATTGCTTGGCGTCGATCATCAGCACTGAGTAAACCCAAACTAACTGCTTGATTACTAGAGATAAAGGTTGTCAAAATTCCTGGTTTGCCAGAGGGCGGTGAGCTATCTGCAGTAAATTCTAGTAAGGGTAGGTTGCCAATTGCCATGCCACTTAAACCTTGATTACGCCAAAAGGCATTGGGATAGACTGCGTGAGCTTTAATAATGGAGCCCATAGGCCCACGTTGAATTAAGCCGCTCATTTGAGCGGGCAGAGGCGGAGAAAATTCAATTCCCATTCTTAGTGGCGGAGGAATCGCGACAATGACCGATTTTGCATTGTAGGTAATACCCGCTTTAGTGGTTACTTTTACTTTCTTGTCGCCATACTCAATAGATCGAACTGGCGCATTCAATTGGATAGCGTCATTCAATTCTTGCGCAAGCCGAACAGCAACTTGGCCAGCGCCCCCATCAATTAACCAAGTTTCTGGGAGTTCGTTTTGTGGGGAGACGGCCTGTTTCCAGGCTAAATGTAATAAGGAAGCTTCGCTAGGTTCGAATCCACCCTCACCGCCTTGGCGAGTAAGCCAGGCAATGGTAAATCGCGCAATTTCTGAGCGACTATTTTGATTAATCCATGTTTGTATCGTTTGTGAATCTAGTTCTTTAGCATTCGGTGTAAGCCATGGCTTTTCACGATTAACTTGCTTCACAATCCTCATCAACTTTTGATTTAATTCTTTAGCAGCTAATAGATCGGATGGGGGTAAAGGAAGTTGGCTTGGCTCGAAGAACAGAAAGCTCTTGTCATAATCTTTTGCTAAGTTAGCGAGGGTTCTTTTACCATTCCAAATAAATACACTTTTACCCTCGTAGTGGCTATCGAAGCGTTTAATTTGAAATTCATCGAGAAGGGCGAGAAAGCGAGTTTGGGTTGGGCCCACCCATTGACCACCGAAATCAATCACGCCACCTTCAATTGTCTTTGTACTTACCATACGACCACCAACGCGTGTTCGAGCCTCAAGAACGGTAACGGTTTTGCCTGCTTTGCGTAAAGTTCGTGCCGCCATTAAGCCTGAAAGACCTGCACCTACGATGATGACATCCACATTGGTCG
>JBAXGQ010000215.1:0-1730 GCA_037139315.1 Burkholderiaceae bacterium
CTCAATCGCTGCATTACCACCTAGAACAATTAAATCAGCTAGTGAAACTTTTTTTCCAGCAGTTTGTGAAGCATTGAATTCTGTTTGGATAGTCTCTAATGTTTGCAAAATAGTCGCTAACTCAGCGGGCTGATTCACTGGCCAATCCTTTTGTGGCGCCAAGCGCAAACGAGCGCCATTCGCTCCACCCCGTTTATCGCCTCCCCGGAAAGTGCTTGCTGAGGCCCAGGCTGTTTTCACTAATTGTGAAATTGATAAGGGTGCTGCTAATATTTTTTGCTTTAAATGCGTTATATCTTGTGCATCAATCAATGAATGCGTGACCGCAGGAATCGGATCTTGCCACAATTGCTGCTGCTTGGGTACAAGAGGGCCAAGATAACGTGAGATAGGCCCCATATCGCGGTGTGTTAATTTGTACCAAGCCTTAGAAAAGGCGTCCGCCAATTCTTCTGGATGCGCATGAAACCGCTCCGAAATAATGCGGTAACTTGGATCTATCTTCAAGGCCAGATCGGTTGTAAACATCATCGGTGCATGTTTCTTAGCAGGATCATGTGCGTCAGGTACGGTGCCGGCTGCAGATGCCTCTTTGGGCGTCCATTGATGAGCGCCTGCGGGGCTCTTTGTTAACTCCCACTCATAACCGAATAGATTATCAAAATAGTTGTTATCCCACTGTATGGGATTTGTTGTCCATGAGCCTTCTAAGCCGCTGGTAATAGCATCATCCCCAGAGCCAGTGCCAAAAGTATTTTTCCAGCCAAAGGCTTGTTCTGCAAGCGGTGCGGCTTCGGGTTCGGGACCAACATACTTTGCTGGATCAGCAGCACCATGGGCCTTACCAAAGGTA
This sequence comes from Burkholderiaceae bacterium, assembly GCA_037139315.1. GTDB lineage: Bacteria > Pseudomonadota > Gammaproteobacteria > Burkholderiales > Burkholderiaceae > Polynucleobacter. The sequence continues at coordinate 854 of JBAXGQ010000215.1, forward strand.
TGACCACCAGCAATGAGAGCGACCGTCTCAGTATCGTCCATCGCCATTCGGGCAAAGGTCTCACGAATATCGCGCGCGGCGGCAAGTGGATCAGGGTTGCCATCAGGGCCCTCGGGATTCACATAAATCAAGCCCATTTGTACTGCAGCAAGTGGTTTTTCTAATTCGCGATCGCCACTATAACGCTTATCAGCTAGCCATTGCCCTTCTGAGCCCCAATAAATATCTTCACCTTCCCACACATCCTCACGCCCACCGGCAAAACCAAAAATCTTTAAGCCCATTGACTGCAGCGCAATTGTGCCGGCAAGCACCATGAGGTCAGCCCAAGAAATTTTACGGCCATACTTTTGCTTAATAGGCCAAATCAATCTACGCGCCTTATCAAGATTGCCATTATCAGGCCAGCTATTTAATGGCGCGAAACGTTGTGTGCCAGAACCCGCACCACCACGACCATCGCCAATGCGATATGTGCCAGCGCTATGCCATGACATGCGAATGAAGAATGGACCGTAGTGACCATAGTCGGCAGGCCACCATGCTTGTGAGTTTGTCATTAAAGCATTGAGATCTTTGATAACAGCATGTAAATCCAGACTTTGAAATTCTTTAGCGTAATTAAAATCCTCAGCCATCGGATTCATTAGCGGCGAGTGCTGATTTAATAGCTTGAGATCTAATTGATTAGGCCACCAGTCGGCATTTGTAGTGTGTCTCGCTAAAGCACGATCATCTGCACTGTCAGAAAATGGGCAAGTGGCTGCTGTTGACATGAATCTTTCCTAAAATAAATAATTTAAAAATTGAATGAATGCGTTATTAAATACTACCTAAATAATCTCGTTTACCAATCTCAACGCCGTTATGACGCAAA
>JBAXGQ010000216.1:0-1710 GCA_037139315.1 Burkholderiaceae bacterium
GCTTATTAGCATTCATCCACTTCCAGGTCCGTAAATACACGGCTAAAAATTTTGCGACCATTTGGGGATTTTCTTTCGCATAATCGCCGCGCGCAATTAAAGCCCCAGGCACTACCACGCCACCTTCTTTACCGCTACAAAGGACTTTACCGCCAGCCTTTTCTTCTAGGGTGTAAATATTTGGTGCCCATAAGCCACCAAATTCAGCGTTTCCAGAAGACATTGCAGAAATAATTTCGGCCTGTCCCATATTCTTAATGGTGACATCGGCTTTACTTAAACCATATTTCTTTAAGCAAGATTGCACCGCATAGTCACCGGTTGAGTTACCGGTTAAAACAATTGCCTGGCCTTTAAGCGCTTGTTGAGGATTTTTTGCAAAAGCCTCGGCCCCTTTTGCGGTAGCTACTAACGCATTGCCAGCAGATTCATCATTCGACATACCAATGGTTTTAATGCCAAAGCGAACAAAACCGAGGACCGCTGGAACGGATCCGGTAGCGCCAACATCCCAAGATTTAGAAGCCGAAGCAGCAATTTGCGGTACGCCCGCTGGAAAGGTACTAAATTCGGGCTTAAGGCCCATTTCTGCCCACCAATTTTTTTCGCTGGCAATATAAAATGGTAAGGCCCAATAAACTGCAGGCTGATAACTCACTTTAATTTCCGTTAATCTTGGTGTCTGCGCTTGCGATAAAGTGCTCACCGTCATCAAAGCGCTACCAATAATGCTCACCGTAAGGCTTAATGCAATTTTCTTCAACTTCATTTTGTCTTCCTCCGTTTACTTTTTAAATTAATGATCACTACTTAAATTTTGTTCCCGCAACAACCGCCAAATCGAACTACGTAATTTCACAAAAGAGGGTAAATCCATCACATCTTCAATACGTGAATGAGTATCCCAATTTTCGGCATCACGTATCGATTTAATGTCAATAATTTCCCTAATTAACCCCGGATGTCTTGACATCACTACAACACGATCAGCTAAATACACCGCTTCCTCAACCGCATGGGTAATGAATAGAACTGTTTTAGGATTTTTACGCGCCAGTCGAATTAATTCCTCTTGCATGACTACCCGCGTTTGTGCATCTAAGGCCCCGAAAGGTTCATCCATTAACAATACCTCGGGATTTAAAACATAGGCTCGCGCAATAGCGACGCGCTGCTGCATGCCACCTGATAATTGATGTGGATAAGCAAGCTCATAACCATCGAGGCCCATTAATTTAATCGCATCAGCAGTTCTTATCGCCCTCTGGGCTGAATCGACACCATTTGCTTTGAGGCCAAATTGAATATTTTCAACCACTGTTTTCCAAGGAAATAAAGCAAATTGCTGAAACACGACAGCGCGATCTGGTCCTGGACCCTTCACTTCATTGCCCCCTACCAAGACTTTACCTTTGGTGGGCATATCCAGTCCCGCCACCATGCGCAGGCAAGTAGTCTTACCACAACCAGAGGGTCCCACGATCGCAACAAATTCTTTATCGGCTACCGTTAAGTTAATTCCACCAACGGCTAAAACTTCTTTGCCGCTTTGCTTAAAACTGCGTTGAGTATCTTCAAAAACAATATTTGCCATAACTCAAATCTCTTGGTATCGGGTTGAAAATTTTTCAGCTTGTCGTAACAAAATATCAATGACCAAGCCTACTAAACCAATCGCAATCATGCCACTCATCACAATATCTGTACGAA
>JBAXGQ010000217.1:0-1694 GCA_037139315.1 Burkholderiaceae bacterium
GCTTTAACAATACGCGCCCACTTCGTTATTTCATCATTCAAAAAGCCCGCTAATTTATTAGTAGCAACTGGAGTTAAGTCTAGTCCTTGGAGCGTTAAACGCTCACGCACATCAGGGCGAGCCATGACTTTAGTCATTGCGGCTTGTAGCGTTTTCATAATTTCTGGATTAACACCAGTGGGGGCAAAGAGGCCAGCCCATACTTCACCTACGCAATCGGGATAGGTTTCAGCAAGCGTCGGTACATCTGGAGCGGCCGGCGAACGTTTAGCCGAACTAATGGCAATAGATTGCAATTTACCTGCCTTCATATAGGTTAAGGCAGAAGGTAGGCTAGCAAAAGCTAAGGGAACTTGTCCGCCCAAGACATCATTAATCGCTGGGGCTACACCTTTATAAGGAATGTGCTGGAGATCAATACCCGCACTGGTTGCCAACATCGCACCCAATAAATGACTAATGGTGCCGTTACCTGCTGAGGCATAAGCTAATTCACCCGGTTTCTTTTTTGCTGCCGCTACCACATCAGCTAAAGTTTTGAGAGGTGACCCCGGAGGTGAAACTAATACATAAGGAGTGGCACCTATGTAATATAAAAAAGTAAAGTCGCCAACGGGATCAAACCCAGGATTTTTATAGAGCGCGGGATTAATCGCTTGCGCACTATTAATTGTGAGCAGCAAGGTATAGCCATCTTTAGGGCTTTTGGTAACTGCTTGAGTGCCAATATTACCGCCAGCTCCAGGCCGATTTTCGACCACCACCGAACCATTCAAGGCCTCGCCTAGGGCTGGTGCAATTAAGCGGGCAACAATATCGTTCGTGCCGGCGGCTGCCTGCGGCACAACCAATACTACTGGCCTGCTTGGATAGGTCTGGGCGTGCGCCATTCCTAGCATCAAACCTAAAGCCAAACTAAAAAATCCATGTCTTAGTAGCCTTTGAGCCATACATTCTCCTGTTCAGTTAAGATCCTACTATAAATACATCAATTAAACCCAACTCATAAAAGATCAAACCTAAATGACAAATTCCCTTACCCCATCCCACCAACGTGTTGCTCTTGTAACGGGCGCTGGCACTGGTATTGGCAGAGCAGCAGCCAAGGCCCTGCTCAATGGCGGCTTTCAGATTGTGCTTACCGGCAGACATATCGATAAATTAAAAACAGCTATTACAACTATTGGAGGCACCGACGCAAACTGCTTAGCAGTAGCCTGCGATGTGGGAAAACCAGATGAAGTTAAAAAATTATTTGCTGCCTTAGCAGCCAAATTTGGGCGCATCGATCTTTTATTTAATAATGCCGGCTTAGGCACCCCCGCAATGCCAATGGAAGATATTAGCTACGAACAGTGGATGTCGGTCGTGAATACCAATTTAAGTGGCGCCTTTTTATGCTCGCAAGAGGCGATTCGCATGATGAAAGCGCAATCGCCTCAAGGCGGAAGAATTATTAACAATGGCTCTATCTCAGCACATGCACCGCGCCCTTTTTCAGCACCCTATACGGCCACTAAACACGCCATGACTGGCCTAACAAAAGCGATTTCTCTGGATGGCCGCAATCATCGCATTGTCTGTGGACAAATTGATATTGGTAATGCCGCAACTGAAATGACTGAGCGCATGGCTAACGGCATTATTCAAGCGGATGGCTCGAGCAAAATTGAACCGCGCATGGATGTAGATCA
>JBAXGQ010000218.1:0-1691 GCA_037139315.1 Burkholderiaceae bacterium
AGCCTGAGCGCTTAATATTTGCACCGCGCCTAAGCTTAGCCGAGCACTTAGCGCGCCATCGGGCTGCCGATTTATTCTTGGATACCTTACCCTACAATGCGCATACCACTGCTAGTGATGCGCTCTGGGCTGGCTTACCGGTCTTAACTTGTATGAATGCTTCTTTTGCTAGTCGAGTGGCAGCTAGCTTACTCAATGCGATTGGCTTGCCAGAGTTAATTACTACGAACCCTCAAGAATATGAGTCACTAGCGATTACTTTAGCGAATGATGCTGCTAGGCTGCAGCAACTGAGGGCAAAATTAGCCGAGCAACGGTTAACTGCCCCCTTATTTAATACGCCCTTATTTGCACAGCAAATCGAGGCCGCCTACAGACAAATGATGGAGCGCTATTGGGATGACTTACCAATAGACCATATTCAGTATTTACCCTAGGGTTAATAGGTGACATTCAGTAAACATGAGAATATAAAGAGATGATGAGAATATTTCAAAAAGTAAGCACGCTTATTCCCTTATTTTTGGCTTTAGCCTTGGCCTTGGGCAATTTATGCTGGATACCAGCTTCCCTAGCCGCCGATTTAAAGGAAATTCAAGTCGGCCAGATCGAGGTGATCGCTAGCAATGAAGCTCCTGAATTATTAAAAACGTTAGAAGAGTTAGTTGCAATTGAATCAGGCAGCACTGATTTAGAGGGCTTGGCGAAAATCCAGGCAGCGATCGGTAAAAAATTAGATGGACTTGGCATTCCCTACCAACTAATTCAGGGTAGCGGCAATACTAAAACTGGTGCAATGGTTTTAGTCAAAATAAAAGGCAACGGAACGGCAAAAATTGCGCTTATTGCCCATATGGATACCGTATATCAAAAGGGGGATAGTAAGAAGCAACCCTTTAAAGTCGCCGACGGCAAAGCCTATGGACTCGGTATTCAGGATGATCGGGCTGGTATTGCAGTCATTTTGCATACCCTTAAAATTATCAAAACCGCAGGGATTAATTCTTTTGGTGAATTAACGGTATTAATTAATGCCGATGAAGAAATTGGTTCACCCGGATCTAAGGAAATCATCATGGCTTTGGGTGAAGCAAACGACTTAGTCATTTCCTGTGAAACCAGTGGTACTAAAGCCGATTATGTGCGCTTAGCAACCTCCAGTATTGCGCGTGCCGATCTAAAGGTGCAGGGTAAGGCCGCACATTCTGGCGCCAATCCTGAATTTGGCCGCAATGCTTTATACGAAATGGCGCATCAAGTTTTGCAAACACGCGATTTAAATAATATAGCGCCTGGCGTTAAATTTAATTGGACGGTGGCACAGGCTGGCACGGTACGCAATATGATTCCCTTTGGCGCTACCGCAACAGCGGATATTCGGGCTAATAAAATGAGTGACTTTGACTTGGTAGAGGAAAAGCTCAAGGAAAAAATTCAACAGCATTTAATTCCCGAAACGACAGTCACACTCGATTTTGTCCGCGCTAGACCGCCCTTAGTGCCCACTGATAAAAGTTTAGCGGTCGCTAAATTAGCGCAGTCAATAGCGAAAGAAATTCAATGGCCCTTGGACATCCTCGAAACCCCAACTGGCGGAGGTACTGATGCTGCTTATGCGCAAACTCGGAGTCGTGGCGCAGTGATAGAGAGTTTTGGTTTGCAGGGCTTTGGTGGCCATACCGATAATGCTG
>JBAXGQ010000219.1:0-1689 GCA_037139315.1 Burkholderiaceae bacterium
TCATCATGGATTATTTAAAAACAGCCGCCCCTTTTTGGAAAAAAGAGGCTACCCCTACTGGCGAACATTGGGTTGATGCGCGCAGTACTGACGATGAGGCAATGGAGCGTTGGCGTAAGATATAACTAACTTATCATAAATATAACAAACAAGATTATTAAGGAGACCATGATGAAGCATTTTTTTCAGTTATTGATGTTTTTTGTATTAACTAGTTCAGGTACTTTTGCTCAATCGAACTCTGAAGCAGATGTGGCTAAGGCGATGGAAAGGCTGAATGCCGCTATTCTTTCCGGCGATGCCCAAAAACTTAATGCAATTTCAGGCGTTCAAGTAAGTTACGGGCACTCAGATGGCCGAGTTCAGAATAAGGCTGAATTTGTCGACGCTCTGGTTAGTCGTCAATCCGTATTTACAAAAATTGATATCACCAATCAAAAGATTGTGATGATGGGCGATACAGCCATTGTACGAAACCACGTATCAGCTGATATTGCGCCTGGTGGCAAACCGGGGCATGTTGAATTAGAAATTATCTATGTATTTCGAATTGAAGGTGGTGAGTGGAAGTTGATTGGACGACAGGCGTTTAAGATTTAGTTGTCCTGGAGAGATCTATTGATTAAATACCGACTCAGTAATGGGTTCATGAGTAATGATGAAGCAGACATCACTGAGATCAGAAAAAGCAGATAATTTTGCTAAAAACCAGCGCCGCTCATTTTTTGAGTGACATGCGTATTTCAGATGACATATTTTGGCGTTATCGCGCATTACCTCACGAATAGACTCAGCCATTTTTGCAGCGTTCTTTGCTTCTGGCCCTCTAACTCGATCACAAAGTTGTAGATAGTTAACACCTTCGCATGCTAACTTCCCATGCTTTAGGGCAGGGTGTAGCATGGCTGCGTCACGCCAAGCATTATTCACCATTGAAATGCAACCAGAATGATCCAGAATTACTGTCAAACTAGAGGCAAAATTCATTGCTGCTTGCGCTAAATTTTCTGCTTTACGTAAGGTATGGGCTGCTAAGTGAGCCGCATCAATTGGACTAGCTACTTGATTAAAATGCCTTTCATCCACTAAGTCATTGATTGAATAGATATACGTAGGATTTAAATTGAGCCATTTAATCAATATTTTTAGTCTGCCTGCTTCTGGCATTGATTGACCATTAATCCATTTACGCGCAGCTTCGCGAGAGATGGGATTGGTATCGATATTACGTAAATTAAATTCAAGCGCTAGCTTACTGGCAGCAGGCAGGCAACCAAACTTGTTAATTAAGCCAGACCTAAGGGCCTGCGCAAAACGTTCAATTACCAGCAAATTGGTTGACATGATTCCTGAGCTGAGGAAGTAGCGTAAGCCTCATCATGCACCTATTGAGCCACTAAAGATATATCCATGAAGATGGGCATACCCTTACCCCTTTGCCAACTTACTAGTGGCAAAGGGGTAAGTTACTGAGTTATTTGTCCTATACCTTGGCTAAAGCTTGGGTGAGATCTTCTTTTAAATCATCAATATGTTCAATGCCAACGCATAAACGCACTGTATCTTCAGTAACCCCCGATTTCGCCAATTCTTCCGGTGATAGTTGGCGGTGGGTGGTTGAAGCGGGGTGGGTGGCAAGTGATCTGACGTCGCCAATATTCACTAAGCGGGTAAATAAATTTAAGGCAT
>JBAXGQ010000220.1:0-1683 GCA_037139315.1 Burkholderiaceae bacterium
GCAAGTGATCTGACGTCGCCAATATTCACTAAGCGGGTAAATAAATTTAAGGCATCTAAGAAACGTTCACCCGCAGCACGCCCACCTTTAACCCCAAAAGTCATCAGGCCAGAGGCTTTGCCGCCCATGATTCTTTTTACTAAGGCATGGTCTGGATGGTCGGGTAAGCCTGCATAGTTAACCCACTGCACCTTCGCCTGTTGTTTCATAAAATTAGCAACCGCTAAAGTATTTTCACAAATACGATCCATGCGTAGCGGTAAGGTTTCAATTCCTTGCAGAATTAAAAAGGCATTAAAGGGTGAAATAGCAGCGCCCATATTTCTTAGTGGCACTACCCGTGCGCGACCAATATACGCTGCAGGCCCTAAGGCTTCGGTATAAATCACGCCGTGATAACTCACGTCAGGCTCATTGAGGCGCTTAAATTTCTCTTTATGCTCAGCCCAAGGAAATTTGCCTGAATCAATGATGGCACCGCCTAAACTATTACCATGGCCGCCCATATACTTGGTTAAAGATTGCACCACAATATCGGCACCATGCTCAATGGGGCGGCATAAATAGGGGCTAGGTACCGTGTTGTCAACAATGAGAGGGACGCCATGGCGGTGTGCCATTTCTGCTATAGCAGCAATATCGGTAACATTACCTTGGGGATTACCCAACGATTCAACATAGATTGCTTTAGTGCGGGCATCGATTAGCGGCTCAAAACTTTTGGGATCGCGGTAATCAGCAAAGCGAGTTTCAATGCCATATTGCGGTAAGGTATGAGCAAATAAATTATAGGTACCGCCATACAGCGCATTTGAAGAAACAATGTTGTCACCCATTTCGGCAATGGTTTGAATTGCATAAGTTACTGCGGCTTGCCCTGATGCTAGTGCTAGGGCAGCAATCCCGCCTTCTAGAGCGGCTACTCGCTCTTCAAGTACCGATTGGGTTGGATTCATGATGCGGGTATAAATATTGCCAGGCACCTTAAGGTCGAATAAATCAGCCCCATGCTGTGCGCTATCAAAGGCATAGGCTACCGTTTGGTAAATCGGTGGTACTACTGCCTTAGTAACTGGATCGGGCTTATAGCCGGCATGTACAGCTTTAGTTTCGAATTTCATGTGGTTTTCCTGTCTTGGAATATTGGCTATAGCTAGTTTAATTGAGACTGATTAGAACGGGGGGATTACCAGAGAATTTGGAATAAGGAATAGAATTTCTATCTTAATTAGAATAAACACCTGTTTTATAATGGGTTAACCATGAATTCACCTAAAAAAGTCATTGGTTTTATTAATCTTGCGCATTTTATCGATCACTATGCCATGCTGGTATTTGCAGCAGCAGTCATTGTGATGGCGCCAGTGTTTGATATGACTTACTCTCAGTTGTTGCCCTTTGCCACCCCTGGTTTTATTGCATTTGGGGCCGGCTCTTTAATCAGCGGTTGGCTTGGAGACCGCTGGAGCAGAAGAAATATGCTGGCAATCTTTTTTATTGGCATGGGCTTAGCTTTGCTAGGCACTGCCTTAATTCAGACACCCATTCAATTAGGAGTTGCTCTTTTTGCAGTTGGCATTATTGCCTCGATATACCATCCAGTCGGCATGGCAATGCTGACCTCATACTCAGAAAAATTAGGTAGAGAGCTTGGTATTAATGGTGTGTATGGTAATTTGGGAG
>JBAXGQ010000221.1:0-1677 GCA_037139315.1 Burkholderiaceae bacterium
ACTTGGGCTTCAATAATCACTAGCGGAGTAGTTCCAAGATTGCTTAAGCGGTGCTGTGTTTCTTTGGGAATATAAGTCGATTGATTGGTTTTGAGGAGCAAGGTTTTATCCCCATTCACGACCTCAGCATTTCCTGAGATTACTACCCAATGCTCGTTACGATGATGGTGCATTTGCAGCGATAAGCGCGCTCCAGGGTGCACCACGATCCGCTTAATTTTGTAATCTGGCCCCTCTTCAATGATGGTGTAGGTGCCCCACGGACGATGCACTGTACTGTGATAAGTGCCACGCTCATCTTTGGCTTGATTGAGTGTTTCAACGACTTTTTTCACTGATTGCGAATGGCCTTTCGCCGTAACTAATAGGGCATCGGGTGTATCCACAATAATAAGGTTATCCAAGCCTACAGCTGCGATCAACCGCTCACGTCCAAATACAAAGGTATTGTTAGAGTCAATAAAAATCGCTTTGCCTTCGCTTGCATTGCCTTGCTCATCTTCCGGAAAATGTTTAGCGAGCGCATCCCAAGAACCAACATCATCCCAATCAAAACTCGCGTTCACTGAAACAACGTTTGGTGCTTTTTCCATAATGGCGTAATCGAGAGAGATATCCTCAATTGCCGCCATGGTTTTTTCATCGAGAAGGAGGGTTTTTTCAGTAATAGCGTTGCCACTGCTGTCGGCACTATTTTTACTAGTGGCTTGCCAGCAGGCTAGTACTTGTTTGCTGAGCGCTGGCGCAATTTGTTCAGCCACACTTAAGAAGATCTCGGGCGTAAAGCAAAACATGCCCGAGTTCCAGTGAAAGTTCCCAGCTGCAACATATTGTTCAGCCAGTGAGGCTGCCGGTTTTTCAACAAATTGGTCGACAACACGAGCTTCTGCATTACTTGGGGTGCGGGCAGGCGAGCCCAGTTTAAGGTAGCCATATCCCGTTTCTGCATGGGTCGGTGGAATGCCAAAAGTAACCAAATGACCCGCATTAGCAAAATCAACCGCCTTGCTCACTGCCATTTCAAAACCCACCTTATCGTGAATGACATGGTCAGCCGGCAAAATTAACATGGGAATTGCACCGCGACCAGCGGCTTTGGCTGCGAGGGCGGCAAATAAAACCGCGGGAGCAGTATTGCGTCTGAGGGGCTCGATCAAGGTGAGTTCAGCGGCTTGCCCGGCATCTTTTAGATCAGCTAATACTTGAAAGCCGAGGCTTTCAGAGGTGAGCACACAAAGCCAAGGATTGGCTGAGGTAATGCGTTGCGCCGTTTCACTGAGGAGTGATTTTTGACTAGCCACGGGCATAAATACTTTGGGGCGGTTTTCGCGAGAGACTGGCCATAAACGCGAGCCCGCGCCACCACAAAGAATTACCGTTGAAAATTCAAGCTTCATGACTGAATTTTACTCACTTCAGTCCAGGGGCAATATGTTCTAAAAACCAACTATAGGCATTCGCAATTCCCGGGCGCAATTCAATTTGCGCTTTCCATCCCAAGGCGTGGGCTTTGCTGACGTCGAGGAGTTTTTGCGGCGTGCCATCGGGCTTACTGCTATCGAGCTGTAAATCACCTTGAAAACCAATCACGTTAATAACTTCTTCGGCTAATTCGCGAATCGTTAAGTCTTGCCCAGTACCAATATTGAGGAAGGGGCCGTTATAACCCTGCTCCAT
>JBAXGQ010000222.1:0-1666 GCA_037139315.1 Burkholderiaceae bacterium
ATTCCCGCAAGATCTTTGGTGCGAAAAGATTTGATTGCTTGCACTAAAAATGCAGCGGTTGTTAAAAAGGCTGCTAAATGCCCTATATATTCAATATTGATCATCCTGCTGTTGATTCTATTACACCGCAGCTTATCAGCCTTATGAATTTAATTTTTTGCAGTAATCTTTGCAGTCCGTTAAACAACTCTCTGGGTTAGCGCACCAGCTTCGCATAACTACACCTTGCTTGCTAGACTTAGACTCATCTAAATTATCAACCTGCGGTATTCGCGTCACCTCTTTTAAACTTCCTTCTAATTTAAAGAATTTTTTTATTCGGTTTAAGCTATGCCAGCTTTTATTCATCATGACCTACCCCCTTCAGCTTTTATTTATTAACTTGAAATAGTCATTTTCTACTATTGATCATTTGATCATTTGATCTAGATCAAAGGTTTGGCTCAATTTACAGAATTAGGCTTTTTTAAATGCTTCTATAGCCTGAGTAATGCGCAATAAATAGGCAGCAAAAGGCAGTGATTGGGCTAACGCAAAGCCCCCCTGTGCTAGCTTGCTGGCTAGCTGCGGGTCGCTCTGCACCCGTCTAATGGCTTTTTCAAGTTCAGCCAAGTTGCCCACAGGGTACAACAAACAATTTACTTCGTGTTGCCAACCAATATGCCTGTAAGGGGCTAGGTCTGCCATCACTACGGGAATTTTTAAATTCGCCGCCTCTAGTGGCGCTAAGGGGAAGCTCTCATCGCCAGAAGGAAAGCAGAATAAATCGGCATTAGATAATTCGGCATTAATTTGTTCGTGGGGAACGGTACCAGCCCATTCATGGCAAGGGTTTTTTTGATTCATGTAACTAATAAATTCTGGGCCAAATGTGTTGGCATGCTGTAAATCTCCAATAAACTTACAGGAAATTGCGGTGTCTTGAGCAATTTTTTCGATTACCTGAGCCAAATCAATTTGTCGTTTTCTTGCATATACTGAGCCAACATTGATGACTCGAAAAATGGGCTGATTAATGCCCATCTGCATTTCTTTTGTAGCGAGACGATTTGGGGAGATGCCATTCGGTATAACAACAACCTTATTTTTCTCTAGGCGATAAATAAAACTGTGAAAAACCTCGAGTTTCTGCCAATCAGTTTGGAAAATAATTAAGTTGAATTTTGCAAAAAGCTGCGTTAACTCGCCCGCGGTCATAGTTAAATTATTTATTAAGGTTTCGCCCTCATGAACCCAAAGGACCACTGGAATAGTCACATTCAGTCTATTGATTTGTGGTGCGTCTAATAAAGTATTAATCAGGACAACGTCATAATTTTGAAGATCTACATTTTTAACTGGCTTAATACCATTAGCCTTAAACTCTTCTTGATATAAAACTTCCATAGCATCATTGACTGCTGCGTCTACCACCCAACCCAATTCATTTACCCAATAATGAATGGTTTTATTCAACATAATTGCCGCACCATCGGCACCATAGCTGTGGGTTAGAGAGAGAATTCGCATTGACTTACTTAAGTTATCCCGATATCGGCTGGGCTTAGATTAGCCCTTGCTTGCTCGATCATTTTACAAAATACATCTTCTAATTGTGCTGCAAATAATTGGGTATTAAATAACGGCAAGTTTATTTTATTGACCAATAATTTTTGTTTTATTTTCT
>JBAXGQ010000223.1:0-1643 GCA_037139315.1 Burkholderiaceae bacterium
CTTTGGCCATTACGATATCTGTTACGGCAAATGATTGTTGTCGTAACAGCGCACTGGAATAACGGCCAAACTCATATTGACTACTGGTAGTACCATCTGCAAATAAAATAATGATATTTTTAGGCTTGGTATCGCCTTGAGCTGATGCCATTACCGAAATGAACAACATCATAAAGAGTACTATCTTTTTCATTGGCTCACCCCAGTTTTCTTATTTTTAGTAACAACGAATTTCTTCATTATGAAGCACTTCTAACGAAAATAGCCCAACAAGTGGGCTATAGAGATTCTTGGTAGCCCGGGGCGGAATCGACCAGGACTGAAGATGGTAAATATCTCCCCCACCCCAATAAGCGTTACTTTGGGTCACGCTCAAAGGACAAAACCCCAGCTATCTCTACTGGGGTTTGATGATCAAGTTCTTGATGCTTTTAAGACTACCGAAACACTCAAAACTTATATCCTACGCCTACCAAGAAATTTAAAGTACTCATCCCATTGGTACCTGAGGCAGTTAAGGTATCAATAGCGCCCGTACCAGTAGCCCCAGTATTGACCCTAGCACTAGTGGAAACAGTTTGGTTACCGTAATTAGCATAATTTACTTCGCCAAAACCATAGATACCGCCCGAAATGATTTGCTTATATCCAAGACCTAATGAATATCCAGTGTAATTTGACGATAAGGATGTAAATTGCTTGTATTGGGCGCCGCTATAGCCAGCCTTCAAATACGCTAACCCATTCGTGCCAACGACCATGGCAGGAGAGAGAAAAATATTGTAAGAATAGTTTTTTTGGTAATAATAATTCCCTGAACTATATGTAGTGCCTCGTATACTTCCTGACTCCGTATAGTTTTGCGCACTGCCTCCCAGGGTATATTCGGCGCCAACGCCTAATAGGTAACCTTTAGCGACATCTGCGTAATAACCTACTGAACCTGTGCCAATTAAATAATTTGAATTTCCCATGGTTGAGTTAGCGGGAATAGAATATCCATTAAATGCTGCTGAACTACTCACTGAACTTGGCGACGATTGCTCATATCCAATACCAAGCTGACCAAATGCGCCATTAAAGCTTGAGGCTTGTGCATGAACTGCACCCGCACTAATCACTAGAACTGATCCTAAGATAGGTTGATAAAAATGCATTGTTCTCTCCTCTTATTTTTTTACTCATGTATTCGCAATCTCAGACAAGGCACTAGATATATCTAGCCGAAGGGAAAAAGTGGTTATAGAAACTATATTCCTATATATGTATTAATTTGTGCTGGTATACCCTTGCTTTAGTAATTAAGGATTATTTCTCCTGCCCCTAGAAGCGTTACTTAAAGTAACGCTCAAAAGACCAAACCCCCACTAGTTGCATAGTGTATAGTTACAGTATACAAATAAACATGATTAAAACATTTCGCCATAAAGGCTTACAGCTCTTTTTTGAAACAGGCAAAAAATCTGGAATCCGAGCCGCCCATGCTAATAAGCTTGGTAGGCAGTTAGCCAGATTACATGTTGCAAAAAAATGGGAGGATATGAATATTCCTGGCTGGGACTTGCATCCTTTAAAAAATAAGCTACTCAATCACTATTCAATATCAGTAAATGGAAATTGGCGAATGACTTTTAAATTTGAAG
>JBAXGQ010000224.1:0-1631 GCA_037139315.1 Burkholderiaceae bacterium
CCGCTATTCGTTTGGCACAACTCCATCCTTTGTGGGCTGCATTGGCTTTATCGCTGACAAATCCTAAAGCCATTTTTTTCTTTGTGTCTTTTTTTGCGCAATTCGTTGATCCTACTTATGCGCATCCAAGTCTGAGTTTTTTCTATTTAGCTGTAGTTACGCAAATCTTAAGTATGTCGTATTTAGCTATGCTGATTGGTGCAGGGCAATTTTTCTTACATTTATTTCAAACGCATTTACGGTGGTCAGCAATTTTATGGATGACGGTCGGTGTACTCTTTATTGTGTTTGGGATCCATTTGCTGATTTCTTAGAGCTCGACTAAGATCAGTCAATACCAATAAGTAAATACCAAGCTAAGATTAATTAATCCCAATCGCGAAGGACAAGTAATGAATGGAGTGCGTTTAGAAACAGCCACCTTGGGCGGCGGATGCTTTTGGTGTCTTGAGGCGGTTTACCAGCAGGTGCGCGGAGTAACTGCTGTCGTTTCAGGTTATGCGGGAGGCGCTGGCGCCAACCCGACCTATGAAGCAGTTTGTGCTGGCGTTACAGGGCATGCAGAGGTAGTCGCGGTTGAATTTGATCCGCAGCAAGTCAGCTATCGCGATTTATTGGAAATCTTTTTTGTGATTCATGATCCGACGACCTTAAACCGGCAGGGTAATGATATTGGCTCCCAGTATCGCTCGGTAATTTATACCAATAGTGTGGAGCAAGAGAAAACGGCACATGAAGTTGTTGCTGAATTAACTCGCGAAAATGCGTATGGCGCGCCGATCGTCACGGAAATTCAAGCTAGCCCGATTTTTTATGCTGCTGAGGCTTATCATCAAAATTATTTTCGCAATCATCCGGCTCAAGGCTATTGCGCTGCGATCATTGCGCCCAAGCTGAGTAAATTTAGGGCTAAATTTAAATCACTCCTAAATCCCGTTGCTTAAGCTACATTTTTTTGCTCGCTTATGGCGCTAAACGTGAAATACGCCAAGCATTGTTGAGTTCTGGTGCGGGGGTAGTCAGGCGCTGATAGCGAATGCGATCATGCAAGCGTGATGGTCGACCTTGCCAAAACTCAATCTCTTCAGCCCTTAAACAATAGCCACCCCAGTGTTCCGGGCGGGGTGGTGTTGCGCCAAATTGCTTTTCAAAGCGCTGCTCGGCCGTCTCTAGATATTCGCGGTTAGGGATTTCAGTACTCTGGGGTGAGGCCCAAGCGCCAATGCGCGAACCAAGTGGACGCGAATCAAAGTATGCATCGCTTTCAGCCGCTGCTATACGGCTGACTAATCCTGAAATACGTACTTGGCGCTCGAGCTCATGCCAGTAAAATAACAGTGCAGCTTGGGGCCGCTCGGCAAGCTCTTGACCCTTTTGGCTTTGGTAGTTGGTGAAAAAGGTAAAGCCTGCGGCATCAGCGCCCTTGAGGAGTACTGTGCGCAAGGATGGTTTGCCTAAGGCATCCGCCGTGCCTAAGGTCATGGCGTTGGGTTCTGGGCATTGCGCGTTTTTAGCTTGCTCAAACCAAGTGTGAAACAAGGTGAGTGGATCGGCAGGCACATCGTTTTCAGATAGTTGTCCGCGAACATAGTTTTTACGAAGATCTGCAATGGTGTTCATGAATTCAGTAT
>JBAXGQ010000225.1:0-1630 GCA_037139315.1 Burkholderiaceae bacterium
TACCTTCTGATGTGCGTTTAAGTGATGTCTTAACTGTCGGTTTAATGTCCTTTGGTCTATCGATTTTGGCAACCCTCTACCCCAGTAGACGCGCAGCTAAAGTGCAACCTGCCGAGGCTTTACGCTATGAATAAGATCATTACTGCAAAGGGCCTCGCTAAAACCTATGGCAAGGGCCCAACGGCAGTCGAGGTATTAAAGGATGTTGATTTAGCCGTTAATGCCGCTGAGAAAGTCGCGATTGTGGGTTCTTCTGGTTCGGGTAAAAGTACCTTACTCCATTTATTAGGCGGCTTAGATACGCCAAGCGCGGGTGAAGTAAATCTAGTGGGCGAGAATATCAATCAACTCTCAACAGAAAAGTTAGATCGGCTGCGTAACCGTAGTTTAGGTTTTATTTATCAATTTCATCATCTGCTGGATGAATTTACTGCCCTTGAAAATGTTGCCTTGCCATTACGGATTCGTGGCCTTTCTAAAGAAGAGTCGCTTGATCGGGCCCGCGCACTTTTACAAGCAGTGGGTTTAAAGGCCCGCGAGCGTCATACCCCAGGTGAATTATCTGGCGGAGAGCGCCAACGCGTTGCGGTTGCACGCGCTTTAGTTGGTAACCCCGCTTGTGTTCTTGCTGATGAACCAACTGGTAATTTAGATACCGAAACAGCTGATGCTGTATTTGATCTGATGCTTGATGTTGCGCGTGAGCAAAATACCGCTTTTGTTATTGTTACCCATGATCCGCTACGCGCTAAACGGTGCGACCGTATTTTGCGTTTAGATCACGGTATTTTGCAGCCCTATGTGGCTCGATAGTCATTGTCATTTAGACGCACCTGAGTTTGCGGCGCGCCTACCTTTGGTGGTTGAGGCGGCAGCCAAAAATTCAGTCAGTGCCATTCTTGTTCCAGCGGTAGAGGTGGCTGATTTTGCGATCGTGCGTGATTTGGCCCATCAGTACGCAGAAGTTATTCCTGGACTCGTCTATACCTTAGGCATCCACCCTTTATATATTGGGCGTGCGCAAGACACCGATCTCAAAGTATTGGCAACTGCTGTAGAGAAAGCACTGGATGATCCGCGCTTTGTAGGGATTGGGGAAATTGGCCTGGATTATTTTGTCGAAGGGCTTGATCCCAAGCGCCAAGCTTTTTTCTTTGAAGCGCAACTTGATTTAGCGCAGCAATTGAATTTGCCTGTGATCATGCATGGGCGCCGCTCACAAGACGCGATTTTGAAAGCCTTGAGGCAAAGAAAAATTACTGGTGGTATTGCCCATGCTTTTAATGGCAGCTTTCAGCAGGCTGAGCAATTTTTAGATCTGGGTTTTAAGTTAGGCTTTGGAGGTGCAGCGACTTATCCACGGGCCTTACAAATTCGGCGCTTAGTGAGTGATTTATCAATGAGTGCGATAGTGATTGAAACTGATGCCCCTGATATACCTCCAGCATGGCTAAGGGATGAAGGCATTCATGATAATGAACCTGCTTTTTTACCCCGTATTGCTAAGGAACTAGCGCAGTTAAGAAACTTAGAGCCAGCTGAATTTGCACAAGCTGTTTGGCAAAACGCTGCTGAAGCATTGCCGCGCTGGGCGCCATTACTGGGCAAAATAAATTCTTCTCAAGTAGTA
>JBAXGQ010000226.1:0-1586 GCA_037139315.1 Burkholderiaceae bacterium
CCCGCCATAAAAAAGAGCGGGATAAAAACGGCAACTAGTGAAATGGAGATTGAGATAATAGTGAAGCCGACTTCTTTACTGCCGATAAGCGCTGCCTTTAAGGGGTCCATGCCTTTCTCGACATAGCGCATGATATTTTCTAGCACCACGATGGCATCGTCGACCACCAGACCCACTGCTAAAGTGATGCCTAATAAAGAAATATTATCAAGGCTGTAGCCCAATATATAGAGCAAAAAGAAGGCACCAATGAGTGAAATTGGCATGCTAATCGATGGAATCAGCGTTGCGGAAAGATGCTTCAGGAATAAAAAGATAACTAAGACGACGAGGAAAATGGTGAGGCCTAAAGTAATATTCACGTCATGAATCGACTCTTTAATTGAGAGCGAGCGATCGTTTAATAATTGCAATTGGATCGAGGCTGGCATTTGCAGCTGAAATTGGGGTAAGAGTTTCTTTACCGCATCAACTACCTCAACTGTATTGGCATTAGGCTGACGTAATACAGCAATCGCAATAGAGCGCTCACCATTCGAAGTAGCCCAATTTTTGACATCTTCATAGCTTTGCGTTACTTCCGCCACATCTTTTAAGTACACAGGTAAACCATTGCGTTGGGCAACTACCAGATTCGCAAACTCTTCTGCCTTAATCATTTGCGGGTTAGCGTAAATCGTAATACCTTGGCGGGGCCCATCAAGCACCCCCACTGGACTATTTGAATTGGATTTATTAATGGCAATGGCAATTTCATCTAAGGTGAGATTGCGGCTAGCGAGGGCATCGGGACGAGCGCGCACCCGAACGGCATAGCGTTTCGTGCCATAGACTACGACTTGCGCTACACCAGAGATTGTGGAGATAGTTGGTGAGAGTAAGTTTTCAGCATAGTCATTAAGCTCAGAAAGGTTCATTGAAGGTGAACTCATGCGCACGACGATGACGGGCGTATCGGCAGGATTAATCTTGCGATAGGATGGCGGCACCGTCATTTCAATCGGTAGGCGCCTTTGCGCGCGTAACAGCGCTGCTTGCACATCGACTGCTGCTTTATCGATATCACGATTGTTATTAAATTCTAGGGTAATGTTCGTTACGCCCAAGAAATTAGTAGAGTTAATGACTTTGATGCCGTCAATTGTTGAAAATTCTTTTTCTAATGGTAGCGCGACTGATGAAGCCATATTCTCTGGTGAGGCGCCTGGCAGAGTGGCGCTCACAGAAATAATTGGCGTATTAAAACTAGGCAGCGCCGCTACGGGAATTTTGAAATACGCAATCGTGCCAGCAATCACGATGGACACTGACAGTAAGACGGTCATGACTGGCCGGCGGATGCATAACTCGGAGAGTGTCATTTAGCGGCAGCGGGCGCGGCGACAGGCGCAGCAGGAGCGGTTGGTGGGGTAGCGCTTTTTGCGGGAGCAGCGGCTGCAGCTGGCGTAGCTTCACGAATTTTGCCGCCGGGACGTAAATTTTGCTTGCCCTCAACTACCACTCGGCTACCAGGTGCAATACCAGTAATAACAGACTGGCCTTGGTATTCATAAACTACTGTAATGGGTTTTGACGCCACTTTATCG
>JBAXGQ010000227.1:0-1581 GCA_037139315.1 Burkholderiaceae bacterium
TTATTTATGGGTATTTTGCCCATTATTTGCGCCGGTATTTCAAAAAAAGGCTTTGAAGGTTATGACAATAGCCGCCCGCGCGAATGGCTTGCTAAGCAAACTGGTTTTCGGGCGCGGGCTAATGCGGCTCAGGCCAATACCTTTGAATCTTTACCCCTATTTTTTGCTGCGGTCATTATCGCGTCCTTTGCCAATGCACCTCAAGGCAGAGTAGATTTATTAGCGTTAACATTTGTTATTGCCCGTTGTTTGTATGTGCTGTGTTACTTAGCCGATTGGCCCACGCTAAGAACGATTGTTTGGACTGTAGGATTTATTAGTGTGCTGGCCCTATTTTTGCAGATTTAAATTTGTTGCTGAAACAAGAACATGAACTAGAAAGAAGTGATGCCGATTAAAAAAACGATTGCAGCAAAGAAAGTGGTAATTGCAAAGAAAGTTGCAATTACTAAGAAAGCCGCCACTGCAAAGAAAGCACCTAATGAAGATGGCCTGCCATTATCAACCGTGATACGGCGCCGTATCCAAGCGCAAAAAGCGCGTTTCCATGCGAACGACAATATTGCGGCATTTATTAAGCCAGGCGATCTCGATGGCCTAGTCGATGAAGTGGCGCAGAAGATGCAAGGCGTACTCGAGAGTTTAGTGATCGATACTGCAAGTGATCACAATACCCGTAATACGAGCTTTCGGGTCGCAAAGATGTTTGTTAATGAAGTCTTCAATGGCCGCTATGTTAACCAGCCTGAGCTCACCAAGTTTCCTAATATCACCCATCTCAATGAGTTAATGATCATTGGCCCAATTACCGTTCGGAGTGCATGTTCGCATCATTTATGCCCCATCATGGGTAAGGTTTGGATTGGCGTTTTGCCCGATAAAGATAGCGCACTCATTGGGCTATCAAAATACTCGCGCATTACTGAATGGGTGATGTGTCGTCCACAAATTCAGGAAGAGGCGGTAGTGGAATTAGCTGATCTCTTAGAAAAGAAAATTAAGCCCACGGGCTTAGCAGTGGTAATGGAGGCTGATCATTTCTGTATGCAGTGGCGTGGGGTTAAAGATCCTGATTCCAAAATGATTAATAGCGTCATGCGTGGCTCATTTTTGAAAGATCCTAATTTACGCCGTGAGTTCTTGGCCTTGGTGCACCGTAAGTCGTAAGTTAACTTGGCGATAGAATTGAATTGAGAACCGTTCTCAAGAAAATAGCGAACTAAATCAATGGGATAGAAACTTCGTCTGGGATAGGTGACTTGTGATTTATGATCACGGTTGAAATTCTTAACTCAACGGAGCTCGCATGAAAACCAATCGTCGTCAATTTATGATTTTGTCCGCAGCAGGCGCTGCTAGCTTGGCTTTAAACAATAGTGTTCAAGCCCAAGCCATGGTTTCACCAACCGATCCCCAAGCAGTTGCTCTTGGCTATGTTGAAGATGCTGCCAAAGTAGATAAAGCGAAGTTCCCTAAGTTTGTCGCCGGCCAAAATTGCGCTAACTGTGCTTTGTATACAGGTAAAGCTGGTGCTGCTGCAGGTGGCTGTACTTTATTTGCTGGTAAGCAAGTAACTGCTAA
>JBAXGQ010000228.1:0-1575 GCA_037139315.1 Burkholderiaceae bacterium
GATCTCAAGTGCACCGCAGCGATGTTATCCAGCTCAACGGGTATCGTTGATAGTCACGGTTTTATGCTGTCACTACTGGGTGGATTTGAAGACGCTGGCGGCATGATTGCTTATCAATCACCTTTGCTTAGCGCCCACGCTATTAATGAAGGTTTTGAGTTAGCAGTTGGTGGCAATGACGCCATGCAACTACAAACCCGTTTATTAATTAATTGCGCAGGTCTCAGTGCGCCACACGTTGCGGGCAAAATTGACGGTTTATCAGCAGACAAAATTCCGCGGGCGTATTTTGCTAAAGGCAATTATTTTTCTTTAGCAGGGCGCTCGCCATTTAAGCATTTAATTTATCCCATTCCGGAGCCTGGTGGTTTAGGTGTGCATCTAACCTTAGATTTGGCTGGGCAAGCTAAATTTGGTCCCGATGTGGAATGGCTCGATATTACTGAAGAGAATCAAATTAACTATTCGGTTGATCAGCAGCGGGGCGATAGCTTTTATGCAGCCATCCGGCGTTATTGGCCGGGGCTAAAAGATGGGGCTTTGCAGCCAGATTATTCCGGAATTCGGGCAAAAATTGTGCCCCCTAATGCACCTGCAGGCGACTTTATCTTTGATGGCCCCCAGCAACATGGATTGCCTGGGCTCTATAACCTATATGGTTTTGAGTCGCCAGGATTGACATCTTCTCTGGCAATTGCGCGTTATCTCGAGGCTTTGATCGCGGAGCGAGCTGATTAAGTTTTAGGGTTTATTTTCGAATCAAATGGATTGAAGATTGGAACTTTAAAGCGTTTAAAGTCTTTTACATTTCTGGTAACTACCGTAAGTTCGTTACTTAGTGCAGTTGATGCAATCATGGCATCTTCATTCACTGTATTAGATTCTCGATGCATTAAAGTCGCCCAAATTCGAAATGCCTGCGCATCCATAGGCAATATATTGTAAAGATCCATTAATTTATTTAGCCACGCACTTAAGTTCTTTGCTTTAATCGCATCCTGCTCGCGGGTTATTTCTATTCCTGCTTGTATTTCACCGATAGATACTGCTGAAATATATAAATCTGTATCGCTAATTGTTTTTAACCATGTAAGTACACCTCCATGCGGCTTTACTTTTCTCAGCTCAGAAATAATATTGGTATCAAGTAAGTACATTCTTTAAAATGGAGTTAACTTACGGCGTTGCAGCTGACCACGCTTAGGTAAAGGTAATTCAGCTCTATCCTGATCAGAAAGTAGTATGTCTTTGAGGGTAGGGCGAGCGGACTCCCTTAAAGCATCCCATTCTTTGACAGTAATAAGCACAGCAGTTTTAAGCCCGCGCTTGGTAACGACTTGGGGGCCGTCGCTTAGGCAGGCATTTAAAAATTCGCTAAATCTAGCTTTAGCATCCTGTACAGCCCAATTACTCTTCATGTAAAACTCCAAATGACTAGTTATCTGACTAGTTTACCTGATTTTATGAACCAACTCATCCCCCCTACTTTTAGGCTTATTTGCTTAAGTTCCTTATAATCACTAGCAAAGGAAGCGTGGCAGAGCGGTTGAATGCACCAGTCTTGAAAACTGGCGA
>JBAXGQ010000229.1:0-1547 GCA_037139315.1 Burkholderiaceae bacterium
CGCATGCCAGGAGTGCGCTTAATGGCAGAAATCAAAAAGACTGCCCCAAAAATAGGCCACCAGCGATTTCCCATCGGTTCTAAAAAATCCATTCTTGCCATCCCTGCGGAACTTTGTAAGGGAAACTTATAACAGCCAAAATGACCCCGATCAACTGAATAATCGAGTAATTTTAGCCAATCTTTGAGGCGAAGAAGGCTAATAAATTGCCCAGTTCGGGGCAAATAGGGCGCGCCAAAGACATGGCTTAAATATTGCCTGGCACCCCAGATGCTGGCTGGATTAAAGCCGGAAATAATGACTCGCCCTTCGGGTAACAAAATCCGATCAACTTCGCGCAAAATTTGGTGGGGATCAGCGGCAAATTCTAAGACATGGGGCAAAAGTACTAAATCAATGCTTTGATTGGCAAAGGGGAGTTCGGTGGGGAGACCCTCAACAATGTGCCAACCTTGGTTGTGCGCTTGTCGGCTAGCAATAGCAAGGCTCTGCAGTTTTTGCTCTGCTGGCGCGCCGGGAGTAAGACCAATTTCACCGGGACTTACGGAGAGGGCATGCAAGGGCATGCGATTGGCCTTTAAGGCATCGAGTTGCGGTAAACCAATTTGTAAAGCATGAAAGCCGAAGACATCGCCCACAGCAGCAGCGAAGCGTTTTTCTTCCCAGGCTAAAACATATTGACCCGGAGGCGAGTTTAGCCATTGCTCCCAGGAAGACCATGGTGGTGCAATTAGTACCTCGCTAGGTGGGGGAATTGATATCATTAGGGCTTGTTTTGCATCCGAGGTTTTCGTCTAATGGTCAAGAGTACAGCATTGCAAGTTTGGCCGATTCCAGCCTTTAGTGATAACTATATCTGGTGCATTCATGATGGGCATTCTGCTCTCATTGTTGATCCGGGTGATGCTGCTCCAGTGATTCAATATCTGCAAGAAAATCAATTGCAGTTAACAGGAATTTTAATCACCCATTACCATGCTGATCATATTGGCGGCATTGCAGATTTATTACGCGCTACTACTAATGACCATTCTTTGCCAGTCTATGGACCTGTTGCGGAAGAAATTCCGGGGTGCAACCATCCTTTGATACAAGGCGATGAAGTGCATATAGCTGCCCCAGCAAGCTATTTTCAGGTTCTTGAAGTGCCAGGGCATACCTTGGGCCACATTGCTTACTTTGCACCAGCATTAGAAGTGAAAGAGCCCCCTAGAGTAGAGCCTCCGCGCCTTTTTTGTGGTGATACGCTATTTGCCTCTGGTTGCGGGCGCTTGTTTGAAGGTACGCCAACGCAAATGCATGCGTCCTTAGCAAAATTTGCTGCTTTGCCCGGCAACACGTTGGTGTATTGCACCCATGAATACACACTATCGAATATTCGTTTTGCTTTAGCAGTAGAGCCGAATAATGCGGATTTAATTGCCTGGGCAAAACATGCCGATGACTTACGGTCGGCACACTTACCCACCGTGCCAACGACCATTGCGCAAGAAATGAAAACCAATCCTTTTATGCGTTGTGATCAACCCGATGTCATCGCTGCAGCA
>JBAXGQ010000230.1:0-1544 GCA_037139315.1 Burkholderiaceae bacterium
GTTTCAGTTGATAAATTCGAATTACCCACATCAAAGGTAGCAGTAGCATCGTGCGGACCATATGAAAAAAGCTCTTGTGCGCTTGGCGCTCGTTGCGACACAGTAAACGCCATTCCCAAGCCGTAGCCGCCCTGCAGATTCCACATGCCGCCTGCAGAATAAGAGAAAAGATTAAAGTTACGATTTTGCAGTGTAGGCGCAGTGGGACTTGGGCTGCCATTTTGACTTGTAAAATCAATATCGGTTGGAAATGCCGTTGACTGATTGGGATTTTGTGAAACTAAGTTATAACGTGCACCCAAACTGGTTTGTAAAGCGCCAAAACGACCTTCTTCAATCCAAAATACCGAATTCGAATTGCTTTTGGTGGGCGGCACAATCGCATAGTTATTTGACTGCAAGTCGGTAGCGTTTAAGCTCGCCCCAGTAAATTGAGCGCCAACAGTACCGCTCCAACCCAATACTTCTTTATGGGTCAATTCAAACCTAGCCTCGTTAGCCTTATTGCTCCACTGAGTAAAGGCAGCACCGTTATTGTTGTATTCAGTATGTAAGTAATTGATATTTGCCGCATTAAATTTAAATGAGGAAAAACCGGCAAATGGATCACGGGTTTGATGACTAAAGTCGTACCGGTTTTGAGATTGTTGAATAAAGCCTCCCTCACTCGTCGGTGTGCCATAGTTATGATTGAGGCGCTCAATTGAAATGCCGGTATATCCAGACTGTCCAACATACGACGCACCTAAACCTAAATTATTTTGGTTGCTATAAGAAAATGGTAGTTTGCCGCTGTAAGGCACATTCACTGGTTCACCCGGATTAATTGCCCAATTTGCATTTGGGCCGTTTAATTCAGCATTGCCTGGAATGCGGTAGTTATTCGCATTATTCACGGCCGTATCTAAATGCAATGCAATTGAGCCGATCGCGGTATCGAGATCCAATGAGGCGGCCTTCCCTTGATTAACGCTTTCTACGCTGGTATTGATTACGCCGGTCGTGGCGTCGGGTAGATTAGTGAGAATACGGTCATTCACAATATTGACTAAGCCACCGCTTGAGCCCGAACCATACATTAAGGCTGCAGCACCACGTAAGATTTCAATTTGCCGAGCTGTTTGAATTGGCGTTGCCACGGCATGGTCGGGGGAAATATTCGAGACATCGCCAACCGATATACCGTTTTGTAAAATTTGTACTCTTGGGCCATCTAAACCCCGAATGACCGGGCGAGAAGAGCCCGAACCATAACCGGTAGCAGATACACCTAATTCATTTGCTAACGTTGCACCGAGCGTAGCACCGAGTTTATTTTGTAACTCATCGCCAGCCAAAATTTTTGTCGGCGTCAAAATACTTTGGCCACCCTCCCGCGAACCGGTAACGTCAACCTGTAATGAGTTACCATCTTGATTTTGCGCAAAGGCTAGCGCACTTGAGCTCGATAGAGCCAAAGCAAAAGCCAGTTTATTTACTCTAAAATTTCTCATTCCTACCTTGATCACTCTATTGCCTAGCAATAGTCTTAAAGAGGTTTGCCT
>JBAXGQ010000231.1:0-1535 GCA_037139315.1 Burkholderiaceae bacterium
GCATTGCTTGCTTCTTCGGTATGGGCATTGCCTGATGGATTTGTTTATGTTGATCAGGAAATTCCCGGAATTCGGGTTGATTTGTTATATGCAAGCGGCAATAATTTCGTTGGCCGCCCTATTAATGGCTATGTTAGTAAAAGAGCCGTCTTAACCAAACCGGCAGCCAGGGCACTTGCCGATGTTCAAGCTGACCTCAAACCATTTGGGCTAGAATTATTTATCTTTGATACGTATCGGCCACAACGAGCGGTTGATGAATTTATTACTTGGGCCAAAGATCTAAAAGATATACGCACAAAAGCAAAGTATTACCCTCGAGTGGCAAAAGAAAATTTATTTTCCGAGGGTTATATTGCTGATCGCTCTGGCCACAGCAGGGGAAGCACTATCGATTTGACGATTGTTTCGTCATCCTCACCATTTAAACCACTGAATATGGGTACTAATTTTGATTTCTTTGGGCCAGAGTCATGGCCCAAATTCGCTGGGGCAACCCCAGAACAAAGGGCAAATCGACTGCTACTTAGAACGCTTATGCTCAAACATGGTTTTAAGCCATATGAGATGGAATGGTGGCATTTCACCTATGAAAAGGAGCCATTTCCTGAGACTTATTTTGATTTTGTCGTCGATTAAGTGTTTTTAGCTAGCCCCCAAGGGCCTGCATAATAGTAAGACAACCTATAGGCCTAAATACTGATATTATTTTTTAGAATAATAATTAATTAGGGGCAAAATTGTCATACTTCTTAAGATTTTTCATGATTTTGGTCTTTTTTGGCACAAGCTCCAGTGCGTTTGCCCAGTCTCGTTTTGAGGATAGCTTTACTCAAATGGGCGTAGGCTATGAAGTCTTAAAATTTTCCTTTACGGGTGGAACGATTAGTGACCCTCCATATCAGGGGGTTCCTTATACCGCTTCGGCACCCAATTCGAATAGCCTAACCCTCTCGGCTGCTACCGGCTATAGTTTTTTACTACACCCCAAGTTTTTATTAGGCTTTGGTGCTGAATATAACTTAATTGATTCAAAAAGCTCTAGCTATACGATTACTGCTAGCGGTCAAAGCGCGGACGGCCAATTTAAAAAAGGAAGCGCAACCAATTGGGTTAGCGCTGTTGCGAATCAAGACTTCAATGTATATGTGGCACCTGGATATCCTATTGGACTTGATAAATTAGTTTTTGCAAAGTTAGGTTATGCCAGTACTCGAATGTATTCGGGTGGAGGTGATTACGATATGGTTAGAGGGCCCTTAATTGGTCTTGGCTATAAACAAGTGATTGCCGATTTTGATTGGATTATTAAAGGTTATATCTATGGTTTTGGCGAAGTGAACTACATTAAATATGGCAATGTTTATGCCTCTGGTGCAACTGGATCTTATTCTGCTAATGCAGCTAATGTTCGCGTAGGCTTGGGCTTTCTTTGGAAGTGATGTAAGGGATCATCTGATTTAGATAACTAAATAAAGACTTGAGCTAATCATGATGAGCTTGCATCTGTAACAGTAAAGCATAGTTTCAGGAGG
>JBAXGQ010000232.1:0-1522 GCA_037139315.1 Burkholderiaceae bacterium
GCTTTTGCGAGCGCCTCTTGATAAGCCTTGGCTGGATCAGCAAAACAGCGAATTCCCCCGGCTTGATTACTTTCTTCGGCTACACCTAAATCAAGCAAATGCGCTTTAATCTGCAAGGCGCTAGCTGCTCTAGCAGTGGGTAGATCGGTGCAAAACCAATAGTCAACCAAGGATAAAAAAGGTTGCAAAACTGCGGCAATATCTTTATCTGCCATCGCTCCAAAAACTGCGTAGGTGTAAGGAAAATAACCCATAGAATCTAAGCTACGATATAACGTTGCGGCAGCATGGGGATTATGCGCGACATCTAAAATACAAGTTGGTCTGCCAGGCAATACTTGAAAGCGCCCGGGCAAATCGACGACCGCAAAGCCGAGACGAATATCTTGTGCCGATACGGGTAGACGTTGATGCAAAGCAGACAGAGCTGCAAGTACCGCAGCCGCATTTAATAACTGATTAGCACCGCGTAAGGCAGGATAACCTAAGCCACTGTATCGCTTACCCCTTCCCGACCACGCCCATTGCTGTTGATCACCTTGAAAATTAAAATCGCGACCTGATAGATACAGATCACACCCAAGACTTGTGGCGTAGTCAATTAATGATTGCGGTGGCAATGGATCGCCACATACGGCAATCTTGCCGGGACGAAAAATGCCAGCCTTTTCTCTAGCGATGGCTTCACGGGTATCGCCTAAAAAACTAGCATGATCAATGTCAATACTCGTCACAATTGCGCAATCAGCATCGACGATATTTACTGCATCCAAGCGACCGCCCATCCCTACTTCTAAAATCATGACGTCGACATCTGCTTGCGCAAATAAATGCAAAATGGCTAAGGTTGTAAATTCAAAATAAGTTAAGGTTGGTGTGTTGGGCACCCGCATACGGGCTTCTTCAACTGCAGCAAAATGGGCTAGTAATTGGTCATCGCTTGCATCCACACCCTGCAAACGCGCGCGTTCATTAAAGCGCAATAAATGGGGCGAAGTATGGCAAGCAACTCGATAACCCGCAGCAATCAAAATAGCTTCTAAAAAAGCGCAAGTAGACCCTTTGCCATTAGTACCTGCAACAGTAATGACAGGACAAGCTATGGGTAAGCCTAAGGCATCTTTTACCAGGGTAATCCGCTCTAGGCTCATATCAATGCCCAGCGGATGCGCCACCTCTAAGTGGCTAAGCCATGCTTCCAGGGTTGCAAAAGGGTATGGATTTGCTGGCGGCAAAGTCAACTAAGCAGCATCTTCAGAAACAGTTGCGACGTTTGGTGCTGGGCGGCTTTGTAAAAGCGCCAACAAATTCGCAATTTCACTACGCATGTGGCGACGGTCCACAATCATGTCAATGCCACCGTGTGCCATTAAAAATTCAGCGCGCTGAAAACCCTCAGGTAGTTTTTCGCGCACAGTTTGCTCAATCACCCGGGGGCCCGCAAAACCAATTAATGCCTTCGGCTCAGCCATCACAATATCGCCCATAAAAGCAAAGCTGGCTGAAATACCGCCCATGGTTG
>JBAXGQ010000233.1:0-1504 GCA_037139315.1 Burkholderiaceae bacterium
TTTTAAAAGCGAAGCCTGTACCCACCGATTTACAAATAAAAGATAAGCAGAGAAAATTATTTTTATATGCCAGCGTTGCCGCAGCTTTTACTTTTGCGATTATTCATTTTGGTAACGACGTCGTAACAGTATCTGCACCTGTTCCTGCTGCGCCACTTATTGCCGCACCCGCATTACTTAAAGAAGAGCCTAGTCCGGCACCTGAGCCAACCCCAGTTGCCATGATTGAGCCCAATACTAAGCCTACTACTGTTATTAATGATGCAGCTTGCCCCAAACCAGAAAATAATCCAGTAATGTATAAAACTGGTTCGCCAAGTAAGGCTGGTGATATGGTCTACGTACAAAGCCTAAGCCAGCAGGTGGTTTGCGTCATTGATGCAGCCGGCAAAGAACAGAGTAAGACCCTCGAGGCAGGCGCCTCTTATTCTTTTTATGGCGCGCCACCATTCAAACTATTGACAACGAATTTAGCGCAAACCGAGATTTTTTTTCAAGGTCTACGCGTAAGACCAAGCAACCCTGAAGCAAAAACGCTTATCTTAGAAGAGACGAAGCTTTAAATTGCTGATTCGTTAGCTTCACCTGTGCGAATACGAATGACTTGCTCAACTGAGGTGACAAAAATTTTGCCATCACCAATTTTGCCAGTATGCGCTGCTTTCGTAATCGCCTCGATAACACGCTCGACTGAATCATCTGCTACGACGACCTCTACTTTTACCTTTGGTAAAAAATCGACCACATATTCTGCGCCACGATACAGTTCAGTATGGCCTTTTTGACGGCCAAACCCTTTGACTTCGGTAACGGTTAAGCCGGTAACGCCAACGTCTGCCATGGCTTCGCGCACTTCGTCCAGCTTGAATGGTTTAATGATAGATGTAATGAGCTTCATCTAATTCTCCTCAATAGATTTGATAATCATACCCTTAGATTCAGGAACTTAGGCGCGAAACGCGGAAGTGATGGGATAACGCCAATCACGACCAAAGGCGCGGTTGGTGATGCGCACGCCTGGAGGGGCTTGGCGCCGCTTATATTCATTGAGTTTGATGAGACGGGTGACTTTTTCAACACTTGCAGCATCGAAGCCCGCCGCAACGATCTCGGCCAGCGATTGATTTTGTTCCATGTAACGCTCCAAAATAGCGTCCAGCACCTCGTAACTGGGTAAGCTATCTTGATCAGTTTGGTTATCGCGTAATTCAGCTGATGGTGCCCGCGTAAGAATTCGCTCAGGAATAATTGGAGCAAGTTGATTGCGATAATGGCAAAGCCGATAGACCAAGGTTTTAGCAATATCTTTAATCACCGCAAAGCCACCGGCCATATCGCCATAAAGCGTACAATAACCGACTGCCATCTCACTTTTATTACCCGTAGTTAAAACTAAGCGGCCCGTTTTATTCGAGAGAGCCATCAATAATGTGCCACGCACCCGCGCTTGAATATTTTCTTCTGTCGCATCGGGCGCTAAACCAGTAAATTGTTCTGCTAAGGC